>NZ_JAYKSL010000027.1:0-49950 GCF_035481585.1 Salipiger marinus | reverse complement strand
CCTGGAATCACAAAGCCTGAACGGTCTCGGCTACCCGCTTACGGCCATACCCTCAATCGGGCGAGTGAGGAAGACATCCACCCGTTCATCGATCTCTTCGCAGAGCCGGCTGATCTGGCTCTTCGAGATGTCAGTCCCGCCCATGGCCATCCATCGACCGCGTCGACACGCCATGAACGTAGGTCTCTTGGATTACGGCCTCAGCGCCTTCTCCACAGAGCGCCGGGCTCAAGGAGCGAAGGAAAGTAGGAGCAGTCCCACCCCCTCGTCGAAGATCAGCAGATTGCAAATCGTAGTTTACGTCACTGTCCGAACTTTGGGAGGAGCTCCGTCCCGGGCGCAATTTACCGTTTGTGCCTCTCCTAGCTCAACTAATCACTTAGTTTCAAAAGGTTAAGCCGGAAGCCTCACCGCGACCACGCTTTGCGACGTTCAGGCGTTAGCACTTTGGCCCGCCGGGAAAGAAACCAATCTTGGCATGCCTTCTCAAGTCGTGCCAGTTCTGGATCAGAACGCCATTCGGCAAGGGTCTCCGAAAGCTTTGGCACATGGGACAACATGGCGCGCTCTTCCACGTCATTGCGATTGGCCATCCGATGCCAGTGAGAGCCAAGATGATACTTAATTTCGCCTCGTTTGCCCTGTCCATCGCTACGGTCATTTTTCATCAAGAAGCAGTCCTCAGATCGGATGGCATAGTGAAAAAGAACTGCGTTTCGCCCGCGCACCGCCACATCATGCGGCCTGAACCGGGCCGCTTTTTTCTGGTAGAGCGACTTGTTCTCCAACACATCGCCATCAGGATTCATTACTACAGGGTCGTCCACCAGAGGCTCCAATGGATTGTGGTCTGTCGCCCGCGCGAAACTGTCCACACGAAAGAAGCACTTGGACTTGCTCTGCCCCGGCACTGGCGCAGGCTCCGCCCGCAGATTTTGCGCAACCACCAAGTCGCCAGGCTTCCAATGCCTCATCCCCCCATCCCCAAACAGGCGCCACGGTACCGGTACGACATCAGCGCCGCGCGTAGCTTTCATCACTACCTCCAAGCCTTCCGGTACATGGAGAAACTCATCGCTATCGATATGTAAATCATGACTTTGCCCATCCAGGCGCAACTGCGCCAACACCAAATTCATACCTAAATCCTGAGGCGACGCACCTTCAGGAACGTCCTGAGGCACGTGAACTAGCACGCCAAATTGTTCTAATCTATCGAACAAAACGTTTGATCCATCGCGGCAATCGTTAGTGACGACAAAAATACGCTCAAACCCCAACGCAATATGATAGGCGAGCCATTCCAAGGCAAAAACGCCTTCGTTCCGCATGCAAGACACCAGCGCCACACGCGCTTTATCATTCACTGTCAGAGCCTTGGATGCCATTGTTACTCCATTGAATTTTTATCGGAACCGCTAGAAATTCATCGTCTGGTTCAGGGCCTTAAACGGATCGCCCACCAACTTGCCGCAGTCGAGATTGCTCCTGAACGAATGGCCTTCCGCCTTTATTGATCCTTCGGAGAAATTCGGTCTGATGGTGCTCGCATTCCGCGGCGATTCTGATGCCTACCAGAAGACGGGCATCTGAAGTATGCTCAACCTTGCATGGTCGGCCTCCTCTGTGGTGCGGTTCGCAATATCACCATAAGATGCCAAAATTGAATATGTTGCTAATACTGCAACAGTGTCAGGTTGGAACCCCTTCAGAGCTATGCGGAGCTCATCATCCCTGGCGATCTCCCACCAGCAGTTGGAAAAGCGACAAACAGCTTGAAAACTGCGCAGAGCATAAGTGCCCGTGGCGCCAGAGGTCCATCAAAGACAGCCCCGCCGGTGGTGGCGGGGCTAATTTTTAGGAGAGGCTAAGCCGTCTTACTGAATAGCGAGTGTGTCGAGATCGCCGCCAGCCGCAAGGTGCTCCTCGACCCATTTCGGTTTTCGACCGCGGCCAGTCCAGGTCTTAGAGGGATTTTCGGGATGTGCGTACTTCGGGGCCCCTTTTGACCCCTTAGCGCCGCCGACTTCCATCAGCTCGGACAGAGAGTACCCGGCTTCCTTTGCGAGGGCTTCCGCGGCTGCCCGGGCTTCGGCTTTCTTGCGTGCGTCGTAGTCGGAGAGAGCTTTGTCAATTTTCTTGCTCAGCACCAGCAGGTCTTCTTTCGGCATCGACAGTAGATCGAGATCAACAGTCATTATCGTCTCCATTTTTGACTGGAGCTGTAATGTCCGTAAGGCATCGTAATTGCAAGTCTGAAGGTGCGAGGATGTCTTTTGAGAAATTTTCGCCCGTAGATATAAGAATCTCTTGGCTGCCCATCTCGGCTTTGTTGTGAGGATAGGGTAAAATCCATGCCCCCCCTTTTGTCCAGATGAACTTACCCCGTGGGCTCGGTTACGGGAATGCCGATCGCGGTGTAGCGGTTCAGCACGGTAGCGCGGACATGGAGTTCAGCGACGTGGCGATCAAGGTCGCGTTATAGCGCGACATTCTGGATGAGACGCCGCATTGCCTCGCCTGAACTGTTCCCAAAAATGGCGCCGTTGCATCATTAGAAATGTTCCCGAAGCGGTTCTGTTCGGGAGCGGAAATGAGACGGATCAGCATGGGAACGAGAGATGAGCTAGGGTCAGGATTCATAACCAATAGATGACGAGAGCCGCGAGCGCGATGGCAGAGAGGAACACCTTGGGGCAGCGGTCATAGCGGGTCGCGACGCGCCTCCAGTCCTTGAGCCTGCCGAACATGATCTCGATGCGGTTGCGCCGCTTGTATCTGCGCTTGTCGTAATTGACCGGGGTCTTGCGCTTCTTTCGGCCTGGGATACAGGCGCGTATCCCCTTGTCCTGCAACGCGTCTCTGAACCAGTCAGCATCATAGCCGCGATCCCCGAGCAGCCATTTGGCGTTTGGTAGGCCGCTGAGCAATGCGCGTGCGCCGATGTAATCGCTCACCTGTCCGGCGGTGACGAACAGGTCGATCGGTCGTCCCTGACTGTCGCAGACGGCGTGCAGCTTGGTGTTCATGCCGCCCTTGGTACGACCGATCAGGCGACCACGCCCCCCTTTTTGGCGGCCATGCTGGTCGCCGTTCGATGGGCCTTGAGGTATGTCGCGTCGATCATCACGGTCTTCTCTTCGCCGTGTTCCGCCGCCAGCCCGGCCATCATCCGCGCGAAGATGCCCTGTTCGCTCCAACGCTTCCATCGGCTGTAAAGCGTTTTGTGAGGGCCATAAGGAGCAGGAGCGCCGCGCCAGCGCAAGACCCTCAACGGGCTCACGCCCTACGAATACATCTGCAAGATCTGGACTTCAGAGCCGGACAGATTCATCTTGAACCCGATCCACCAAATGCCGGGACTGAACACCTAGCCCACGACCTTGCGCGACCAGGCGTCCAGGATGACGGCCAGATAGACGAAGCCGGTCCCGATGGCGACATAGGTGATGTCCCCGACCCAGAGCTGATCCGGTCCATGGACTTCAAACCCCTTGGCAACATTCCGATAGATCGGGCTATCGTGGCTGCTGTCGGTGGTTCCGGTATAGCGGTGTTTTCGCTCTGGATTCAGATCATTATCACGCATGATCCGCCGCACTTTCTTCGAGTTCACGACAGGGCCACGGTGGCGTAATTCGACAGTGACACGGCGATATCCATAGTTGCGGCAGGTTTCCCTGAGCAACAATATCATCGCCGATGACCGGATCTTCCGCGGTCGGATTGGGAGCGGCATAGAAACTGGTACGGGGCAGATCCCATCAGCTCGCACTACCGTCTGACCGAGAGGCGGGCCGGTGATCACGGTGGTTGGTCATTTCTGCCGTTCGTGTCATCGGGCGAGCCCGCGTTTCCCGGAAGGTATGTGCGTAAGGCGCGGTAGCCGACGTGAACGAAAAGACACCTGCGCACCCCTTGCCCCTCCACGACAAACCCTGCCACCCGCTTTCCAGTCCAGGTGAGGACTCCCCTCCTCAGCTGCCTCTGTAGGTGGGGCGACGGGCCGGGCTGTCAGGGGTGACGTTTACCGACCCTGCGGATCCGGGAGCGGAATGGTACCCCGGGCGGATCTTGGCGGCACGCTGATGGTGGTCCGCCGCTGGATGGCCTGAAGCCTGTTTAAGCTGCCGGGCCGCCTTGGACCGGTCGGGGGGACGCACGCCATTGGCATGGCCAAGACGGCCCTCGGAACCGGCCTGTTGCCTTGACAGCGAAGCCCGGGAACCGGGCGCAGGATTTCTGCCGGGTGTCGCGCGCCGGACCGACAGTCGTGACCACACCCGGCATTTCCCCTTGGCGTAGGCAGGTGGAACGGCAAAGGGGCCGCCTGATCCTCAGGCGGCCCCGATGTGCCGATGATGGCTTACTCTGCGGCGGCCTTGGCCGTCTCCAGCCAGCCCTCATAGGTGGCGCGGTTTTCTTCGATCCAGCCATCGGCGATCTTCCGGATGGCGCGGTCGGAATTGTCTTCCTTCATCTGGGTTTCCCAAACCGACCATGTGGCCAGAGGCCATTCCACGCCATCCGCCAGCGCCGCGATGGCGGGGTTGTCGGCGATGAATTCCCGGTTGGCGGCAATGTCCCAGTTCCACGACCCTGTCGCCATGCGGCAGGACGTGGCGCCGCCCGCGCAGCCCTCGACCCCTTCGACAAGGTGGCCATTGGGCACCTCGACGCCTTCGGGGGCCGCGTCATAGGGGATCGGCAGCCAGACCACATCTTCGCCCGGGACCAGCGTCTCGGTCGCGAAAGAGGGGCTCCATGTGTAATACAGCACCGGATCGCCCTGACGGTAGCGGGCAAAGGTTTCGGCCAAAAGCGGCTCATATTTCGCCCGCACCGATTCAACCGTGTCGGTCAGCCCGTATTCCTGCAGCTGGAATTCCACCACATCGCCGCAGCTCCAGCCCGGATCGCAGTTCATCAGATCGGCCTTGCCGTCGCCATCAGCATCGAACAGCGCCGCGATCTCGGGATCGGCCAGCGCGCTGAGATCGGTGATGCCCCGGCTTTCGGCGGTGGCCTTGTCGATGAGATAGCCGTTGATGCCGCCGCCCTGAATGGTGCCGCCGCTCAGCAGGGTCACCTCGTCCTTCACCGTATCATACTGCAGGGCGCGCTGCGGCATGTTGATGTCGCCCGAGATGTCCAGATCGCCCTGCGCCGCCGCCTGCAGGAAGGCCGCCGTGCCGATGGAGGTCATGGTCACGTCATAGCCAAGATCTTCCATCGCACGCTTCAGGATCTCGGCCTGAACATATTGCGTGCCAAGGCTGTCGCTGCGGGACAGGCGCACCTCCTTGCCCTCGCCGGGCAGGTCCTGGGCCATGGCGGGCAGGGCCAGCGTGCAGGCCAGGGCCGTGGTGAGGAAAAATGGTTTTTTGGTCATGGGAATCTCCTACTGTTGGGGACAGGCTGCTTGTCGCAGCTCGTGGGGGATGAGGGACCGCCCGCAGTTTGGGGCGGCCCTCTGGCCGGGCGGGCGGCAGGGCCGCAGCCCGCGGGTCAGGTCTTGCTGTCGAGCGAGGCTTCCAGACGGGCCTCCGCCCGGCGGTGACCGCCGCCGAAAAGGCGGGCAAAGGCGCCGGAAATCCGGGACTGGCCCGCTCTGGCACGGGGATCGCGGTCGGCCACGGCCTGCGTCAGCCGGTCAAGGATGATGGCCATCAGCACGATGCCGATGCCCCCGACCGCGGCGCGGCCCACATCCAGCCGTCCAAGCCCCTGCAGCACCACCAGCCCAAGCCCTTCGGCGCCGATCATCGCCACAATGACCGACATCACCATGGCCAGAAGCACGGTCTGGTTGAGCCCGCCAAGGATCGTCGGCAGGGCCTGCGGCAGCTGGATTTCCCACAGAAGCTGGCGTTCGGTGGCGCCAAAGGCGATGCCCGCCTCGATCAGCTCCTGATCGACGCCCCGGATCCCGATATTGGTGAAGCGGATCAGCGGCGGCACCGCCACCACGATCACTGCCACCGCCCCGGGCACGGTGCCCACGCCAAAAAGCATCACCACCGGGATCAGGTAGACGAAGCTGGGCGTGGTCTGCATCACGTCAAGGATTGGGCGCAGGATGCCCCAGGCGCGGTCACTGCGCGCGCAGAGGATGCCAAGCGGAATGCCGATCGCCACGCAGACCACGATGGCCGTGGCGATCAGCGACAGCGTGGTCAGCGTTTCATACCAGATGCCCAGAAGCAGGATGAACACCAGCGACACGACGGTGAAGAGCGCGGTGCGCCGCCCTACCAGCCACAGCGCCAGAAGGCCGAAGAGCGCGATCAGCAGCAGCGGCGGCGTCACCTCCAGCGTGCCGTTGATGGCGTTCAGCAGCTCGTCCACCGGCCAGCGGATCGACCGGAACAGCGGGCGGAAATGGTCGGCGATCCACTCGATCGCGATCTGGATCCAGCTTGCGAGCGGGATGTAGACTTGGTCCGGATCAAGCATCGGGCCGGGTTCCTTTCATCGTCTCGGCATCGCCCGCGATCCCGGCAAGAAGTGCCTCTTCCGGGATGCGGCCACGGAACCTGCCCGCGTCATCCACCACCGCAATGGGGCCACGGCCCCGGGAGGCAGCGCGGGCAATGTCGATCAGGCGGGTGTCGGGACGCACGACGATATAGGCACCGCTGGCGGGGGCGCCGCCGGGCGCGCTCCATCCTGCGACCTGCCCGGTATCGTCCAGCACGAACTGGCCACCCTGACCGTCGGCAGGGGTCTCGACCATGACAGAGGCGGCATCGAACAGCCGCGCCCGGTCGACATTGCGGGTGAAGGCCGCGACATAATCATGCTGCGGGTCGATCACGATCTCCTGCGGGGTGCCGTCGCGGATGACCGATCCGTCCGCCATCACCGCGATCCGGGTGCCAAGCCGCAGCGCTTCCTGAAAGTCATGGGTGATGAACAGCACGGTCTTGTGCAGCGTGGTTTGCAGGCGCAGCAGTTCATCCTGCATTTCGGTGCGGATCAGCGGGTCAAGCGCGCTGAAGGCCTCGTCCATGATCAGCACATCCGCCTCTGTGGCCAGCGCGCGCGCCAGCCCGACCCGCTGGCGCATCCCGCCGCTCAGCTCTCCGGGCAGGTGCGAGGCCCATTCCGACAGGCCGACGATTTCCAGCATCTCGCCCGCCTTGCGGTGCCGTTCGGCCAGCGGTTCGCGGCGCAGCTTCAGCCCCAGCGCGACATTGTCGATCACCGTCTGGTTGGGCAGCAGGCCGAAATTCTGAAACACCATGGAAATGCGGCGGCGGCGCAGGTCGCGCATGCGACCCGGCGTGCAGGTGGTGTAATCCTCGCCATCCAGCAGAAGCTGGCCCGCATCCGGTTCGATGATGCGGTTCACGCAGCGCGCCAGCGTGGACTTGCCCGATCCCGACAGCCCCATGATCACCGAGATGGCGCCTTTCGGCACCTTGAGGGAGACGTTGTTCACGCCCACCACGGCCTGTGTCTGTTCCAGAATTTCGGACTTGCCCTTGCCCGCCCGGACAAGCGCCATCGCCTCGTCCCTGCGGGGTCCAAAAATCTTGTAGACACCGCGTATCTCAATCCTGTCTGTCACTGTGGAATGATCCCTGTCGGTCTGGTCGTTTTTGAGTGTGATTTCATTAATGCGCCATGCAGCTTTTGTGTCTTCCTATGTTTCGTAGGAATGCGGCTTTGCGTTCTCCGTCTGAAGGCACCATGATCGCCCCCGGCTTCGTCGCTAGCGAGGACTCACGCCCTTTGGGGAGGCATCGCCCATGTACCACCGCCCGACCGCCGCGCCCCGCTCCGCCGCAGGAAAGCCACCCGCATGACCGCTGCAGACCATCCCGGCCGTCCGCCCACCCTGCGCGCCGACCAGTTCCGCCAGCTTTCAGAAATCACCCGGCTGATCAATGAGGGCGGCGATTTCCGCGATGTGCTGGTCCGGCTGACCGAAGGCGTCTGCCGCCATTCGCACTGGGCGATCAGCAGCGTCATGGTGATGGACACCGACCGGCAGCTCTCGATCTCGACCGTGCGCTTCGACCAGTTCCTGACCGCAAGCGGGCGGCGGTCCACCATGCAATGGGATCTGTCCAGCAGCCCCGTGCGCGAGGTGGTCTCGCGCGGGCGGCCTCTGGTGATTTCGGATGCCGCGTCGCAGGACAAATATGCCGCTTTCCGCGATGACGCCCGCGCGCGCGGCTATCATACCGTGGTGCTGGTGCCGCTGAAATTCCCCGACGAGGAGGGCCGCGCCATCGTACTGTCGGTGCTGGCCAACGAGGTGGTGGAGGTTGACGAGGTCGAACTCAGCTTCCTGCAATGCCTTGCGGATCTGGCAGATGTGGCGGTGCGCCGGATGCAGGCCCTGCGCGAGGAGCGGGCCGAGGCGGAGCGGCTGCGCGCCATCACCACCAACCTGACCTCGGCCCTGACCACCACACTTGATCCCGATCACGCCACGGATCTTTATGGCTCGCTGTCGCGGCTGTTTCCCACCGGCTGGTTCGCCATAGATCTGACCACCGGGCAGATGCTGTGCGATCCGGCGGACGCGGCGCCGCTGCTGCGGGCGCTGGCGCACCGGCTGCCGGAATCGGTGGTGCGCACCGCGATGAAGGCCGATACCGATCTGGGCGACCAGAACGTGCGCCTGCTGGTGGGCGACGAGACCCACGCCGCGCTGATGCGGCCGCTCTTCATCGACGGCAGCCGGGTCGGCGCGCTGTTCCTGCTGGGCGCGGCACAGCTGGCGCCCAACGAACAGATCGCCGCCGATGCGGGCCAGCTGGCGCTGTCGACGCTGATCCTGCGCAATTACATGATGTTCCGCACCCGCGAACAGGCCTCGCGGCGGCTGATCCTGCGGCTCTGTCAGGGCGATCTGCGCGATCTTGGCAGCCTGCGCGACGAGGCGCGCCTGCTGGGATTCGAACTCGACCAGCCGATGTTCCTTGTCGGGCTGCGCAGCCCCGGCGGCGCGGTGGCGGGCGAGGATGCGCACAGCTTCGTGCTGCGCACCGCGCAGCGCACGCTGGGCAAGGCCATTTCCTGCCGGGACGAGGGCGAGATCTGTCTGCTGATCCGCGATGGCGAGGACATGCGCAGCGCCAAGCAGCGCGAGCTGTTCATCCAGCGCATCCGGCCCATCCTGCCCGATGCCATAGCGCTGCTGTCTGACCGCATCGACCAGCTGGATCAGGTGGCCCCCGCGCGCGAGGCCTGCGCGTGGAACCTGCAGGTCGCTGAAAAGATGGGCGCCCGCGGCTGGGTGGACCGGCGCAATGTCGGCTCGCTCCCCTCGCTCATGGCCGGGCTCAGCAGCCGGGTGGCCGACCGGTTCCTGACCGACACCATCGCTTGGCTGACCGAGGACGGCACCGACAAGGGCGAGGCGATGCTGCAGACGCTGGAGGCCTATCTGGCCACCGGGCGCCGCCCGCAGGAGACGGCGGATCTGCTGGGCATCCATGTCTCGACCCTGCGCTACCGCATCGGGCGGCTTACCGAACGCGCGGGCGTGGATCTGAACGATCCGGAGGAATGTTTCCAGCTGGAGCTGGCTCTGCGCCTTCACCGGTTCAGGACTTCCTACAGATAGTAGGAATTTTTTCCAATAATCTCGCCAGTTTCGCGGGAGGACTGGTCCGAAACCTGCAGCCTAAAGTCATCTTCAGCACCCGCTGAACGACCGAAGGCTTCCCGACCATGCCCGACCCCGCCCCCTCTGCCGCCCCCTTCGACCGCGCCGACCTGCGCGCAGCCTTTGGCCGCTTCGCCACCGGTGTGACCGTCGTCACCACCCGCACCAAGGCGGGCGCACCGGCAGGCTTCACCGCAAATTCCTTCACCTCCGTCTCGCTGGATCCGCCGCTGCTGCTGGTCTGCATCGGCACCACCTCCCGCAATCTGGCGCTGTTCCGGGATGGCGAGGGGTTCGCCGTCAACATCCTTGCAGCCGACCAGACCGACCTTGCGGGGCGGTTTGCCAGCCGAGGCGAGCACGACCGCTTTGCCGGGGTGCCGTGGCAGGCCGGGCCCACCGGGTCGCCCCTACTGGAAGGCTGCGCCGCCGTATTCGACTGCACGCGGCACGAGGTGGTGGCGGCGGGCGATCACCTGATCCTTGTCGGGCGCATCACGGCGCTGCGGCGCAGCCCGCGCCCCGGCCTGATCTTCGCTGATGGCCGCTACACCCGGCCCGCCGCCGATCCCGCGCTGTGCGCGGGCGCCATCCTGCACCGCGCCGGAAAGGTGCTGCTGCTGGCGGGGCGTGACGGCGGCTACCGCCTGCCGCTTTCCGCGCCGCAGGACAGCACCGCCGCCGCCATCGCCGCGCTGGAGACCGATCTGGCCGGGGCGGGCCCGGCGCGGGTGGCATGGGACAGCCCCTATGCGATTTTTGACAGCGCCGATGGCCTGACCCGCAACTTCTTCTTTCACGGCGAACTGGCGGCGGGCTCCGACCTGCCCGAAGGCGTGGTGATGGTCGCGCCAGAGGCGCTGCCCACGCTCGCCGTGGCGGATCCCGGCGCGCGGGCGATGCTGCGCCGCTACGCCGAAGAGATCGGGGCGCGCCGCTTCGGCCTTTATGTCGACACCGCCGGTCCCCACGGGGCCGTGCTGCCGCTGACCGTGCCGCGGTCCGCTCCGTTTCAACCCGAGGACATCGTGCAATGACCCTGTTTACCACCGACGCGCTGGAAGGCCGCTGCCTGCCGCTGTTCATCAATAACGAATTCGTCCCCTCGCAGGGCCAGAGCTTTCCCAGCTATGATCCCGCGACAGGGGCGGAATGGTCCTCCATGCCCGATGCCACCGCCGACGAGGTGGATCGCGCCGTGCGGGCTGCCCGGGGTGCGATGACCAGTGCCGCATGGCGCGACATGTCCCAGACCGACCGCGGCAGCCTGATGTACCGTCTGGCCGACCTCATCTCGCAGAATGTCGACCGGCTGTCGCGGCTGGAAGTGCGCGACAATGGCAAGCTGCTGAAGGAGATGACCGCGCTGACCCATGCGGTGGCCGCCAGCATGCGCTATTTCGCGGGCATGGCCGACAAGATCGAGGGCACGACGATCCCGGTCAACAAGCCGGACATGCTAAATTTCACCCTGCGCGAGCCGGTGGGGGTCATCGCCGCCATCGTGCCATGGAATTCGCCGCTGCTGCTGCTGAACCGCGCCTTTTCCCCGGCCATCGCCGCCGGGAATGCCATGGTGGTGAAGCCGTCGGAGCATTCCGCCGCCTCCATCCTCGCCTTTGCCGAACTGGTGGCGGAGGCGGGCTTTCCGCCGGGCGTGTTCAATGTTGTGACGGGCGGCGGTCAGACCGTGGGCGACGCGCTGGTGCGCCATCCCGAGGTGGACAAGATCGACTTTACCGGCGGGCCCGAAACCGGGCGGGTGATCGCCGCCAGCGCCGCGCAGAACCTGACGCCCGCGATCCTCGAACTGGGCGGGAAATCCCCCAACATCATCTGCGCCGATGCCGATCTGGACCGCGCCGTGACCGGTGTCGTCTCTGGCATCTTCGCGGCGGGCGGGCAGACCTGCGTCGCGGGATCTCGCTGTCTGGTCCATGACAGCATCTATGACGAAGTGGCCGAACGGCTGGTTGCCCGCGCCGCCGAGATCCGGATCGGCGCCCCCACCGAGGCCGACACCCAGCTTGGGCCGCTGGCGCTGTGGTCGCAGGTCGAAAAGGTGGGCCGCTTTGTCGAGGGCGCGAAGACTGCCGGGGCCAAGCTGCTGGCCGGGGGCGGGCGGGCCGAACAGATGGGCGCAGGCTGGTATGTGCAGCCCACGATCTTTGGCGACGTCACCAACGAGATGGACATCGCGCGGAACGAGATCTTCGGCCCGGTGCTGGGCCTGATCCGCTACAGCGACGACGAGGACATGATCGCCAAGGCCAATGACACGCGCTACGGGCTGGCCTCCGGCCTGTGGACCAATGACATGGAGCGCGCGATGCGCTTCATGCGCCGGATCAATGCCGGGATGGTCTGGATCAACACCTATCGCAGCCCCTCGGTCATGGCGCCGTCGGGTGGCTACAAGGACTCCGGCTACGGCAAGCATAACGGTTTTGCCGCGATCAACGAATTCACCCGCATCAAGACCGTCGTCATCGATTACTCGGGCAAGACGCACGATCCCTTCGTGATGCGGGTGCAGAGCTAACAGCCGGAGCAGGAGAGAAAGATGCGCTTTTCCATCGCAGTGAATCCGGGGCGCCCCAGCCCCTCCACCGACATGCGGCAGATCATGGCCGAGGCTCTGGATCTGGTCAAGATCGCCGATCAGGGAGGCTTTGACGTCGCATGGACCGCCGAACATCACACGATCGAACTGACCGTGTCGCCGAACCCGTTCCAGACGCTGACCCATTGGGCCGGGCATACCCGCAACATCCGGCTGGGCACGGCCATCGTCTCTGCCCCCTACTGGAACCCGATCCGGCTGGCCGGAGAGGCAGCACTTTGCGACATCTATTCCGGCGGAAGGCTGGAAATGGGGCTGGGTCGCGGCGCCTATCAGTATGAATTCGACCGCATGGCGGGCGGCGTGCCCCAGCAGGAGGGCGGATCCTTCCTGCGCGAGCTTGTGCCGGTGGTGAAGGGGCTCTGGGCAGGCGAATTTGCCCATGAGGGGAAACATTTCTCCTTTCCTGCCACCACCAGCGTGCCGCAGCCGCTGCAGAAGAACGTCCCGCTCTGGATCGCGGCGCGCGACGAAAGCACCTTCCGCTTCGCCGCCGAGAATAGCTGCAACATCATGTCCACGGCGCTGCGCAAGCCGGTTTCCGAAGTGGAGGATCTGCACCGCAAGTTTCTTGCCGCCACAGCGGGCGTGCCGGGGGCCGAAGGGCTGAAACATGCCACTTTGCGGACCTCCTGCGTCTTTGCTGACAAGGCGGGCAGCGATCAGGCGGTGCGGTCGATGATCGATTTCGGCCGGTCGTTCGAGAACCTCTTCAAGAACGTGGGCGAGGTGCGCAACGGCTATCCCGAGCCGGTCGATTTTGACGTGGTCGCCAACCGCAATGAATACCAGCCCGAACAGCTGCTGGAGAACATGATGTTCGGCCATCCCGAGCAGATCATCGAAAAGCTGGAGCGCTACCGCGCCATCGGCATCGACCATTTCATCTATGGCAGCTCGTTCTTCCTGCCGCATCGCAACGCCGTCCGCTCGCTGGAGCTGTTCTGCGATCAGGTGCTGCCGCATTTCCAGAAGCAGGATGCGGTCAAGGAAGCCGCGCTGGCGCACTGACCCCCTGCCCCGGCCAAACGGCCGGGCGCCCCATCACGACACAAAGGAGAGCCGGGTGCAGACCAGCGACAACCAGATCACCTATTATCGCGAAGGCAGCGGCACCCCCTTGGTGCTGATCCACGGTGTCGGCGCCAGCGCCGAAAGCTGGAGCCGGGTGGCGGAGCGGCTCAGCCCCCGTTTCGACATCCTGCGCCCGGATCTGCGCGGCCATGGCGGCTCGGCCCGGATCGACGCGCCGATCACCATCGACACCTTCGCCGAAGATGTGCTGCGGGTCATGGATGAGGCCGGGGTGGAAAAGGCCCATCTGGCGGGGTTCTCGCTGGGCGGGCTGATCACGCAGCGGCTGGCGGTGGGCTGGCCCGACCGGTTCGACCGGATCGCCATCCTGTCGGCGGTGGCGGGCCGCACCGAAGAAGAGCGCGCCAAGGTGGTGGCCCGGCTGCAGATGATCCGCGACGGCGGCATGACAGCGATCACCGGCGCCGCGCGCGACCGCTGGTTCACCGCCGCTTTCGCCAAGGAAAACGAAGCGCTGATCCGGCAGAGGATCGCGGAGCTGGAGGCGGTGCATGTGCCCTCCTACCTCGAAGCCTATCGGGTCTTTGGCCAGACCGAGCTGGTGCAGACGCTGGACCGCATCCGCCATCGCACGCTGGTCCTCACCGGGGAATGCGATGTGGGGTCCAATCCGCGCATGTCCGAAACCATGCACCGGCTGATCCCGGAGTCCGAGCTGCAGATCCTGCCGGGGCTGAAACACTCGATCCTGCTCGAAGCGCCGGATCTGATTGCCGACCGGCTGCTGAGCTTTTTCACCAGACCAGAGACCGCAGAGGAGATGCAGAATGGATGAGGCGCTTTATGCCAAGGGACTGGACCGGCGGAAGGCCACGCTGGGCGCGGAGTATGTGGACCGCGCGCTGACCAGCGCACCCGACTTCTCCAAGGAGTTCCAGAGCTTCATCACCGAATACTGCTGGGGCGCGGGCTGGGGCGATGACACGCTGCCGCCCAAGACCCGGTCGATGCTGAACATCGTGATGATCGCGGCGCTGAACCGGATGCATGAATGGGAGCTGCATTTCCGCGGCGCCCTGACCAATGGCGTCAGCATCGAGGAACTGAAGGCGATGATCACCCATATCACCATCTATTGCGGTGTGCCGGTGGGGGTGGAATGCCACCGCATCGCCAACCGGGTGCTGGACGAACAGGGACTGCAGGCATGACCGGCGTCGTGATCCGCAAGGTCGTCGATTTTGTCGAGGACACGCTGGTCGAGGGGGGCAAGCCCGCTGCCAGACCGCTGCGTATGGCCGCCTGCGCCGCGGTGATCCGCAGCCCGTGGGGCAGCGCCTATGTGGAGGATCTGCAGCCCGGGATTCATGCCCATGCCGCCATTCTGGGAGACCTTCTGGTGCCCCGGCTGGTGGCGCTGATGGGCGGTCCGGAGGGCATCGAAGCCTTTGGCAAGGCCGCCGTCGTGGGCACCAGCGGAGAGATCGAACATGCCGCAGGCCTGATCCACACGCTGCATTTTGGCAATCTTTACCGCACGGGGGCCGGGGCCGACAGCTTCCTGCCCTTTACCAACAAGCGCGCCGGGGCGGGCACCGCGATCACCATTCCCATGACGCACAAGATGCAGGACTCCAAAGGCGCGCGGTCGCATTTCCTGACCATGGAATTCACCATCCCCGATGCGCCCGCCCCTGACGAGATCGTCGTCGCCCTTGGTGCCGCCAGCGGCGGGCGGGTGCATGAAAGGATCGGCGACCGCTTCAAGGACATGGCCTTCATGGGGGTGGATCAGGCGGGGCGCCCGCTCGACCCCTGGAAAGCCTGACACCCGGAAACGGGCAGGCGGGGTTTCTCCCCCTGCCCGCGCCACAAGGCTCTGCCCAAGTTTCGGACCGGGCCCGCATGACTGCCCAATCTTCGGGCACAGCCTTGGCAAGCCGCGCCACGCCGCCAGAACAATATGTCAGACAGGTCCGTTACGCGTAAGCGCGTTGAGATCAGATAGGTTTGCTGCGCGGATCACGCAGTCAGGCTCGGTTGTGCTGGTAGCAGCATGGCGTTCCGGAGCCGTCATGCCACATGCATTTTCGCGCGTTCGATGAAATCGGCGACAATGGCCTCGGCCCGTGCGGTGTCGCGCTCGAAGATGAAAAGGTGGTCGTAGTGCGCGCCATATTTAGGGTCGGTCTTGATACTGGCGTCATTCAGCTCCTCGATAACTGGCCGAAGAAACCGCCGTGTGGCACCTGGGCACGGATGCCAGTGGCCGTGCATCCCTCAGGATCGCTGGGCGAGAGCGGGTAGCCTCTCCTCCGGCATTCTCCCTTCGAGCACTATGCCAGATTTTCTGGTACCGCTGAGGGCGGTCTGGCTGGCTGCGAAACCAGAACGTCTGAGCCCCTTGCAGGACGCTCTGGGCCGTAGTTCGGAATGCCCCCTGCGTCTCGCGTGGGGGCAGGCACGTCACAAGGCGGGGTCTGATTGGGCTGTGGGCCGGGGCTGCATCTGGTTTGAGGCTGCAGCGTGGCAGGCTTCGACCATGGCCGATATGGCGGGAGATGGGCCCTGCAGGAGCCAAACCTCGCCAGAGGAAACGCGGATTGTGGCGTGGCAAAGTTCGGCTGTCGGGAGCGGGGGGACGACCAGGTTCTCTGGACGCAGCACCCGGATCACCAGAGGTTCCCCCGGCGCGGCGGCAGCACCGATCCGGCGCAGGCGGGCCATCAGTCCGGCCCGGCTTTCGGCGCAGGCGGGGCGCCAAGCCAGTCCGTCAGCATCCGCAGCTGGCCCGAGATTTCGGTCAAGGCGCGCTGCTGGCGTGTCTGGCGGCTTTCGATCCGGTCCAGCGCGGCCTGCAGGGCGGGAGACAGCGTTTCTGACGCCATGAGGCTGCTCAGCCCCGCGAGCACTGTCTCGAAGCTTGCGGTGAGGTTGACGAGACTGTCGACAATGTCCGCCAGCTGCTGGGCCGCCCCTTCCTCGAGCGCGGCCTGTGCCTCCAGCAGCTGATGCAGTGGCAAGATCAGCTGGATCAGCGTCTCCAGAGCCTCCGAGACTTTGTCGGTCTGACAGGGGGGTGTTTCGGCGGGCAAGGATGGCATTCAGGATCTCCAAGTCATGGGACAGTAGGTCAAGGCGGGCGGCGAGGGGCGATAGGCCAACCCGGACGAGCCGGGTCAGGACAAGCCGGGCGGACAGATCGGGCAGCAGGCTCCGGAACCGATCGGTCAGGACGGCGAGGATGCGTCCGGGGCCAGCGGACCCAGCAAGCGCGCGAGCGCTCTGCTCAAATCGGAGATGGCCCTGTCGCGGGCACGGATCTCGGCTTCCAGCGCGTCGATTCTGCGGTCCTGTCGTTCGGCCCTCGCGATCTGATGGGTTTCGAGCGACTGCAGCTGCAACAGCAAGGCGCGCTCCATTGGGGTCAGTGCGGCGGAAGGAATCAGCATCTGGCAGCTCCGTGTCGAAGAGGCTGGGGGTCAGGCGTTGTGCGGGGATCATGAGCGGCAGCGAGTGGAGGGGACGGTGCAGCCAGTCTCCGGCCGAAAACTCACTCTCGCGCCAGCGATCTTGTCCATAACGGCCTTGATTGAATTGCGCCCGCTGCCGCCAAGCTTGATCAAGGCGCGAGGGGGCAGTGGAAAGGTCAGCCAGGTGTCGCTGTAGATCATCCGGGTTTGGGGCAAGGGCCTCGGGCGCTGCGAATGTGTTCGACAGCAGCAGTCCCCGCAGTCGCATGCGAGCCTGTGGCGGGGCCCCGGGCGGACCGACCGTGACATGGCCATCGCCAATCCCATGCAGAACAAGACCCAAAGGCCGACAGGCATCGGCCAGCCAGTTCAGGCTGTCGCTGCGGCTTCGCAGCTGGCCTGCGGCATGTGCGTCAAGCAGGCCGTCAATCAGCTTCTGGCGTGGGCTTCGGGGCTGGCACATGTCGCTCCGCTGCTGTTTCAGCCACCAGTTTGGCGCGCCCAGCAGTCTCTGCCGCTCCGGGGCGCGGGGGTCGGACCAGCCGAAGCGCAGAGTCAGAAGATCCTCGACCGCCTCCCAAGCTGCCCGGCTTGCGGAGCCCGGGGGATCAGGATTGAAAGCGCGAAGTACGCCGTCAGGTCGTGCCACCCAGCGCGGCAGGAGCATGTTCAGCTCAAGTCGCTTCAGATGTGTGTGCGTCGTGATGAACGGCGGTGGGCGGAAGCGGACCGGAACCCCGGCGAAGCCGATCTCCAGGCAGAGCGCCAGCGCGAGGTTGACGGCACCGCGCAAAGCCGGGTCACCTGCATTGAATTGGAGGGTGTCGATGTCCTCCGCCGCGAAGGACAGCACAGCTGAGCGGTATTTCAGGGCGCCGGGCGCGAGCCGGATCGCGGCGCGCGCCATTGCGGGATCGCCGCGCAGGATCTCCGGAGGCGGGTCGCGGCGGAAGAGGCGCGGCCCTGTGGCTGCCGGTTTGCGGATCTCCGGCGCGCTCATATAGCTCACCGCATCCTGCGCCGCGGGACCTTTCGGGTCACTGCCATGTCTGGAGAAGCTGATCAGCATGAAAAAGGTGCCTCCGTCGCATCAAGCACGGGTGACCCTGGCAAGGCCACCTGCCTAAAGGCGCGCTCGATGGCGCGCAGTTCTGCCTGCAGCAGCACGGCATCAAGCGGTGCGGCTGCTGCGGCGATGCGGTCTGACAGGTCCGACAGCTGCTGCTCGGCCGCGATGAGAGCCCGCGTCCGTTGCAGATTGTCCTGCCCCCTCGGCCTTGGCATGTCCGCATGTGCGCCGATGAGGTAACGGCTGACCGACTGGCCTGCGGCTCTGGCCGCCCCGGCGATGGCGGCGCGCTCGGCGGCGGTGACGTAAAGCGCATCCCAGCGGAGGCGCATGTCGGCAGCGGATTTGCGGGGGCGGGCCATGAAGCCTCCATCAAAAGGTTTTACCCCGGCGGTTCGAGGTGTCTTGCTCTGCAGATGTTGCTTCGCCCCTGCACCTGCACGTCTTTCTGTTGCACCGGTTCTGCATCACGGAGGCATCGTGCAGCATCACGGAGCCACCAGGGCTGGTACAACAGAGGAGGCAACCTGCAGGACGGGTGCAGCGTCGGCGACGATCGGTGCGGAGGGAGGTTGTCGCAGGAAAGCGCGGAGAGAGAGGCGAGCGGATCGGTGGCGCCTGTCCTCTGCGGAGGGCTGGGCGGTCTCCCTGCATTGGCGTTGCGCCCCAAACTGGCGCCCAGCATAAGGCCGACTCGTGAAAATATGAAATCATAATAAATTCAGCAGCTTATCTTGATTTTTNTTGGGCTGAATTTTCCGCCTGCATGCACAGATACATTCTGAGCATACACAAGAGCGAGCCGACGATGTCCCAGCCCCCCTCCCAGTCCCCGATGCCGCTGCTGAGTGAGCGGCTCATCGCCCAGGCCGAAGCCCTTTCTCCGGACCGGCCCGTCCCGCTGGTTTTTCGGATTGTCGAACTGCGGCGGGTACTGAGTCAGCTGAAGCTGAGTGGATTTAGCTGGGGGATGCTTGCCAGGCTGCTGGCGGAGGAGGGACTGCACATCTCGCCCGGAACCCTTCGAAACTACATGCGGCTGATCGGGCTTGCCGAAGCGCGTCTGCACGGGCTCGGGCAGATCGCCCCCTCAGATGCGGAGATTCATGCCGCGCTGCGCTTGGCCCGGGCTGCTCCTGCAGCTCGACGGTCGCCTTCCTGCCCTCCATCCGTCCTCTCGCCTCCTCCTGCTCCGATCCCCTTGGGGCTCCTTCATGCACGAGGCGCTCTGAACCGCAATCCGGACCGCGATCTCTGAAAGGATTCCTGAAAATGACCGAGTTCAGCCATTATATGTGCCTCACATCCAGCATGAAAGGCGGCGGGGGCAAGAGCACCTTGGCCTGCACATTGCTCGATTTTCTGCGTCGTCACGATGTGGAAGTGGCCGCGTATGACGCCGATGGCGCAATCGGCACGCTTAGCGACATGCATGCCGCGCGTGACGCGGACGGACGCCCCCATGATCCGCAGACTCCGCTTGAGGGGGTCGTCGCCTACAACATCCGCGACGAAAGTCGCGCGCTGCTTTTCAATTCTCTGGCAGCAGGACACCGGCATATTCTGCATGATGTGGCCGGAGGGGCGCTTGCAGACATGCAGCGGCTTTTTGGTGACGAAAACAGCCTGCGCAATTTTTTCCGCGCCCTGCGGTCGGCCCATGCCTGCGTGATCTTTTTCCATGTTGTGACACCAGACGTCAGCACGATTGAATCCGTGGCTCTGCATCTTGATCTGACCGAGAAGCTGGGCGATCTGGCCGGAAATGCCCGGCATGTTGCTGTGCTGAACCGTCACGGCGACAGGCAGGATCGAGACTTTCCGCACTGGTTCGGCTATACCGATGCCGCCGGCGTGGTGCGCGGCGGCAAGACACGGGCTCGTTTGATGTCCTGCGGCGGCGCCGAGATGTTTCTTCCCGCACTCAACGACCGTACCATGTCGATGCTCAAGGAACTCCGGCGGCCCTTCGCAAAAGCGGTATACGATCCAGCCCTGTCCTTCATTGATCAGCAGCGCGTGCAAATCTTTATGGAGGATTTCGAAAACGCGCTGACGGCTGACGTGCGCGGCATGCTGGGACTCAGCGCATGAACCGCACGCCGAACGCTTCTCGCCTGTGGCATTATATGATCGCACACGGGCCGTTGGGCGAGGATCTGGAAGAGCGCATTCTGGACCGGGTGCATCGGGCGGGCTGGTCGCTCGACGATCCGGTCAGCATCCAGATCGCACATGACACCCTCAGTGAGGCGCGAATGAACGCTTTTCTGGACAAGACGGGGGCGTTGCCCGACCGGATCGAGCAGGCAACGGTCAGGGCGCTGCGTCAGGTGGAGAGCCAGGGTCGGCGCGACATCGAGGCCCGGCAGCAGGTGGTCGCGGCCGCTGTCACCGCCGAGGTCGCCCGTGCGCTGCAAACTAATCTTCCGCAGCTCGCACGTTCCTTGCGCGCGCATATGGCACAGAAACTGGCAGCGATCATGCTGGTGCTCGCACTTCTGTCGCTGGCGGGGGGCTATACTCTGGGGCGGCAGGAAGCCAGCTGGCTGGGGCAGGACTATGCCGAGCTCGCCCTCGCGCCGGATGGCCATCGCTGGCTTCAGCTGCAAAGCTTTAATGGTGATCTCGACATGACGATTGCCCAGTATTGCCGGCCCGACCAGCAGGGCCATATCCCGACCGAAGACGGTCGAGAGGCCTGCGCTGTGCCGCTTTGGCTTGAAGGTCCTGCGCCGTCGCCCGCGGGTGCGGTGACGACCGGCTCCCGTCTCCGCGCGCTTGTTGCGCGCCTGCCCGTGGGTACAGGCGTCGGGCTTGGTCTGCTGTTCGGAATCGGACTGGCCTTCCTCTTCTCCCGCAGGAAGTGACCTCGAACCATCTCCGAGCAACGCAGTGACAGGATTCGTATTCGGCGATGACGCTCGCCTCCGCCTCCTCACTCGTCAGCTTTCCCCAATCAAACTGCATCAGTCAAAGGTGGATTAGGTTGGCTGAGATACCCGGCTTATGTATGGGTACCCCCATTCATGCCGCGCGACAATCAGGGTGAGACGTCGTGGTGGACCTGTGGTGGAGGAAGGGCGTAGCCCGACCGGAAGCACAGCACCACCGCTATCCCGGGGCGCCTGGTCACGCGTGAACTGACGGCCCTGCTCGAGTACCTTGACAGCCCTGCAACTCGGAAGCGATGGCCTCGGCAACCTCTTGCGTGTTCGCGGAACCGCCGCAGTCTGGGGTGAGGCGCTCCGGTGCTCCGGCCACAGTCTCGACGGCGGCCATGATCGCCTTCGCGGCAGCCGCCTCTCCCAGGTGCTCGAACATGAGCGCGCCAGACCAGATGGTCGCGATCGGGTTCGACAGACCTCTCCCGGCTATGTCTGGAGCGGATCCATGCACGGGTTCGAACATCGAGGGCACGCCCCCGGACGGGTTCACGTTCGCCGAGGCCGCAAAACCCAGACCGCCCTGGATGGCGGCACCGATGTCGGTGAGGATGTCGCCGAACAAATTCGAGGCCACGACCACATCGAGCGACCCGGGATGGGTGATCATCCGCGCAGCGATGGCGTCGACATGGTAGCGTGTCACCTCGACGTCAGGATATTCAGCCGAGAGCGCCTCGGTGACTTCGTCCCAGAACACCATCGAATGCTTCTGCGCGTTCGACTTCGTGACCGAGGCCAGCTTGCCGCGTCGTCTACGCGCCTGCTCAAAGCCGTAGCGCAGAACACGTTCGACGCCGCGGCGGGTGAAGATTGAGGTTTCCACTGCGACCTCGGCGGGGGTGCCGACGTGGACTCGGCCACCGGCGCCGGAATATTCGCCCTCGGTATTCTCGCGGATGCAAAGGATGTCGAAATCCGTTGCCCGAAGCGGACCGGTAACTCCTGGCAGCATGCGATGCGGCCGCATGTTGACGTAGAGGTCAAAAGCCTTGCGTATGGGCAGGAGCAGCCCGTGCAGCGAGACGCTGTCGGGCACCCTATCGGGCCAGCCCACCGCCCCAAGCAGAATGCTGTCGTGCCTCCGCAATTGTTCCACCCCGTCCTCGGGCATCATACGCCCGGTCTCCAGATAGACGTTGCAGGACCAAGGATAGACCGTTTCTTTGAGCGTGAACCCGTTCTGCCCGGCTGCTTTGCGGAGCACCGGCATCGCCGCTTCGACGACCTCTTTTCCGATCCCGTCTCCAGGGATCAATGCGATATCATATGATCGCATCTGCGGCCTTTCTCTCCTCCAGTCCGCCGAAGCAGACGTATTTTCGATCCAGGTAATCCTCGATCCCGTATTTCGAACCTTCCCTGCCGAGGCCACTCTGCTTCATTCCGCCGAAAGGGGCGACCTCGGTTGTGATGACCCCTTCGTTCACACCCACAAGTCCGTATCTCAGTGCGCCGGACACCCGAAACGCGCGCCCAAGATCCGTGGTGTAAAAATAGCAGGCCAACCCATAGCGGGTATCATTGGCGACGCGTAGGGCCTCCTCCTCGGTCTCGAAGCGGAACACCGGTGCAACCGGGCCGAAGATCTCCTCGTGCGCGAAATCCATCGCGGCGGAGGCGTCGGCGATGACGGTCGGCTGGAAGAAGAGCCCCTTGCTCCGCGCCCCACCGGTGACAACACGGCCCCCCTTGGCGAGCGCATCGGCCACAAAGGCCTCTGCCCCGACCACCGCCTTTTCGTCGATAAGCGGCCCGAGGGTCACGCCTTCTTCGAGGCCGGACCCCGCGCGAAGCGCCCCGACAGCACGGGAAAAGGCTTCGACGAAGCGGTCATAAATCCCAGATTGCACGTAGATCCGGTTAGAACAAACGCAGGTCTGGCCGGCGTTGCGAAACTTGGACGCCACTGCTCCTGCAACGGCTTGGTCAAGGTCCGCGTCGTCGAACACGATGAAAGGCGCGTTGCCTCCCAGTTCCATCGAGCAGCGTTTGACGCTGTCCGCCGCCTGCCGCAGCAGGGTCTTGCCCACCTCGGTCGAACCGGTGAACGTGATCTTGGCCACGTCCGGATGCGATGTCAGCACGCCGCCGATGGCGCGGGCATTGCCCGTCACGATGTTCACGACGCCGGACGGAATTCCCGCCTCCTCGCACAGCACGCCCCAGGCCAGCGCGGAAAGCGGTGCCTGGCTGGCGGGCTTGGCCACGATGGTGCAGCCTGCCGCCAGTGCCGGCCCGATCTTGCGCGCGAGCATGGAAGAGGGAAAGTTCCACGGCGTGATCGCTCCCACCACCCCTACGGGCTCCGGCGTCACCATGAGACGTCGACCCTGCCAGGGCGAGGGGATGGTGTCGCCGTAGACACGCCGCGCCTCTTCAGCGAACCAGCGGATGTAAGCAGCCGACATGCCCACCTCGCCGCGCGCCTCGGCAAGCGGCTTGCCCTGCTCGCGGGTCAGAAGCTCGGCCAGCGCGGGGCCGTGCGCGTCGATAAGGTCTGCGAGCCGGTGCAGCATCCCTGCACGCTCGGCAGCAGTCAGAGCCGCAAAGGCCGGAAAGGCGGCGCGGGCAGCGGCAACCGCGAACTCGGTCTCGACTGCGCCGCCGTCGGGAACTTGGCCGACTGAGCTGCCGGTGGCCGGGTCAGTCACCTCGATGACCGCGCCGCCCTCCGCCGGAACCCATGTGCCGCCGATGTAGAGGCGGTCGCGCAGAAAGTCTCTCCAGCCCCGCGCGCTGGTGCTCGGCTTCTCCATCTCACTTCTCACGCCTTGCCCGCCGAACCGCTGACCTCGAGCTTGCTCAGCACAAGACCGTCGACGATCTTACGGCCGCGCTCGAAGCAGGCATAGATCGAGTCTCCGGCCTCGACCCCGGCATGCACGCCACGCAGGAAGCCGAGCCGCAGTTCGGTGCCCACGTTGAGTTTCTTCATGCCCATGCCGAAGGCTTTTCGCAGAGCGGTGTCTGGGATGCCCGAGCCACCGTGCAACACCAGCGGCGTGTCTGTGACGCCGACAAGCTGCGCGAGCAGCTCGAAATCCAGCTTCGGTTCGGCTTTGTAGATGCCGTGCGCGCTGCCCACTGCCACTGCAAGTGCATCGACCGAGACATTGGAGACGAATTCCTCGACCACCGCAAGATCGACCTTGTTGGCCTGCTCCTCGGTCACGACCATATCGTCCTCGACCCCGGGGATGCGGCCGAGCTCGGCTTCAACCGACACACCCAGAGGACGGCAGAGGCCTAGCACGTGGTTCGTGACCTCAATGTTCTCGGCGAGCGGCCGAGCCGAGCCGTCAATCATGATCGAGGTAAAGCCCGCGCGCAGCGCCTGCATGATCTGATCAGGGTCCTCCGAGTGGTCAAGATGCAGGCACACCGGCAGCTTGGAACGCGCGCAGTAATCCCGCAGCATCGCCGCGATGGGGGCGATTTTGCCATCCTTCACGGCGCCCTGCCCGACGCCCACGATGATCGGCGCGGCATATTCTTCGGCAGTGCGCAGGAAGGACTGGGTGATCTCAATACAGTCGGTGTTGAACTGCACGACCGTGTAGTCCCGCGCCACAGCGTCCGCGAGAAGTTCATTCATGGGAACCAGGGGCATGTGTCAGGTGGTCCTTTCTGTTGCGCTCAGGCTGCGGGCGTGGCGCTCGGCCTCGTCCCGCGTTGGAATGGCGCTGCGTCCCCCGACGGAACGGGTGGTCAACGCAGCGAAAGCGTTCGAAAATGCGAGGATGCGGTGCAGTGGCCAGCTCTCGAGCAGGCCGAACTGGAAGGCGCCGTGAAAGTTGTCGCCGGCGCCGGTAGTGTCGCGAACGGCGATGTCCCGCAGGGGGCCGACCGAGACAACCTCGTCTCCGCGCAGCGCGAGGCTGCCAGCCTCACCCAGCGTGATGCAGACCGTTTCGGGCCCCATTGCGGCGAAGGCTTGTGCGAGTTCGAGTGGGTCCGTTACCCCCGGAAGCTGGCGTCGCGCCGAGGCGATATCAGGAATGTAGATGTCGACGTCCCGCAGAAGCTCGGGCAGCACCCTGCCGTCGATATTTCCGCCGTCCAATAGCACCGGCACCCTGCGGGCCCGAGCCGCCGGGGCGACATGGCGCACCAGCGCCGGGTTGTTTCCGTCGGTCAGTACCGCGCGAGCGGAGTCGATCCGGTCGAGCTCGATTTCATGCAGGCGGATGGCGTTGATGCACCCGCCGTAGACCGCCATCGCCCGCGCACCCGACGGCTCGATCATGACCGACGCGACAGTTGAGGGGACGCCCGGCAACCGCTGCGCGCCGGACAGATCGATGCCGTCGTCGGCAAGCTCGGCCAGGATCAGATCACCGATCCGATCGTCGCCCACCGCCGTGACAAGGCCTGCCCGGGCGCCGAGACGGGCCAGTGCGGTCGAAGCAGTTGCCGCCGGACCGCCACCGCCCGCCGCATAGCCCGAGGCCGGGATGCGCGTGTCGCTTGCGGGCAAGCCTGCGACCTCGACCAGCAGATCAAAACCGGCGCTGCCGAAACTCAGGCAGTCAAGCGGTCGCATCGGCGGGTCCGTTTGGCCGGATCGCGACCTTGAGGCCGACGCCGCGGCGAGCGGCATCGAAAGCCTCCTGAGTGTTCTCGACGCCGAAATGATGGGTGATGATCCCCTCAAGCCCGAGCTTCGGCATCAGCTGCAGGATGCGGTGGTGGGTGAAGGGATTGCGGATCGACCCAAGGATTGCCAACTCGCGTGCAAAGACGAGGTTAGGCTCGATCTCGATCATGCGGCCCGGCGCCATCACTCCGAAGAAGAGCACCCGCCCGGCGTAGCAGGCGAGCAGGGGCGCCTGCGCCGCGGTGGCGGGAACGCCCGCCGCGTCGATCACCACATCGGCGCCGAGACCGCCGGTCCGCGAATGCACCTCGTCCAGAAGATCGGTCGTAGCCGGATCAAAGGCCAGCTCGTAGCCGAAGCCCTGGATCGCCTCACGGCGGGCAGCGTTGGGTTCCGAAAAGATAATCTGCGCCGCGCCGCACTTCTCGGCCAGCTTGGCCAGCAGGATCCCGGCGGCACCGCCACCGAGGATCACCACTGTATCGCCGATGCCGACGTTCAGCCGCTCGATGCCATTCATCACGCAGCCCAGAAGCTCGGCCAGTGCCGCCTGCTCGAGAGGCAGCCCCTCGGGAAGCTGGTAGACCACATCGTGGCGCACTGTCGCATATTGCGCGAAGCCGCCGTTTAGGTTGATTCCCCAGGCGAGCCGGTCGATGCACAGATGCGGCTTGCCGATGCGGCAGGGCTTGCAGCAGCCGCAGTAGATATGCGGCTCGACCGAGACGGCATCTCCCGGGCGGCAGGTGGTCACGCGGTCTCCCACCGCTTCGACATGGCCCGAGAACTCGTGGCCGAGCACGACAGGCGGTTTTGCCTCGAATTTCTTCTCAAGGATGTGAAGGTCGGTGCCGCAAATGGTTGCTGTGTCGATGCGCAGCAGCACCTCGTCGGGGCCCGGCTCCTGCACCGGGATCTGGCGCAAGTCGAGGGTTTCGGTTCCGTCGAAGACGGCGGCATTCATCAGTCTGGTCATGGCACGCCTCGAAATTAGAAGAAGGTTGTGAGGAAGAGGCCGACGTCGGGCACGAAGATCACCAGCAGCAGCACCGCCATCATCACACCCAGGTAGGACGGCAGATAGCGGAACAGCGATGACAGCGATGTGCGCGCAATCGCCATGGTGATGAACAAGATCCCGCCCACCGGCGGCGTCACACCGGCGTAGACAAGCGTCATCACCATCACGAGCGAAAAGTGGATCGGGTCAATGCCGTACTGCGCGGCCACTGGCATGAGGATTGGAGCCACCAGGATCGTGGCCGAGATCGTCTCGACGAACATGCCGAGCAGCATTAGGAATACCACCAGCAGGCACAGCAGCAGGTAGCGGTTGTCAGTAATACCCGTCAGGAAATCCACGACCAGCCCGGGGATCTGTTCGTAGGCGACGATCCAGCTCAGGACCGAGGCACCTGCGATCACCAGCATCGCCATCGCGGTTAGCGCTGCGGCCCGGACCAGCACCTCGACGAGCTGGTCGAACTTGAGCTCGCGATAGATCACCCCACCAATGAAGACCGCGTAGGCCACGGCGATCGCGCCGGCTTCTGTCGCGGTAACGATGCCGCCGATGATGCCCCCGACAATGAAGAAGGGCATAATGAGCGCCCAGACAGCATCCTTGCCGGCGGCGAAGAACTCGGCCCGGGTGGCACGGCGTTCGACCCGGAGGTTATGCACGCGGCCATAATGCCAGGTCAGTGCCATGAGGCCGAGCGCGATCAGGAGCCCCGGAACGATGCCCGCGATGAAAAGCTTGGAGACGGAGACACCCGTCAGCGAGGCGAAGATGATCATCGTCAGGCTGGGCGGAATGATCGGCCCCAGCGAGCCGGCCATCGCCTGCAATGTTGCGGCAAGCCCGCGGGGGTAATTCTCGCGCGCCATCGCAGGAAGGGTGATCGAGCCCACCGCGGCAGTGTCTGCGGCTGCCGAACCCGAAACCCCCGCGAAGATCACGCTGGTCAGGATCGAGACCTGCCCCAGCCCACCCCGCAGGTGGCCGACAGCAGCCTGAGCGAAACGGACCAGCCTGACCGAGATCCCGCCCGCGGTCATCAGTTCGCCCGCAAGCATGAACAGCGGAATCGCCATGAGGCTGAAGCTATCGACGCTAACAAAGAGGCGCTGCAGCACGATAGCTAGCGGGATCTCGGAACCGAAATAGATGCCGAGCACGGCCGCACTGCCCATTGCGAAGGCGATCGGAACACCCGCGAACAGGAAGACGAGAAATGCAATGAAGGTGATCAGGGCCATGTCAGTGCGCCTCGGGGCGAAGGTGGTCGGGGTTACGCAGGCGGGCGATGCAGTAGGCCACCTGTGCGATCAGCATCCCGAAACATCCGATCGGGATGGCGAGATAGACGAAGCGCATCGGGATGCGCAGCATGGACGACACCTGTTTCATGTCGGCGGTCGCCTCGACGCCCAGCCAAACTGCAAGCCCCAGAAACAGGCAGACGATCACGTTCGTCGCCACGAAGACTACGGACCAGGCCAGGCGCGGCAGGGTCTCGAGGAACAGCTCGAATGTGATGTTAAGCCCCTGACGCACCGCGAGGATGCCGGAGAGATAGACCAGCCAGACGAACAGATAACGCGCGCCCTCCTCCGCCCAGGCGATCGACATGCCCACGAAGTAGCGAAAGACGATCTGCGCGAGGATCATCGTGACCAGCGCGACGAACAGCAGCGCGATGAAATATTCGAAAGCACGGAAGAGCCCATGCATGCCTCAACCCTCCAGCATGGTGCGGCGACTGCCGCGTGGGCCCGGCGTTCACCGGGCGAAAGCTGCGCAGTCCGGGCGCTCGTCGCCCGGACGCAGCCCGGCGACAGCCGAGCTCAGCGCGTCTCTTCGATGATGCTCCAGAGTTCGTCTGCGCCGTTATCGGCGACGAATGACCCGATCATCGGAGAGACCGCCTCGCGGAACGGCGCGAGATCGGGCGACGAGAAGGTGACACCCTCGGCTTTCAACTTCTCGCGGAACTGGTTGTCGATTTCGGCATTTGCGGTGCGGAAGTGGGCTGCGGCCTCAGCGGCAGCCTCGGTGATCGTAGCCTGCTGCTCTTCACTCAGACGGTTCCAGGTGATGTCGCTGATGTTGAGCACGTTGAACGTCAGGTTGTGCTTGGTTTCGATCCAGTGCTTCGCGACCTCGGGAACTCGGATCGTGTAAATGAACTCCTTATGGCCCTCCATTCCGTCGACCACATGGGTTTGGATGGCGGTGTAGGCTTCGCCCGAAGGGATCGGCGTCGGGTTCGCACCTAGGGCCCGGAAGGTATCGATCAGAACCGGCGCTTCCGGGGTGCGCACCTTGACTCCCTTGAGATCGTCGAGCGTTTTGACATCCTTTTCCGCGAGCAGCGTGTCGCGGAAGGCCACCGGAATCATGCCGAGCACCTGGAAACTTCCGGCGTCCGCGACACGCGCCTGCACGGCGTCGAGCAACCCGTCCTCCATCGCGCGGTAGGCGTGATCCATATTATCGAAGACATACGGCAGATCTAGCGTGCCAAGCGCCAAGTCATAATTGGCGACGACCCCGATATCGGCATAGCTCATGTCGATGGTGCCCAGCTCGAGCCCTTCGAGCAGCTCGCGCTGTCCGCCCAGCTGGCCAGCAGGGTAATTCTGAACCTTGATGGCGCCGTCCGACTTCTCTGAGACGAGGTCGACAAAGACCTGCGCGAATTCCCGATTGGTGCTGTGCTCGGCGGGCACGTGATGCCCGAGGCGCAAGGTCAGATCGGCTGCGGTGGCGGGCGACGCAACCTGAACGAGCGCGGTGGTGACCGCGAAAAGGCCGGCGTGAACGTATTTCATGGTGTCCTCCCTAGATGGCTTTGGCAGCAGGTCGGAGCCGACGATCGCCCAGTCCCACTGCCTTGTTGTTTTTTGTCGTATTTTGTAATCATGTCAACATTTGTGTGCAATCATGTACAACTTTTTGACATTCAAGCGGAAGTGAATGAGTATATTCGGACAAACTTCCCAAAAAAGGTTCCAAACTCGACATGAAGCGCCGCGCGGAAAGACATGAGATCATCCTCGAGTTGGTGCGTGCGAACGGCTTCGCCGCCATCGACGAGCTGGCGCGGGCCTGCGACATCTCGGGGCAGACCGTCCGGCGGGATCTATCCGAGCTCGAGGCGCAGGGCCTCATCCAGAAATACCATGGCGGCGCCTCCTGGGCCGGACAGGCCCCCAAGCCCAGCTATGCGCTGCGGTCTGCCACCCATGTAGAAGAAAAGCAGATCGTGGCCCGGCTGGTCGCCCGTCTCGTGAACGATGACGCATCGCTCTACCTCGCCGGCGGTTCGACGCTTGCACTGGTGGCCAAGGAACTGGCCGCGCGCAACCGCCTGTTCATCGTGACTAACAACCTTCAAGCCGGCCTCGCGCTTTACGAGAACGACACGCTGCGCGTGATGGTTGCGGGTGGCATGATCCGCAGCGAAAGCGGCTCCCTGACCGGTGAGGATACTCTCAAAGTCATTCGCCGTTTCATGCTGGACTTTGCGATCATCAGTGCCTCTGGAATCACGGCGGACGGCACAATCTTGGAGCGTGACCAAGAGGTGGTCGCCCCGATCACCGAGATGTCCGCGACATCGCGTAAAGTGATCCTTGCGATCGACGGAAGCAAATTCAGCGATGTGGGCACGATCAAATCCGGCTGGATTGGCGATGTCGATACGCTTGTCTGCGACGTGATACCGCCAGCCGGCATCTTACGGCTTTGCAAGGAGAACAACGTTACCGTGGTGACCCCCGAGGCACTTAGCGAGGGAACCGCCCTGACCAGCTGAACGCTACACGCTGGCCTGCGTGGACCCCGCCGAAATACGCCGCCCTATCAAACGCCATCACCCTTTACCCAGCGCAGCTCGTCCAGAGGCGCATAACAGCAATGCGGGCTTCACTAAATTGGCGAGAAGACTATGAATCATTGCATAAAATGAAGGAACGCGATGATGCCGATGGAAACCTATTTGATCTATTTGGCGGCAGTCGCAGTTTTCCGCGTCACCACCTGATACAAGTGTATGCGTCCGCTCAGGCCGCGTGGCTTGACCAGTTGCATGTATGGACGCTCGCCGTTTGCAAGGATTTTCTTGTCTTGATGTCGACAGGTTGGGTGGGGTCATGTATTCGGCCCTTGAACCGCTCCGGGTTTGCCGGCAACTGTATTCAGCCTGGCTGAACTTCCCGGAAGCAGGTTCCGTCCGCGACCATGCTGTTGAGCACGCTGAGCAGCTTCTTGGCCGTCGCCGTCAAGGCGACCTTCACCGGTTTTCCTGTGTCCTGCAGCTTCTTTCGGAAGGCTCTGAACGTCGCCGAGTGCCGTGACGCATGGAGTGAACCCCGGCTCAGTTCTGGGTGGTAATCAACATCTTCTCCTTGCAAGAAAAAAGCCCCCGCACAACGGCGGGCGGCCCAGCGGGCGGCAGCGGTTAATGTATGAAAAATGGGCAACTCGCCTTCACTTCGGGCAGCCACTGCACGTGCCCGCAGGAATTTTGTGCATGTGAAAATATCGGTGATTTTTTCCATAAATTTAGATTATATATCGTATAAGCTGCGGCTAGCGTGTTCTTGCGAACGTGGCCTGCAGTGAAACCTACGTATCCCCAACCAAGGTTGTGCACGCACTTTTTGCATATCTGATATGCAAAAAACGCCTCTGTTCATCCTGACGCCGCACCCGATTGTGCCTGATGTGAGCGCAGCCTGCAGTTTAACGAGTGTGGGCCGCGCAAATTGATAGCTGCGCTCATGCGGCCCTTTTTTATTTCTGCCCTCTTCCCGCTGCTGCGCATTGCGCAGCGCTTCCACACCGACGCGCATATTCTGCCCCGACAGCCCAGCTGCAGGACCGGTCGCGAAGCCAAGCGCCGACGCTGCCGCTTGGAGCAGGCGAATTTCTTGCTTGATGGTCACCTCCTGATTGCACCGAGTGACCGGCGTGGGTATGGGTAGATTGATCGCGGCAGCGTGGAAATGTAGACACGCCCTGTCTTCGCCGGGACATGGCCAGCTGGAGTAGGGCATAGCGGTAAACCGCCATCCCGAATCGTGTGTTGGAGCCGGGATTCTTCCCCTCTAGGCTGGAGCCGGGATTACGACCGGCCCGCGATCACTCACAAAGCCGGGTAGGCCCTTCTTTTGGGGATCGCCCCCACTCCCTGCCCCGGCCCTCAGCAAAGCCATGACGAAGCGCGACTGCGCGGGGGCTTCCACGCCAAGCGCAAGCAGCCCCAGCATGGATAGACCCATTCGGGCACCTCCTTGGCGAGGATATCCATGCCGATGTCTGCGACGAACAAGGCGATGAACGCGATCAGACTCAGCACCTGCGCCCAGCGGACGCGCTTTTCGGTCTTGCTCATGCCGGGCAGCACGCTCTGCGTATACCGCGCTGGATCAGGCGCACGGTCGACCATGCCGCCAGAAATTGGATCCCGCCGCTGGCGGTGATGAGGGCGACAAACGTGACCACCACAGGCATCGAGCTATGCGGGAATTTGGGTGACGCGCCCTGATCAAGCGGCGCGGTTTTCCGTGTCGTTTACAGCGACACCGCCGGTGAGCGTGACGCCTTCGATGATCATTGGCAACTGGTTCGCGCCCTTCAGGCGGCGCCATTCTTTGCGGCAGCCTGAATGAGCTTGAAGACCATCAGCTTCGCCGTACTTTGGGAAAGCGCGCCCTTGGTCTGGACGGTCCGGTGCGGGACGGTGGCGAACACGCTCTCGATCGGGTTGCCCGTGCGCAGGTGATCCCAATGCTCGGCCGGGAAGTCGTAGAACGCAAGCAGGGCCTCGCGATCCTTCGTCAGGCAGGCCACTGCCTTTTCGAACTTGCCCCCGTATTTCTCGGCGACGGTCCTCATGGCTGGTTCCGCAGCGGCGCGGGTCTAGGCCTGCCAGATCTCACGCAGGTCGGCCTTCATCGCCGGCTGCATGGATTTCGGGAACTTGTTCAGCATGTTGGCCGTCTTGTGGAACCAGCACCTCTGGTGGCGTGTGCCAGGCAAAACCTTTTCGAGCGTTTTCCAGAATCCGATGGCCTCGTCGCCCAGTCGCAAACCTCGCCATGCTGCCCGAGGTCATCGTGGTGCGACTCAACGAAGCGACACTCATAGCCCCTGATTTCGGATTTCAGGTCCGCCTGCACGATGCCCCCGAGAGCGGTGAAGGATACGTCCTCCTGCGGATCGACGGGATCTCGCTCGGCCAGACGCCGAACCCTGCGCGGGCGGCCGCGATACGCTGGCTGTATTGAAGGCGGTCGGTCATGTAGGCTGCCAATTGCTGATCGGTGACGGGTTTGCCCGGCAAGGTCGGATCTTCGTTGGGCAGCAGAGACTTCGACCCTACCGGCCTGCAGCGGCCAGCCTGCGTTCGCTTGGCGAATAGTTCTCAGGCCACTCCGGGGGTAACGCGCCCGCCTCCATGAGCCGCAACGCGCATGCGGCCTCCCAGTCGCAGCCGCGCACGAGCGTCACGATTTCTCCGACTTCGACCATTCTATAAACACCGCAAGATCACGACTGTTTGTTACAGCTGGACTTGACGGGAGCTCGTGGCGCTATCGGCACAAATCGCCGCGAAAACGTTACGGGCAGACTCCTGGGAGTGGTTCTCGGGGAGATCCGGTACTGGCTTCTGCGCCCCGAGAAAGGGAATGGGATCGCCTCGCAGGTACGTCTCGACTTGCAGCGGCAGCCAGCGCCGCCCCCGCGCGGGGGCTTGGTCCGGACCCGTGGCGGTCAGCTCGCTAGGGGCAGGAAGCGGGCTTCGGTTTTCGCAAATACCGGCGCTGACGGCCGAGGTGCTCAACCCGGTGATCTGCGACACCCAGCTGGCCTTCTGCAGGGGCATCATCAGCAGCGCCAGGTCTTCCTGGCTCGCCGCGGTGACGCCGATGATTTTTTGCAGAACGTCATGGATCGCGAAGCGACGGTTTTTCGCATGCCCGGTAAGCTCGCGGATCCCGAAGCGCGCCACGAGCTGGGGAACCGCGTTCTTGCCGACCTGGCTCCAGGCGGCCAGCTCGGCAGTCGTCATGATGGCAGGAAAGCGGAGGGTGACCGGAGAGAGCCGATGGGTCGCGGCGGTGTAGGCCGACTGATTGGCCGCGAAGTGCTGGTGGTGCTGCATGACAGGTCCGTGGTCGGTGTTGAGAAACACGGCCTGCAGACTCACGCTTCAGAAAAACCGTGTGGTATGGAAATCAAACACGGCGCCGTCATCGATCTGCATGTCGTGAGGTTGCTCAGAACTGCAACCCAGAGCTCGAACCCCTTGCAGCGCCGTGGCCACAGGTCCGCTTAAATCATGCGTAGATGACCATTCAGGTACCCCCGCTCTTCCGGCGGGACCCTAGGTGCAGCGAAGCACCGTGTCTTCAATAAGTTAGCTTTTCGCAGTCTGGCTGTCTAGAGGAACGCACTGATCGAAGCAATTTTGGTGCGAGGCTCGCCAGCAGGTACGGACCTGCGCCAGTATGGATCGCAGACGCTCCAAATTTCCCTTACATTTCATGTATGTAACGCTGTTACAGCTGTGATACACATCATGAAACACGCGTAAGTTACTGATATAGCTTATCTTATGGAGATAAGTAACAAAGTAACATAAGAATAATATTTTATATATATAGAGAAATAGACACATTATTGCGCACATAGATATATATAAATCTGGCGTTACGTGCGTTACGGCGTTACATTTTTCTAAGTATTTGTTGTAAATAAGAAAATTTGTTACGCCGTTTCCTGCGGGCAAGGCGCTAGATGTTACGTGAGTGACACGAAGCTGCCGTTGCCCATCACGGGCGGGGCATCGAGATTGGCACTCGGGTCGGCCATAGGTCCGATCAGGCCGCTCTCTGCCCCCTGAAGTATGGGTTGCCAGAGCCGGGGGCGAACTCCGGCGCTAGTAGGAAGCCGCCGGCTTACATGATGTATGCCGATACCGTGGCAGACATCGAGACCCGGCGCAGGGCGTTCCTGCGGAAATGGCGCCTCAATGCCGGGCTGTCGCAGACAACCTGGAGGAAGCGGGAAGCCGACTCTTCACCCTCACCCGCCATGACCCGTCGCAATGGAAATCCTCCCGGACTATGAATGCCATCTAGCGGCTGAACGAGGAATTCCGACACCGCATCAAGATCCAGACCGTGCTGCCATGCGCCGAGACCGTGCCAATGCTCCCCTGAGCACTGTTGGCTCCGGGCAGAGCCAGATGCGGAAGCTTGATGGATGGGGGACCCTGTCCCAGGCCCTCAAGCCGATGCCTCTTGTCCTCGCCGGAAGGGAATTTCCACAGAATTCGCGACACGACCGTCAGCAGAAGGCTACGGCGAGGGATCATCGACCCTCCTCCCATTCGTGATCGCTATGTGGTTTACCTAAGCACAAATATTGTTGTCAGAATCAACAAATCTATCGAAGTCGCATCGAGTTAAGAGGTCCACCTGCCAGCGGACATCATCGTTAAATAACTGATATATAATCATTATATCCTCGACTTCGTGCCCGAGAAATTTTGTTGATTTTTAGCTCGATATCGATGATAACATCAACGATATTGGAGGGGAGTTATGCCGAATATCGTGATCTGCGAATGCTTCGCCCGCGACGGGCTGCAGCATGAGCCCGCCCCGCCCGCCGCTGCGGTCAAGTTGTCGCTGCTGGCGGATTTTGCCGCTGCGGGCTTCCACCGGATCGAGGCGACCAGCTATTCCCATCCCGGGCGGGTGCCGGGTTTTGCCGATGCCTCGGATCTGCTGGCGCGGCTGCCGCGCCGTCCGGGCGTAGCCTACAAGGCGACCTGCCCAAACCCCCGCGCCGTGACCCGCGCGCTGGAGGATCTGGCCGCCGGCCACGGGGCCGAGGAGATCTCGCTCCTCGTTTCAGCGACGGAGGCGCATACCCAGCGCAACCTGCGCGCCAGCCGTGATGCGCAATGGGCGCGGGTTGCCCAGATGGCACAGATGGCGCAGGGCCGATTTCGCGTGGTCGGCGTCATCTCCATGGCACTGGGGTGCCCGTTCGAGGGGGCGGTCGATCCGGGTCGAGTGGTGGCCGATGCCGCGCGCTTTGCCGATCTGGGCTGCAGTCTGCTGACGGTGGGCGATACCATCGGCGCAGGCACGCCACAGCAGGTCCGCAGGCTTTTTCGGCGCCTGCTGGACGAGGTGCCGCAGATCGTGCCGGTGGCGCATTTCCACGACACGCGGGGCAGTGCGATCGCCAATTGCATCGCCGCGCTCGAGGCCGGGGCAACCCATTTCGACAGCGCGATGGGGGGGGTCGGCGGGCATCCGACGAAAATCAGCTACGGTGCCGGTGACACAGGCAACGTCGCGACCGAGGATCTGGTTGCGCTGTTCGAGGCCGAGGGTCTGGACCACGGCATCGACATGCTGGCGCTGATGCGCGCCTCGCAGGCCTGCGAGGAGGCGCTGGGGCGGCGGCTGATGTCGCGCGTGGCGCGGACGGGATTGTGGCGCGACGCCGCCGAGACGAGGGAGAAGGAGGATGTTTGATGTGTCCGACGAGAAACTGGTGCTGATCGAGGATCGCGATGCGATCCGCATCGTAACGATGAACCGGCCAGACAAGCTGAACGCGCTGAACACCGCACTGACCCAGCAGCTGCTGGATGCGCTGCTGGCTGCCGATGCAGCAGAGGGTGTGCGCGCGGTCGTGATGACCGGTGCAGGGCGCGGGTTCTGCGCTGGGGCCGACCTGCAGGAATTCAAGCACCTGACCCCCGCCCAGGCCGGCGCGGTTGAGGCGCGCGCCGATTTGACCTGCCGCTTGCAGGTGGCCATGCAGAAGATGGCCAAGCCGGTGGTTGCCGCCGTGCATGGCGCCGCCATCGGCGGCGGCGCGGGGCTTGCGATCGGTTGCGACATGGTCGTTGTCTCGGGCAGCCTAAAATTCGGCTACCCCGAGGTGAAACATTCCATCGTGCCTGCGCTGGTGATGACCGGCCTTGTCCGCGCGCTCGGACGCAAGCAGGCGTTCGAGATGATCTCGCTGGGTCGGCTGATCGGCGCAGAGGAGGCGCTGGCGCTGGGGCTGGTGAACCGCGTGGTCACTGGCGATCCGCTGCCCGCCGCCCTGGAGATCGCCGAAGCTTGGGCCAAGGCCGAACCGCGCGCCATGCGGGCCGCGAAAAGCCTGATGTACCGGGTCGAGGATCTGCCGCTGGACGCCGCGATGCTGGCGGGCCGGGACGTGAACGCACTGATGCGCTCGTTCCGGGAGAGGGAGGCATGAGGCCACTCGATGGCATAAAGGTTGTCGACTTCAGCCGCGTGCTGGCTGGCCCCATGGCCACGCAGGTCATGGCCGAATACGGCGCCGAGGTCACCAAGATCGAGCGCCCCGGCGACGGGGACGAGAGCCGCGTGTTCGAGCCGGTTTTCGACGGCGGACACAGCGCTTACTACGCGGCCTTCAACCGTTCGAAACGTTCGATCGCGGTGGATCTGAAGTCCGACGAGGGGCGCCAGCTGGCGTTCGATCTTGCGGCCTCCGCGGATGTGCTGGTGGAAAATTTCTTGCCCGGCGGCATGGCCACCATGGGCCTAGGATACGAGGTGTTGAGGGAGGCCAATCCTGGCCTCGTCTACGTCTCGAACACCGGCTTCGGGCAGACCGGGCCCTATGCCAAACGCAAGGGCTACGACACGATATTTCAGGCGTTGTCGGGCGTCATCGACCTGACGGGCCACCCGGACAGGCCGCCGGCCAAGGTGGGGCTGCCGTTTGCCGACATGACCTCGGGTCTGTGGATCCTGATCGGGGCGCTGACGGGTCTGCTGGGCCGGGTAAGCTCCGGGCAAGGGTGTCATGTGGACATGGCGATGATGGACGCGCAGGTCAGTCTGCTGAGCCTGCCGGCAGCGCGCTACTTTGCGCTTGGCGAAACGCCCACACGGACGGGCACGGAACACCTGGGCCGTGTGCCGTCCTCGGCCTTTGCCTGCAAGGGTGGCGAGTGGCTGTTCATTTCGGCCTCGGACCAGCATTGGCCACTCTTGTGCGGCGCGCTGGGGCTGGATGGCATGGCCCACGACCCTAGCCTTGCGCGCAACATCGACCGCGTGGACCGGCGGGCCGAGGTGACGCAGGTGCTGGCCGATGCCATCGCGATGCGGGACCGCGCCGAATTGGCCCCCGCGCTGCGCAAGGTCGGCGTGCCGGCGGGTGAGGTGAACACCGTGCCCGAGATCCTGAACGATCCGCACACGCAGGCGCGCGGCATGGTCGCCACCTACGACGACCCGGACCGCGGCGCCACGCCGGGGCTGCGCACGCCGCTGCGCTACTCGGGCTATGACGATCACCGTTTTGAGGCGCCGCCGAAACTCGGCGCCGACACCCGCCGGATCCTGGCCGAGGAGTTGGCCCTGGACGAGGCGACCATCGCCGCACTTTACGAGAGGGGGATCGTGCAATGACCATGAACGGACTGGTCCGACTGGAGGATCACGGCGCCCGCATCGACGTTGTGCTGAACCGCCCCGATGCGCGCAACGCGCTGAACTTGGCGATGTGCGAGGACTTGATCGAGGCCTTTACCCAGATCGCTGCCATGCCCGATGCTGGGCTGGTGGTGCTGCGTGCCGAAGGGCCCGCCTTCTGCGCCGGTGCCGACCTGAAGGAGCGCAAGGGCCGGGACGAGGCATGGGTAAAGGGGCGCCGTCGCCTTGCTTTCCAGGCCTATGAAACCATTGGGAACTGTGCGCTGCCGGTCATCGCGCAGGTGCAGGGCGCGCTGGTCGGATCGGGCGGTGAGATCGCGATGAGCTGCGATTTCATCGTCGCGTCGGAGGCCGCCACCTTCCGCTTTCCAGAACCGCAATGGGGCACCGTGGGAGCGACCCAACGGCTGCAACGAGTGATCGGCGTGCCGCGCGCGAAAGAGTTGCTCTACACTGGCCGCGTCATGGGCGCGGAAGAGGCACTGCGCATCGGTCTGGTGACCGCACTGACCGGCGCCGAGACGCTGAGCGCGACGGTCGACGAGATAGCCGAGCGCATTCTCCGTGCGCCGACGCTGGCGCTGCGGCTGACCAAGCATTGCATCGACCAAGGCGCACGGACGGACCTGAACTCGGGCATCCGGATCGAACTGGCGGCCATCGACCGGCTGCTGTCGGAAAGTGACTGGCGCGGGGGCGTGGAACGCTTTGGCGCCCAGATCGGATCGGCTGCGAAAGAGCAGAAGGCATGAGTCTCTCCATCGATAGCCTGTGCCCCGTGACCGTGCAGGACGCGCTGGCCCGCGCCGTGGCGCTTGCGCCGGACGTCGAAGCGCTAGTGGCGCCCGACGGGCGCGTGACATTCGCCGAGCTGGCCGATCAGGTGGCGCAACTGCGCGCCGCGCTGCACGGGCTGGGGGTGACACAGGGCGATCACGTCGGCATCTGCCTTGGCAACGGCGTGGCGTTCGAAACGCTGTTTCTGGCGCTTGGCACGCTGGGGGCGGTCGCCGTCCCCGTGAACACGCGGCTCAAGGCGGATGAGATCGCTTATGCCCTGCGCCAGTCCCGCGTGCGCGTCCTGATCACCGCCGACCGGCTGCTGAACGTCGATTTCATCGCGACCCTGCGGGAGATTCTACCCACCATCGACAGCGCCGACGCGCTGCCCGATGCCACGCTGCCCAACCTGCAACAGATCGTGGTGCTGGGGGACAATTGCCCTGCTGCTGCGCGTGGCTGGGATGCCATGCTGGCCGCCGCGCCCGCCGATCCGGGCCCGAAGGCGCGGGCCGACGCAACGCTGCTGATCCAGTATACCTCGGGCACCACCGCCTATCCCAAGGGTGTGATGCTGTCGCACCGCTCGATGCTGGGCAACGGCTTCGTCTCGGGCCAGCGGATCGGGCTGCGCACCGGTGACCGCTTCCATTCCTCGCGGCCCTTTTTCCACGTCGCGGGCACGACGCTGTCCATTCTGGCCTGCCTTCAGAATCTTGCGACCCTCGTCACCATGACCCGGTTCGAACCTGGCGAGGCGCTGGCGATGCTGGAGGCCGAGCGCTGCACCCATGTCTCGGGCAACGACACCATGGCGCTGATGCTGTTGAACCACCCCGACCGGGCAAGGCGCCAGCTGCACCTGCGCGGCGGCTGGGTCGCGGGATCGCAATCCGTCCTGCGCCGCGTGGCGGACGAGATGGGCGCGCGCGAGATCGTGTCGGGCTATGGCCTGTCCGAGGCATCGCCCAACATCGCGCAATCCTGCTGGTGGGAGCATGAGGACATTCGCACCGGCGGGCGGATGCGCCCGCAACCGGGGCTGGAACTGCGGGTGATTGACCCGGTGAGCGGTTCTGAAAGCGCGGCCGGTCAGGCGGGCGAGATTCAGGTGCGTGGCTGGTCGGTGATGAAGGGCTATTACGACATGCCCGATAAGACCGCCGAGACGCTTTCGAGCGACGGCTGGCTCGCCACCGGCGACCTTGGGCGGCGCGGCGCGGACGGGCGTCTGGAATTCGTCGGACGGCTCAAGAACATCGTGCGGGTGGGGGGCGAAAATGTCTCGCCCGAGGAGGTCGAGGACCGCCTGCACCGCCACCCCGCCATCAAGCAGGCGCAGGTCGTTGGCGTGCCCGACAACCGCCTGGTCGAGGTCTGCGCCGCCTTCGTCATCCTGAATGAGGGCGCGGCGTTGGACCCTGCCGCCCTGATCGACTGGTCCAAGGGTGTCATGGCGGGCTTCAAGGTGCCGCGCCACGTCTGGATCGTGGAGGGGTTCGAGGAGATCGGCATGACCGCGTCTTCGAAAATCCAGAAGACTAAGCTGGCGGATCACGCCCGCTCGCTGCTGGCGCAGGAGGATGTGGCATGATGCGGATCGAAACCGATGTGACGCGCCTTTTGGGGATCGACCTGCCGATCCTGCAGGCGGGGATGTCATGGGCCTCGTCCAACGCCGCGCTGCCGCTGGCCGTGTCGCGCGCCGGGGGGCTGGGGGTGATCGCCGCCGGACCGATGTATCTTGATGCGCTGGAAGAGGCGATCGACACCGTCCGCGCCGGCACTGACAGGCCGTTCGGGGTGAACATGCCGCTCTACCGCAAAGGTGCGGAGGAGGTGCTGGACCTGCTCGAAGCCAAGCGTGTGCCGGTGATTATCGCCTCGCAGGGCGGGCCGCAGAAATACCTCGACCGGTTCAAGGCCGTCGGCACGGTCTGCATCCATGTCGTGGCCTCGGAAACCCATGCGCTTAAGGCCGCGGAAAAGGGTGTCGATGCGCTGGTCGTCGTGGGCGGCGAGGCGGGCGGGCATCCCCCGGCCGAGCTGGTCAGCACGCTGGTGCTGATCCGGGCCGTGGCGCTGGCGACGGGAGGCCGTGTGCCGCTCATCGCTTCGGGCGGTTTTGCCGACGGGCAGGGGCTGGCCGCCGCGCTGGCACTGGGGGCAGGAGCGGCGAACTTCGGCACCCGTTTCATCGCCACGCCCGAGGCGGGGGTGAGCGAAGCCTACAAGCAGGCTGTGATCGGCGCGGGAGTCGCGGATACGCGCACCGTCGGGCGGGGCTTGGGCATGATCCGCGCTATCGCCAACCCCTTCACGGACGAGATGGAGGCGCTGGAGCGCAGCGGCGCGGACGAGGACGCCCGCCGCGCGGCGTTCGGCGCCTCCACGCTGAAGATGGCGGCGTTCGATGGCGACATGGCGCGTGGCAAGGTCGAGGCTGGGCAATGCACCGGGCTGGTGCGTGCGATCCTGCCGGCGGCCGAGGTCGTGGCCGAGATCGCGCGCGGCTATGCCGCCTGCAGGCAGGCGCTGCCCGAGGCGCAGAGGGTCTCCGTGGCCGCCGAATAGGCCACGCAGGACCCGCTGCCTGCGGAGCCATGAGACGAGGGCCCCGCCCGGAGATCGGGGCAGGACGGGAGACCGCTGGCACAGCCCGGCGGACCATCAAGGGGGGCCGCGCGATACAGCTGCGGCCACCCGATACAGAGGAGGAGACCACCAATGATCAGCGACCTGACAAGACGCGCCTTCATGCAACGCAGCGTCATGGCGGCGGGGGCCAGCTTGGTGCTGCCCGGCACCCTGCATGCGGCCATTCCGTCGAAACTGCAGTGGACGGCCGCCGACGTCGGCTCGTCCGGCTATATCGAGGCGACGGCGGTCGCCAACGCCCTGATCGAGCAGCACAGCTCGCGTATTCGTGTCGTGCCCTCGGGCACGTCGATCGGGCGGATGATGCAGCTGAAGCAGGGGCGCGTCTCGCTGGGGTTCCTGGCGAACGAAGCCTATTTCGCCTCCGAGGCGCTCTATGATTTCTCGACCCGGGAATGGGGCCCGCAGGACCTGCGTGCGCTTATGGGCCGCGAGGCGCTGTTCGGCATCGTGACCACGGCGAATTCCGGGATCAAGACAATCGCAGACCTCAAGGGCAGCCGGATGGCGCTGATCCAGGCGCATCCTTCGACCAACTTCAAGGTGGAGGGCGTGCTGGCCTTCGCGGGTCTGGGCTGGGATGATGTGGAAACGGTCGAGGTGCCGGGCTATTCCGCCGGCCTTCAGGCGGTGCTGGACGGTGCGGTGGATGCGGCGGGCGCCGTGGTCGGCGCCTCGGTCCTGCGAGAGATCGAAGCCAGCCCCAACGGCATCGGCTGGTTGCCCGTGCCGGCTGATGACAAGGAGGGATGGGACCGGATCAACGCCAGCGCACCGCTCTTTGCTCCGGCCATGATGACCAGCGGGCCGGGCGCCTCGGCCGAGGCACCTGTACCGCTGGTGGGCTACCGCTATCCGATCCTGTCGGTCTATGCCGAGGCCACGATGGAGGATGTCTACGATATGACCAAGGCCATCGTGGAGGGTTATGACCTCTACAAGGGGGCCGCACCGGTGATGTCGGAATACGACGTGAACAAGGCCGGGCACCCGCCCTATGACACGCCCTGCCACGACGGTGCCAAGAAATATTTCGAAGAGATCGGCGTCTGGACCGAGGCGGACGAGGCCTGGAACACCAACCGTCTGGCTCGCCTAGCCAAGGTGCAGGAGGCATGGGCCGCCGCGACCGAGGCTGCCGACGGCCAGGGCGTCGCCGACAAGGACTGGCCCGCCTATTGGGACCAGTTCCGCGCCGACCATCTCTGAGCCCGACACGGGTTCTCTTACGGGCACGGTCGGCCGCTGGCGCGGCCGTGCCCGACACCCCCTGCCGACAGGTGAGCCATGTCCGACCCCGCACTGACCGATCCCGATGTCCCGGGCGAGGATCTGCGCCCCGAAACCTCGCGTCTGCATCAGACCCGATTTGTCGTCTTTCCGCTGACGGCCCTGGCGCTGCTGCTGGTCGCGAACCAGGTATTCCTGCTGCGGATCGGGGACTTCCAGCTGCCCAGCACGGGCCTCTACTACGCGCTGATCGGCTTCTTCTTCGCGATCCTCTTCCTGACCTTCCCGCTGCGCAAGGCTGACGAGCGCCGCGTGCCACTCTACGACTGGGCCTTTGCGGCGATATCCCTAGGGGCGGGGGTCTACTTCGCCTCGATCTCGGGTGACATCATCAACCGGGGCTGGGACTATTCGGCCCCGCTGATGCCTACCCTGCTGGCACTGGCGCTGTTCCTGCTGGTGCTTGAGGGGTTGCGCCGGACGGGGGGCATGGTGCTGTTCACCATCTGCCTGGTCTTCGCGGTTTTTCCGACCTTCGCGGACTACATGCCGGGCCTGCTGTGGGGCAGCCAGTACACTGCAAGGGAAACCCTGTCGGCTCATGTCATGGGCTCGGGGGCCATCGTCGGCGTGCCCGTGCAGGTGGTCAGCGAACTGGTCATTGGCTATCTGCTGTTCGGCGCGGCGCTGACCGTGACGGGCGGCGGGCGCTTCTTCATGGACTTCGCCAGCGCCCTGATGGGACGCGCGCGGGGCGGGCCGGCCAAGGTGTCGATCATCTCGTCGGGCCTCTTCGGCTCGCTGTCGGGTTCAGTGGTGTCCAACGTGATCTCGACCGGCGCCTTCACCATCCCGACCATGAAACGCTGCGGCTATCCGCCAACCTATGCTGCGGCAGTCGAGGCCTGTGCTTCGACCGGAGGCTCGATCATGCCCCCGGTGATGGGGGCGGCGGGTTTCATCATGGCGTCCTTCCTAAACGTGCCCTATGCCACCGTCGTCTCGGCGGCGATCCTGCCGGCGGTGCTGTTCTACGCAGCGTTGCTGATGCAGGTCGACGCCTATGCCGCCCGCAACGGCCTGACGGGCATGGACGAGGCAGAGCTGCCCCGCCTGGGCCCGACGCTGCGCGAGGGCTGGCCGCACATGGTGGGCGTGCTGTCACTGGTGGCGCTGATCCTGTTCTTCCACATGGAGCGTTCTGCGCCCTTCTTCTCGGCCGGCTTCATGCTGGTGATCGCCATCCTGCGCAGCCCCCGCGACAGCTGGACCATGCTGCGCGAGACCCTGGTGGAGACGGGGCGCAGCGGTGCCTATCTTTACGGTATCCTGGCGGGCATCGGGCTGATTGTCGGGTCGCTCTCGATCACCGGTGTCGGCAGCTCCGTCTCGCGCGAACTGGTGCATGCGGCAGGCGACAATCTCTACCTGCTGCTGATCTTCGGGGCACTGACCTCCTTTGTCTTGGGCATGGGGATGACGGCCAGTGCCTGCTACATCTTCCTGGCGATCATTCTGGGCCCGGCGCTGACCTCGCAGGGGTTGGACGTGGTGGCGAGCCACCTGTTCATCCTCTACTGGGGCATGCTGTCCTACATCACTCCGCCGGTCGCGCTGGCTGCGGTGGTGGCGGCCGGAATCGCTGGCAGCGGCGGGCTCAGTACCGGGATCCGGGCGATGCGCCTAGGGTCGGTGCTGTTCATCCTGCCCTTTGCCTTCGTGCTTAATCCCGCGCTGATCCTGCGCGGTGACCTGCCGCATGTGATCCAGGCGGTCTGCACGGCGGGGCTGGCGATCTGGTACATCTCGGCCGCCTTCGAGGGCTGGCTGCACTTTGCCGGACGGCTGTCCATGGCGCTGCGGGTGCCGGCAATGATTGCGGGCCTTGCGCTGCTGATCCCCGAGGGGCACAGCGACCTCGTCGGCCTGGCGCTGGCAGCGGCGGTGATGGTGGTGGCCCTGTGGCAGAAAAGCCGCCACGCGGGCCTGGCATGAGTGGCCCGCAGCAGATTGAGGCTTGGTCTGTCGAGGCCACCAGTCATCGCAACCTCGACCCCGAATGGCATTATGCGGGGCGCGACGTGCCCCGTCTGCCGGGGCTGCGCGTCGCCCTGCGGGCCGGGGACCTGATGGGCGAGGGCTATGCCCCCTTCCTGCCGCACCTCGACGCCAGTCCCGCGACGCTGGAGGCCACGAGCCAGGCCATCGCTGCCGCCCTGCTGGGGGCGCGGCTGGACGAGCCGGACGCGGCGCTGGTTCGGTTGGGCCCCTGCACGCGGAGCCGGAACGCGGCGCGTTCGGCGGTGGAGATGGCGGTGCTGGATCTGGTGGCGCGGGCACGCGGCATCAGCGTGTTGCAGATGCTGGGCGGGACGCCTTGCAGCCTGCCGGTCCTGCGCATCATTCCCGTCAAGACGCCCGAACGCATGGCCGAGATCGCGGCCGAACTGGTGGCAGAGGGCTATGGCGCGCTGAAGTTGAAAGCCACCGGCCAGCCCGAAGCGGACCTGGCGCGGATTGCCGCCGTCCGAGCGGCCGTCGGGCCGCAGGTGGTGCTGACGGTGGATGCGAACCAGGCCTATGGCGGACTGGGCGCCATCGCGCTGGAGGCGGCGCTGCGCCCGCTTGACCTGTGGTCGCTGGAACAGCCGGTTCCGGCGGGCGAGCGGGCAGCGCTGGCGGCGCTGCGCCGGGCGGCCGTAGCGCGGATCGAGGCCGACGAGGGCCTGTTCAGCGCGGCCGATCTGGCGCGCCTTCTGGACGCGCAGGCGGCCGACGGGATCAGCCTAAAGCTGGCGCGGTCCGGCGGGCTGCTGCCCTCGCTTGCCATGGCCCGCAGTGCGGCTGCGGCGGGCGTCCATGCGCGGATCGGTACGGCCTTCGGCGGGCCGCTCGTGACACTGGCAACGGCGCAGCTGGCCGGTCTGCATCCCTGCGCGGGGCCTGCCGAATGCGCCGAGTTCACCCATTTCGATGACGAGGACCACCTGTGGCCCGAAATCGTACAGGGTCGTCTGACGCTGGGCGGGAGCCCCGGGCTGGGCCAGATCCGGCGCGTGCCGTGGCAGGCGCCCTGGCTGGACAGGGCAATCGTCGTCCCGGACGGGACATCGCTGAGATCCTGAGTTGGGGGCTGACCGGTATCAAATCGGTCCCCTAGGACAGGGATCAGAGAATCTCGGTCTCGAAGATTGTGGCGGGGGGCGGAGGACGGCGCGGCGGCGCGGTCTCGCCCTTCAGCGCGCGCAGGTAGGCGAGCGAGCCGCGGGACACCTTTTCCATCAGGCGCATCAGCTCACAGCGTTCCTCCTGCGTCAACTCCGCCAGCATGTGGCGGTTGCGCTCGCGCGAGGCGGCCAGCACGTCGCGGACAAGCTTTTGCCCGGCGTGGGTCAGCCGCAGGTTCACGCTGCGCTTGTCCTCGGGGTTCGTCTCGCGCCCGATGAAGCCGCGCTCTTCCAGCGCCGAGACGGTGCGGCTCATCTGGCTTTTTTGCACGCCGGCCCGCTTCGCCAATGTATGCAGCGGCGCCACGCCCAAGAAATCCAGCACCGCCATGGCGCGCCAATCATGGGTATTTAGGTCGAAATCCGGCTTCAGGCCGAGCAGGGCAATGCGTGACGAGAGCCCCGCAAGACGCTGCAAATTATAGGAAAAAAGGTATCGGATGTCGTCGTCGTGGCTGCCGATGCCGTCGATGTCGCTGCTGGCGGTCACCAGTTGCTCCTAGATAGAAAACAATTTAGTTGAGAGTGTAATCCGTTTCGTACCGAATGCAACGTTCTCTAGGGTTTTGGTAAGTTTGTGAGTCCCCGATGCGGCGTTTCTGCATAACACTGAGCGTCGAGGATTCACATCCTGGACCCATGCGGTTAGACGGGTTGAAGGACAAGGGGATACGCCCCTGCATCCCGAGCCGGAAATCGCGCGCCGAGACCGTCCTCTATGACAGGCGCCGCTATCGCCGCCGCAACCGGATCGAGATCATGTTCGGCAGATTGAGGGGCTGGCGCCGCGTCGCAACCCGCTACGACAGGTCGCACAAACCTTCCTCTCCGCCATCGCTCTCGCCGCGACTGTCATCTTTTGGCTTTGACGATCAATGAGCCTGGAGACTAAGTTTTTCGATGTGACGTAGAAAAAACTCTTGGAACTAAGAGATGTTGCTGATATAGTATTTGACGATATGCAAGCATATCTGTTTGCCGCGTCTCGTTTTCTGCGGCTGTTTGATTTTCGCTGTGCTCAGCAGCGACCGATATGGCTGAAAAAGCTTGAAAGCTGTTGCGTGGGTGCTGTCACTCTCGTCACATCCTTTTCGCTCGCTTGGTCACTTCGGAATTCAACGGCCAAGAAAGGAAAACAGATGGTCCATTACTCTCCTGTAGTCAACGTACCTGCGAAGAAGCTCATTGAATCGAGCGAATTCGAGGCGTTGGTGACTCTTAACGTCGATGAGAAAAAAAGCCTGCCTCGCATCGAATTCTTTGCGTCTCCAGATGCATTTGAGGCATATCAGGCCTCCCCAATCCTTCAGTTCCAGAACACGATCACGGCGTCTGCGCCTGGAGTGGCGTTTGTCGTGGATGTGCCGTGCGTGGAAGCATTCGCAAAACACGTTCTGCCGCTTTGTAAGAAAATTAACTGTAATAGTTTGTTTTTCTACGACGAGAGCAAAGGAGAATATGTACGTGTAATGAACGATGAGGCTGAAGAAGCTGCCGATGAACTCGAGGCGGAATTCGAAAATTTCATCGATAGCGGTGCTTGGCAAGACCCTAGCGTTACAATTGTCGACTGCGAGGATCTCTGGACAATCGAGGAATTGAAATCCTTATACGTACCTGGCATGGATATGGAAGACTTCGAGAACGCAGTGATTTCTGCACAAAATTCTGCAGAAAGTAACGACTATAAAGTCTGGGGCATTCCTTACGGCATGATTCAAGATGCTTTTGATGAGGTGGCATACTAATCCGCAGCTACATCGTTCACGTCATTTCGCGGCTTGTCGAATTTCAAGACGTAGTCCGAGACCTTCGTCAAATCAGTCGAGAGTTTCCTTCGGCATGAGGTGCATACGGTCCTCACGTCGACCACTGCCGGCTCAGCGCGATCGCAGCCCACCTTGAGCTAGACACGCGGGCGTACATCGTAGTCTGTTATGGGCTTATCAATGTGTTCTCCGAGCCAGTCCCGGAGACTGCGTACGCAAGCCCACTTTATGGCAGCCGAGAGGTATCCGAGACGCGAAAACAAATAATGACAGCCGATTTCCTTCGAGCCTAGTGCTCTAGTGCGGGTTTCGCAAAATCCCGGACGGGCATTTCGATAATTCCCGGACACGCGTTTCAGTAAATCCCGGACAGGGATTTCGCTAAATCCCGGACAGCCTGCGGGCGGTCGCGAGGGTTGGTCATTGCCTGCTGTGTCACGGCACTCTGTCGATCTTGGAATGGATCGGGAGGGAGCATGCCGCGACGCAAGCAAACGAGGCGCATGACCGTGCAGGACATACGAACCATATTGCGGCTGACGCATGAACAGGGCCTCTCCGTGCGGGAGATCGGGCTGCGGCTGAAGCTGAGCAAGACGACCGTGGCCACCTATCTCTTGCGGGCCCGGGAAGCTGGGCTCGACCGGTGGCCCCTGCCGCCCGGGCGCGACGACGATGCCGCGCTGGAAGCAGCTCTGTTCCAGCGGGTCGGGCGCCCCCCGCGCGATCTTGCGGAACCCGACTGGGCCAAGGTGGCCACCGAGTTGAAGCGCAAAGGCGTGACCCTCGTGCTGCTGTGGCAGGAGTACCGCGCCGGTCACCCCGACGGCTATGGCTACACCTGGTTCTGCGAGCAATTCCGGGCTTTCGAGAACCGCACCAGCCCGAGCTTCCGCAACCGTCATGAAGCGGGCGCGGTCATGCAGACCGACTATGCCGGCCACACCTTCCCCATCACGGACCCGGCGACCGGCGCGGTGCATCGGGCGCAGATCTTCGTCGCGGTGCTCGGCGCCTCCAGCTACACCTTCGCCTGGGCCAGCCTGACCCAGACGCTGCCCGACTGGATCGAGGCGCAGGTCCGTGCGCTGAAGTTCTTCGGTGGCGTACCCAAGGCCATCGTGTGCGATAATCTGAAGGCGGCGGTGGCCAAGCCGCTGTGGTTCGAGCCGTCGATCACCAAGACCTTCGCCGACATGGCGGCGCATTACGACACGACGATTCTGCCGACGCGGCCGCGCAAGCCACGTGACAAGGGCAAGGTCGAAGGCGCCGTACTGATCGTCGAACGCTGGATCCTGGCGCGGTTGCGCAACATGCAGTTCTTCTCGGTCGAGGCGCTGAACGCCGCCATTGCCGAACTGTTGGTCGATCTCAACGACCGGCCAATGCGCCGGATCGACCGCTCTCGCCGCGACCTGTTCGAAGAGATCGAGCGTCCCGCCCTTAGCACCCTGCCGCCGGAAGCCTTCGAGTATGCGGAATGGAAGCAGGCCAAAGTCCATCCCGACTATCACATCGACGTGCTGCACAGCTTCTACTCCGTGCCCCACCGTCTGATCGGCAAGCGCGTTGATGTTCGGCTGACCCATCGGATGGTGGAGATCTTCCATAACCATGAGCGTGTTGCCCTCCATACCCGGCGCGGCACCCGCGGCGGGCATTCGACCGTCCGCGAACACATGCCCAAGGCGCACCAGCGTCACGGCGGGATGACACCAGAGTATCTGATCCTGCGTGCCGGTCGCGTCGGCCACCATGTCGCCGTCCTCGTCGAGCGCCTGATGCGCGACAGACCGCACCCCGAGCAGGGGTATCGCTCGGCTCTGGGTGTGCTGAACCTCGAGCGCAGGTTTGGCCGTGACCGGCTGGTGGCCGCCTGCGATCGGGCGCTGACCTACAACACCGTCAGTTACGCCTCGGTGCAATCCATCCTCGCCACAGGCCTCGACAAGGCTGTCGCAGAGCCAGCCCCCGTCCCGCCAACCCCGCGCCACGACAACATCCGTGGCGCAGACTATTACCAATAAATCCAAGGAAAGACTGATCATGCTGACACATCCCACCCTCGACCAGATGGCCACCCTCGGCCTGAGCGGCATGGCCGCCGCTTGGCGCGCGCTTGCCGAACAGGACCCCGCCGAAGCCCTGAACCGCAACGAATGGCTCGGCCTCATGCTCGACCGCGAAGCCGCATGGCGCGCCGACAAACGCTTCGCCAACCGTCTCAGGAATGCAAAGATGCGCTTCCCCAATGCCTGCATCGAAGACATCGACTTTGCAGCCGCGCGCGGTCTCGACCGCCGCCAGATCCTGTCGCTGGCCCAGGGCGGATGGCTCAAGGCCCACGAGCAGTGTTGATTTCCACCCAGAACTGAGCCGGGTAGGCGCATAATT
>NZ_JAYKSL010000026.1:31461-51685 GCF_035481585.1 Salipiger marinus | reverse complement strand
GGTCCTCGCCAGAAACCCCGCCCCAATTTTCGGCACCAGACCGATAGGGCATCACCACAAGGAGGACGATTTATGTCCGCACGTCTTTTTTCTCTATGCTCCGAATATGACGGGCTGCCCGGCGCGGAAGTGGTCTATTCCGCCAACCCCGACCTGCTGCGCAGGATGGGCCGCGATCATCACGCAGCCGCCACGCACAAGCCCGATCTGCGCTTGCTCGATCCCGAGGGTAAAACCGTCGCAACGATGGATACTTGGGCAACTGACTGGACGGAGATGGGGGCATGAGTGCCCCCAACAACACCCCCGCCATTCAGGCAGAGCGCATCCTTGATGCACTGACCGCGCTCTATCCTGACGCCTCCGGCCATGTGGCCGATCTGATGGAGTATGCGCTTTGCGACCTGCGCCATCTGGCCGATCAGCATGTGATCTGTTTCGGCAGCACGGATCAGAAGGGGTATCGCACCTACCTTCAGGAGAAGGCCCAATGAAACCGCAGATTTCACTCATCGAGGGGCGGCACCTGACCGCCTCCGACAAGCGCAATATTCTGGCTTGCATCGAGTATCAGCGCGACAAGCATCCCGCCACATGGGGCGCGGATTGGCTGGGCCGAAAATCCTCACCCAAGCGTTACACCGTCGCGCCGATCCCTGAGACGCCGAACCGCTACGAAGTCCAAATCCGCGAGAACTATCGCAACGATTATGGCTGTCCTTGCGAGCGCACGGCCCGTCTTGTGATCGAGACCAAGGGTGTCGATCCCCTGCCCGACGCCAAATCGCACCCGGCTTGGGACAACGACGACCTTTTCGCAGCCATGCCTCGGGGAACCGAGGCATGAGCTGGCGCACCTTTGAGACCCGCGAACACCCCGACGACCTGCCCCGCGTCCACAAGGACGAGGCGACGGCATGGCGCTACGCCAGCCGCACCGGGCACGAGGTTTGGGAAGTGATCGAATACGGCCCGAACGCTGGCGAGCGGTTCCTGGGCCAAGGATGAAAGACGAGAACATGACATTTCACAGCGAATTTCCGAAGATTGGCGAAACCGACCAGAAGGACCACGGCGCACCGGCGATCCGGCGCAGTCTCTCCGAGATTGTCGCGGAGTATGATGCAAAGGCCGAAAGCATCCCCGGCGCCATCGGGGCTTTCAAGAAGGCCGAAACCGCGATCAATGCCGCCGCTTGCATCGGCGGCACCTACGGCGGGCGCGTCTTTGCGACCGATCCGAGCCTATACGAGCGCGACGTGCGCCTGACGCTCCTGCGATCCGCATGGAAACACGTCTACGAAGGCTTGAATATCGAGAACATCGCCAGCGCCAAGGACCGGCAACAGCTCGACTTGAAGCTGACCAACCCCCTGCCCTTCACCTTGGAAAATATCGCTGAGGTGTTCGGGAGCTATTTGCTCGATCAACGCTTTCACGTCCTCAAGGGGCTGGCCGAATGCTTCACCGATCTGGACCCGGCCTATAAGAGCCATTCCAAAGTGAAAATCGGCGTTGAGGGTCTGCCGAAACGGATCATCGTTTCCTATGTCACCGGCTGGAACAGTTGGGGCCGGGAGCGGGTGAAAGATACCCTCAACGCCCTGCGCGTCTATCGCAGCCAGCCGCGCTATACCTACCGCGAGTTTGAAGACACGATGGACGAGGCGCAGCGCCACGGCGAGGCTGATTTCTGCGGTGGCATCATCCGCGTTTTCAAGAATGGCAACGCCCACCTGATTTTCGATCCCGAGGGCCGAAAAGACATCAACCGCGCCCTGGCCGAGTTCTATGGCGAAGTGCTGCCCGACGCGCCAAACGAGGCCGAGGCGAAGCGGCCAAGCACCGAAGTTGCCCGCGATCTGCAATTCTATGCCAGCCCTCGGCCCGTGGCAGAAACCGTGATCGACGCCCTGCACCTCAGCGGCGGCGAGGAAATCCTAGAACCGTCCTGCGGCGACGGCGCACTGATGGACGAGCTGGCCCGGCGCAACGCCGATCTGCGCGAAAACCGGATGAGCCGGGCCGTGTCCGTCACCGGAGTTGAATACGACGCCGCCCGTGCCGATCTGGCCCGCGCGAAGGGCCATCACGTCATGACCGCGAATTTCCTTCAGGTCGCGCCCGATCCGCGGTTTGACAAAGTGGTCATGAACCCCCCTTTTTATGGGCGGCACTACAAGAAACACCTCGATCACGCGGTGAAATTCCTGAAGCCCGGCGGCTGTCTGGTCTGCATCCTGCCCGCGTCCGCCTACTACGACCACGGCACCACAATTGGCGACTGGCGCGATCTGCCCGTGGGCAGCTTCGCCAGCTCCGGCACGAACATCCCCACCGGATACTGTGTCTATTACAAGCCCCGCGCCTGATCGTCGGGCGGGCCTTCCGGCCCGCCCTTCCATCTAGTATTCTGGCTACAAAGGAATTTTCGACATGATGCAGAGCATCTATCTTCGCGCCTATCTGGCAGGCTACGCGGGCAGGCATATCCCCCGTTCGATCCGCCGCGTGTTCGCCGGCAGCGCGCTTCATCGCGCCTGGCTACTCGGGAGCATGGGCTTCTTTGAGCAGGACGGCATTCGCTACGGTCCCGCACACCCTTACGGAATTGGAACCGAGCCGGAGCGGGCCTGATGCCCGCCGATCTCGGGGCTTCAACCGTATCCCTCTTCGATTCAGGCTGGCGGCCAGCAGAGCGAACCGACCCGATCAAGGGCGATCTGGTTTAGCCTCTTTCATCTTCCTGAAAATATCCTCGGGGGAGCGCCGCTAGGCGCGGGGGCAGACAGCCCCCATGCCCTTCATCGCCAGTGCATCCCAGTGGCAGGAATCCGCCATTCAGTGATGCACTTTCTGTCTGCAATGCTATAATATTGCTGTGCAGCAGACGAGGAATTTCAGTGGCCGACAAGATCCAGCTTACCCCGAATGTCATCAGCGAGCAGGGCTTACGGCAAAGCCTGGAACATGGCGGCCAGCTCGAAATCGAATGCCGTGAACAGCCATTCCGCAAGGGGCCGAGCTGGCACGGCCTTTGGGTCATGAAGAGTGTCGATCCATCCGGCGATGTTCAGATGCTGGTGACTGCACGGATGGATGCCGCGCGGGGCGGGTTCAAGGTGAGAGAGTTCAAGACTGCGACTGGGATTATCTCTTTCCTTGCCGACTGCGGTTTCGCCGTCGCCCATTTCCCGCTTCGTGCCGGTGAAAAGACGACGCTGCGCCTTCAGCTTGCGGCCTGATCTATCATCGAAACCCTGGCCCCGCTTGCGCGGGGCTTTTCTTTTGCAGGCAACTCCCTTTCGGGACCGGGCTCTAGGCTCCGGCCGGCTGCACCGGCCTGCGCCCCGAGCCTCGCCCCCCTGCCCTCGTGCGGCCCGGGTGCGGCGCGACTTGTCTCTCCGAGCCAACCCGCACCGCGGCCGCATGTCGGTCAGCGGGCCGAGTCTCGGCCCTTCGGGTAACGATCCCTGTTGCGGGGGACGGCTCCGCCCTTTCATCTTCCTGANCGAGCCAACCCGCACCGCGGCCGCATGTCGGTCAGCGGGCCGAGTCTCGGCCCTTCGGGTAACGATCCCTGTTGCGGGGGACGGCTCCGCCCTTTCATCTTCCTGAAAATATCCTCGGGGGAGCGCCGCCAGGCGCGGGGGCAGACAGCCCCCCGGTCGCGTTAGCGGCCACTGGATCGACACGGGTTCGGAGATCCCCGCGCGAGCGCGTGTCGAATGCCGCGCGAAAGTGACTCGACTTGCGGATTTTCTGAATCTTGTCGGAAGGTCGTGCCAAGCAATCCCGACCCAGATGCCAAGCATTTCTGACCTATACCTGACCTTCGCCGCGATCCGCGCGAAGGACTGGTGTGCGGACTTTCCGGTCATTCGGTGGGCGACCGATGCAACTGCAGCATGACAATGGAGGCGCTCGCAGCTGCAGCAACCGGGGTTCTGCGTCGCGGCGCAGATCACGGAAGCGGTCGTTGAAGGCTGCGTCAAACCAGGGAATCTAAACCCACCTTTCGCTGCGCCTCGTCGCAGCGCCGCCGATGCGGACCTTCCCGACATTCGCTGGCGGCGCCACATTGGCCGCCGCTTCTCATGATTCCGTTTGATGAACAGCGCTGTAACGGGCCTTCGCCCCACCGTGGCGCATATCAGGGAGGCGCTGATCAACAGGATTGCTAAAACACCACGACCTGTCGAATTGCCTCGCCGGCCGCGAGGCGCTCGAACCCCTCGTTGATCTCGTCGAGGCGGATGCGGTGCGTCATCAGGCGCTCGATGGGTAATTTGCCCTGCTGCATCATTCGCGCGAAACGGGGGATGTCGCGGACCGGAACGCAGGAGCCGACATAGGAGCCTTTCAGGGTCCGTTCCTCGGCCGTCAGCGAGACAGCCGGCAGTTCGAGCGTTGCTGCGGGGTTCGGAAGGCCGGCGGTGACGGTGACGCCGCCGCGCCGGGTGATGTCGTAGGCGAATTTCAGGGCGGGCGCCGCGCCGGCGAGTTCCACCGCGAGGTTCACGCCACCTCCGGTCCACTCCTTCACCGACGCGATTGCGTCCACGTCCCGGGGATCGATGGCGTGGGTCGCGCCGAGCTCCAGCGCGAAGGCACGTTTGTCTTCCGCCAGATCGACCGCAACGATCGTTTCGGCCCCGGCCGCGACCGCGCCCAATAGCGCGGCAAGGCCGACGCCGCCCAACCCCACGATCGCGCAGCTTTCGCCCATCTTCAGATGGCCCGAGTTCAGTACGGCCCCGACACCAGTCAGGACCGCGCAGCCCAGAAGGGCGGCCCGGTCCAATGGAAGGTCCTTGTCGATCTTCACGCAGGAATGCTCGCTCATCACTGCATGGGTCGAGAAGGCCGAGACACCGACATGGTGGTGGATCTTGTCCCCGCCGACTTCGATCCGGCGGTTTCCGCTCAGAAGCGTCCCTTCCGCACCGGCCTTCGCGCCGGGCTCGCACAGGGCGGGGCGCCCTTCCGCGCAAGGCACACAATGGCCACATGAGGCGATGAAGACCATGACCACATGATCGCCGGGCGCGAAGCGGGTGACGCCCGGCCCGACCGCCTCGACCACACCCGACGCCTCGTGGCCAAGCGCGATCGGCATGTCGCGGGGCCGGTCGCCGTTGATGACCGACAGATCCGAATGGCACAGGCCCGCTGCCGCCATCTTGATAAGAAGCTCGCCGGGGCCGGGGTCTTCGAGCGTCGCCTCGACGATCTCGAGGGGCCGGCTTTCCGTATAGGGGCGCGCAGCCCCTGCCTCGCGCAGAAGCGTGACCTGTGCCTTCATCGTTCTCTCCCTGCCTTTCGCTACCGGATCGCGACCGGGTTGATCATGGATTGCACCGCGCCTTCGAACCGCGGCTGACCGAGCACGAACATGAATTCGGTCACGCCATCCTCGACCAGTTGCCCCGTCGCCATGTTTTCAAGGATGTAGACGCCGTTCTTTGCCAGAAGCTCCTGGTGGGCGGGGAAGACCAACCCGTCGGGATGCGGCACGGCATCAAGACCCCACGTATCGGCGCCGACCGCGACGACGCCCTGTTCGGCCAGCCAGGCGGCGCCGGCCCCGTCTATCCCAGGCTCGCCAGCGGCGAAACGATCGGGCTCACTTCCGATCAGGTCGAGCCAGCCCGTATGGAGAAGGACGACATCGCCCTCTGCAAGCGTCAGGCCCGTCGTATCGAGAGCGCCCTGCAGATCCTCGACCGTGATGAGAGTGCCTTCCGCCATCACGTCGGTGCTCGCCTGGCCGGCCATGTCGAGCACGATGCCGCGGGTGACGATGGGCGGAATGTTGTGGACGCCCATCTTCGTCAGTCCGCCGGTGGTGACGTAGTCTGCGGGGGTGTTGCCGTTGTAGAAGACGTTGTCGATGCCAAGATGGCCCAGGCCGTCGATCTGCGAGCCAAGGCCGACCCAGCCCATTATGACGTCGTCGACATAGGTCATCTTGTTCGACCCCAGCGTCGCGCCGCCTTCCTGGCCGGGCATGAAGACGTTGATGTCCAGCTCACGGACCCCGAAGCCGGGCGTGTCGGGCCCGACGGGGATGCCAAGCGCGTAGGTCTTGCCGTCGGTCACGAGTTCCGCCGCGCGCTGCACCATCTCGGGCGTCAGCAGGTTGGCCGCGCCAATCTCGTCATCGGCCCCGTATCGTGACGGGTACCAGTCCGAGGCGGCTTCTTCGTGTTGTTCGGCGAGCGCCGGCAGACCCAGGGATGCGGCAAGGGCCGCGGTCAGTATCAGTCTCATATCTTCTCCTCCCGTTGCGTGGTTGTGCGGGATCGATCACGCCGCTGCGGCGGTCTTCTTCTCGATCTCGCCCCGCTCGATGACATAAAGACCATCCACAAGATCGGCCGAGTGGACATGGTCGGATTCGGACAACAGGACCGACAACCCTTCGCCGCGCAGGGTGCCGATCACGTCTATCAGCCGCTCTGCAAGGGCCGGGGCGACGCCCTCGAACGGTTCGTCCAGAAACAACAGCTTGTGCCCCACGATCAGCGCGCGCCCGAGCGCCACCAGCTTCTGCTGGCCCCCCGACAGCGACAAGGCGCGCCGATCCGCGAAGCGGGCGATCTCGGGCATGAGCTCGTAGACCCATTCGAGGCGGGATCGGTCGATCTCGGCCCCGAGGGCGTTCAACGGCAGAAGGATGTTTTGCTCGACCGTGAATTCGGGGATCAGGCGGCGATCCTCGGGCATGTAGCCCACGCCGAGGGCGGCGCGGGTATGCGCCGGGTCGGCGGTGACGTCGGTGCCGTCCAGCAGGATCTCGCCCCGGTCCGGGCGCAGCAGGCCCATGACCGACCGCATGAAGGTGGTCTTGCCCGCGCCGTTCCGACCGATCAGGCCGATGGTGGTGCCAGGCGCGACGGTCAGGCTGGCACCGCGCAGGAGCTGCGTGCCTGCGATGCTGCTTTCGAGGTTGCGTGTCTCAAGCATGGACACCTCCGATCACGTATCTGCGGACTTCGGTATCGGCGAGAACCTCGGCGGTCGGGCCGTCCGACAGGATCTTGCCCTCGTAGAAGGCGACCGTGCGCTCCGCGAACCGGGTGACGATATCCATGTCGTGTTCGATGAAGAGAAGCGTGGCGTCGTCGGCCTTCAGCGGCTCGATCACCCGCTCCATCATCTCGATCTTCTCGTCGACGGACACGCCCGAGGTCGGCTCGTCCAGCAGGATCAGCGCCGGGTCGTCGATCGCCGCCATCGCGATGTCGAGCTGCTTCTTGACGCCCTGCGGCAGGGTTCCAACACGGGCATCCGCGTGTTGCGACAGGCCGAACCGGTCGAGCACGGCGCGGCCGGTCTTCATGCGGGTGTCGGTCAGCGCCGTCGCGCGCAGGCCGCCCTTGCCGTCCGCGGCGGCGATCTCGGCCATCATCATGTTTTCCAGCGCGGTGAGCTGCGGGAAGATCTGGCTGATCTGGAACGACCGCCGGATGCCTGCCTGCGCCGTCTTGCGCGGGCTCGACCCGGTGATGTCCCGGCCCCGGAAGCGGATCGTGCCCGACGAGGGTTTGAGATACCCGGTGACCATGTTGACGAAGGTCGTCTTGCCCGCGCCGTTCGAGCCGATCACGGCGACGGTCTCGCCCGGATACAGCGAAAGGGAAATCTCGCTGGCCGCGACGACACCGCCGAAACGCTTTTCGAGGTTCTCGGTAACGAGGATCGGATCGCTCATGCCTTGCGCCTCCGTTCGACCAGCGACCACAGCCCCTCGGGGAGAAGCAGGATCACCATCAGCATTACGGCACCGAGGATCATCTGCCAGGCGTTTGGCGCAAGATCGAGCGCGTAGTTCCGCACAAGTTCCAGCAGGAAGAACCCGATCATCGGCGCGATGGTCGATCCGCGTCCCGCAAGAAGGGCGACGAAGACGAACCCGCCCGAGGTGGTCCAGTTGGTCATCAGCGGATCGACATGGCCCGTGGACATCGCCAGAAGACCTCCGCCCAGACCCGAAAGCGCCGCCGCCACGACGATGACGATGAAGGCCACCTTGCGCGGGTTTGCACCGAGGTATTCCAATCGGATCTCGTTCTCGGCGACCGCCTCGCACAGCATCCCTGCTCCTGAGGTCAGGTAGCGGGCCGTGGCGAGACAGGCGAGCACCGTCAGGATTGCCGTGGTGATGTAGTAAACGTCCGGCCGGACCGCGCGGCTGGGCGTCCAACCGAGATAGCTGAGCGAGGGGATATTGAACCCGTCGGTCGACCCGAGCCACGCTGCCTTCACGAGCAACCCGTAGAGGATCATCGATACGGCAAGCGAGAGCATCGCGTAGAAAATCTCGCGGTAGCGCGACAGCAGAAGGCCAAGGATCACGCCCGCCACTGTGGACACCACGACGGCGGCGATCAGCAGCAGGAAGATATCGGTGATCCCGGCCTGCGCGGCCAGCATCCCGACGGCATAGCCGCCAAGCGCATAGTAGAGTCCCTGTCCGAAGTTCACGAGCCCCGCCCGCATCTGCAAAGAGACGCCCACGGCGACAAGTCCGCCGGCCATCGCGGTCTGAAGCAGGAACCGCAGCCACGAGGGCAGGAAGAACCCGAGGATGAGTAGGCCCGCGAGGATGGCGATATAAAGCGGCTCGCGGCGGAAGTCGGTCTTCATCATATCTTGCGTCCCGATGCGCGGGCAAAGAGTCCGTGGGGCCGGATCGCCAGTACGACGGCCATGACCGCGTAGATGGCGAAGAGTTCATAGGCAGGGGCGAGGTGGACCGACATGGCCCGCGCGTATCCGGCGAACAGCGCGCCGATGGCCGCGCCGGGAATCGACCCCAGCCCGCCGACCACGACGACCGCGAAGGCCAGGATGATGACCTCGGCGCCGATGCCCGGGGTGACCGAGATCTTGGGCGCCGTGACCACGCCGCCGATCACGGCAAAGACCGTGCCGATGGCGAAGGTCGTGGCGAAGATGCGCGTGACGTTGATCCCCATGGCCGCGCTGATCTCGCGGTCGGCGACGACGGCGGTGGTCATCCGACCCATTCGCGAGCGTTCCAGCCAGAACCACAGGGCGATCCCCAGCACGATGGCCAGGGCCACGATCATCAGGTCGTAGACCTGGTAGGGCAGGCCGTTGATCTCGATGAAGCCGAAATAGGCGTAGGGCTGGTAGACGAAGTAGCTTTCGACCCCCCAGATCAGCTTCACCGCATCCTCGAGGATCAGGAACAACGCGTAGGTGACGAGGACCATCAGCACCTCGTCACGGCCGTAGAGAAACCTCAAGACCCCGCGTTCGACCGCCAGTCCGACGATGACACCCGCCACCAGCGCCACGACGCCCATGACCGCAAAGGCCAGCGCGCCGGGAAGTCCGGCCGCGTAGAAGACGCCAAGTGCCGAGGCGCAGACATAGGCGCCGATGGCGTAGAAGGCGCCGTGGGCGATGTTGAGGATGCGCATGACCCCGTAGATCAGCGTCAGTCCCACTGCGACGAGGAATAGCCACGCGGCGTAGTTCATCCCGTCCAGCATGATGGCGGTAAATTTCAGCATGTCGTCCGTCCGATGAGGAACCGGCGGGCGCACCCGGGCGCCCGCCGTGGCGTCAGGTCGAGATCACTCGCACTGGGCGCCGGGGAAGCCGGCTTCGATCCACGCGGCGGCCGTCTGGCCCTCGGGCGGGTTCACGCATTCCGCCGAATAGGAGATGACGTTCTCGACCGTGGGATTGCCCTCGTCATCCTTGGCAAAGGTGCCATAGGCGATGCCTTGAATGGCCTGGTGCCCGTTGCCGATGGCCATGCGAACGGTGCCCGCGGGCGTCTCGAACTCGAGGTTCTCGAACGCCGCGGCGATCTCGGCCGGGTCGTCCGAATCCGCCTTCTCCCATGCCGCCTTCAGGCCCAGGATCGCCTGCGCCATCTTCCATGCGGGATAGGAAGGCAGGGTGCCGTGCTCGGCCTCGTAGGCGTCGCGGAACCAGTTGGCGAGTTCGGTGTCCGGGGCGAAGTAGCTGTATGGCCCACGCGCGCCGATGATCGCACCTTCGGGGATTTCATCTGGCAGACGCTGCATCGCGGCCTCGCCGGTGGTCATGACGACGGCGGAACGTGCGAACAGCCCGCGCGGGGCGGCCTGCAGGATGAACGCTTCGAGGTCGCCACCCCAGAACGAGGTATGGACCGCGTTAGCGCTCGAGGTCAGCAAGGCCGAGACCTCGGCGCCGTATTGTCCGGCAAAAACCTGCGGGAACTGCTCGGTCGCGATCTCGGAGTCTGTCTCCAGCGCGGTCAGCGAGCCGGTGAAGTCGGCCCAGGCATCCTGGCCCCATGCATAGTTCTGGTTGATCCCGGCGACCCGGCTCATGTCCACGCCGGTGTCCACGAGGTAGCGGACCGCGCCCACGGAATCGATCGTGCCGGTCGGGCCGGTGCGGAAGAGATAGGTCGGATCGGTCACGACCGACTCGAAGATCTGCGGCGTGCCGCAATCGACGAGCACGGTGAGCTGCTCCAGCTGCTCGGCCAAGGGGGCGACGGCCTTGCAGTTGCCCGAGGACGTGTATCCCACGACCGCGTCCACGCCTTCGCGCTCGACGAGGTTGCGGTATTCCTGCACGGGATCGGCGGCTTCGTCGACATACGTGGCCTCGACCATGCGGCCGTTGATCCCGACCGTGTCGTAGGGTGCGGGAACCTCGCCCGCGTTCAGCGCCTCGATCAGGACGTTCGCGCCGTTCTGCTGCGGCAGGCCGAACGGACCGGAGGCCGCGCCGGACAGGAAGACGGGGATGCCGAGTTCGATCGGCTCGCCATCTTGGGCAATGGCCGCACCGGCCGCGAAGGCGGCTCCGGCAAGGCCGAGTGTCAAGGTTTCCAGTTTCATCGTATCTCCTCCCAAAGACAATGTTTTCAGACCGACAGGCAGGCGTATTTCAGCTCCAGATACTCATCGATCCCGTATCGTGAGCCCTCGCGCCCGAGGCCCGACATCTTCACTCCGCCGAAGGGCGCTTCGGCTGTCGAGATGAGGCCGGTATTCACACCCACCATCCCGTATTCGAGCCGCTCCATCACCCGGTACACGCGCGACAGGTCGCGGGCGTAGAAATAGGCGGCAAGTCCGAACTCCGTGTCGTTGGCCAGTTCGATCGCCTCGGCCTCGGTCTTGAAGCGGAAAACTGCGGCGAGCGGTCCGAACGTCTCTTCCCGGGCGAGGCGCATCTCGCGCGTGGCGCCCGTAAGGATCGTGGGGTTCACGAAGCGCGAGCCGCTGGTCCCGCCGGTCACCACGGCCGCACCCTTGTCCATGGCATCCGTCAGGTGCGCCTGCACCTTCTCGACGGCGGCATCGTTGATCATCGGCCCGATCTCGATCCCATCCTCGGCACCGTTCCCGACTTTCAGGGCCCCGACCCTTTCGGCCAGCCGCGCGACGAAAGCGTCGTGGATACCGTCCTGCGCATAGAACCGGTTGGCGCAAACACAGGTTTGCCCGGCATTGCGGAACTTGGCGATCATCGCCCCATCGACCGCAGCGTCAAGATCGGCGTCGTCGAAAACGATGAAGGGCGCGTTCCCCCCCAGCTCAAGGCTAAGTTTCATGATCTGCGGGGCGCTCTGCGCCATCAGGATCTGGCCGACCCGTGTCGACCCGGTGAAGCTTAACTTGCGAACCGCAGGGTTCCCGCAGAATTCCCGGCCGATGGCATCGGCGGCGGTCGAAGTCACCACGTTGAATACGCCCGCAGGCACACCTGCGCGTTCGCCAAGCTCGGCCATGGCCAATGCCGAAAGCGGCGTCAGATCGGACGGGCGGGCGACGAAGGTGCAGCCGGCGGCGAGGGCCGGGGCGACCTTGCGGGCAATCATCGCGTTGGGGAAATTCCACGGCGTTATGGATGCCGCCACGCCGATTGGCTGCTTCAGGATGAGGATACGCTTGTCACGCTGATGGCCGGGAATGACATCGCCGTAGACGCGGCGGGCTTCCTCGGCGAACCAGTAGAAGAACGAGGCGCCATAGGCGATCTCGCCCCTTGCCTCGGCCAGGGGTTTGCCCATCTCGGCTGTCAGGATGCGCGCAAGGTCATCGGCGTTCTCGAGCATGAGATCGGCCCATCGGCGCAGGATATCCGACCGTTCCTTTGCGGTCATCGCCGACCAGTCGGGGAAGGCCGCCGAGGCGGCTTCGATGGCGCCGGAAGTCTCGTCCCGGGACAGTTCGGCCACCTCGGCCACCACTGCATCCGTGGCCGGATTGGTGACCGTCGAACGCGATCCGCCGGGCACCCATGCACCGTTCACATAGGCGTCCGTCCGGAACAGTTCTGGATCACGAAGATGGTCTTTCATGTCGCGCTGCTATTCCCCGGCTTGTTCAGTATATTGAACATGGTTCGATTTATTGTATAAAGTGCAGGGATACGGTTCGTCAATGGGAGTCCGCACATGGCAGAGGATACGCACGAGGCGACCAAGCCCGCTGTCCCCGCGGTGGCACGCGCCGCGCTTTTGCTTGACCTTGTATCCGCCGAACCGGATGCCCTGGGCCTGTCGGATCTGGCCGAACGGCTGGCCTTGGCGAAAAGCTCGGTCCACGCACTGACCCGGACGTTGATCGACGAAAGGCTTCTGCTGCGGACATCGCGCCAGACATTCATCGTCGGGCCCCGCCTCATGAGATGGGCGACCGCATTCTCCGAGCGTAGCGATGTTGCGACGGAATTTGCCCGCATCTGGGACGAAAGCACGGTCCGTCTGCAGGGAGCGACCATCACACTGTCGATGCGCGACGGCAACGACGTGGTCTATATCGGCGCGCGCAATTCCGAGAACACGCCGTGGTTCAACTTCCGCGTCGGGATGCGCCTGCCCATGGCCTTCACCGCGACCGGTCATGCCTTCATGAGCCAAATGAGCGATGCCGAAATCCGCTACCGCTTTCGTGACGGGTTGCCGGAGCCGCTGACCCGGAACTCCCCGCGCGAGCTGGATGAAGTGCTCGCCCTCGTCGCGCAGACCCGCAAACGCGGATACTCGCTGGATCTTGAGTATGTCAGCGACGGGATGGTCTGCTTCGGCGCCGCCGTCCTCGGCGCGGCGAACGAGGCGGTCGCAGGCGTTGCGGTCAGCCTGCCCGCAGCGGAGCGCACCTCTGAGACCGACCAGCGCGTCGTAGCAACCCTGACCCGCATGGCCCGCACGATATCGGAGCGGATGGGGGCAGTTATCGAAGAACAGACTGGGGCTGAACTGTCGAAGCGTCCCTGAGAACTTTTGCGCTGGCCAAACGGGGTGACGCCGAAGCGTGAGCTCTAACATCCACGACGAAAAGGATCATTGCGCTGGCTTTCCCGGTCTTGCGCCGACCGCCTTAGAAAGACGTCAGCGTGGAGCGGCTCTGCACGACGTACGTCTGGCGTGATAAGCTCAAGAGAAACTCGAACCGCGCCGGGCATTCTCTCTGGTGTCGCCTTGCTGTGAAACGGGCGCCGTTAGCGATCCTCCGGAGGATCTGAGAAACGACCGGTTCATCGCCGGTATCGCCGCGCAATCTGATCCTACATGAGGCTCTTTGCTGCGCCACGTTCGGGCGTAAGCGCCTTGCCGCTCCCCTCCCTGCCTGACGTCGCCGGTCCGTGAGAGACCAATCGCTGTTGAGACAGGCGATTGGACGGCAAAATGGACGACTGTTTGGACGGCTCCTCCGACGGCTACGCGGGCCGGATGGAGGTTATCGAAGGGCGCAGCGGGCGTCGGCAACGCAGCGAGGCCGAACGCGCCCGCATCGCCGCCGAGAGTCTCTGGCCCGGTGCCCGTGTGGTCGATGTGGCCCGTCGGCACGGGGTAACGCGCTGGCAGGTATACGACTGGCGCAAGAAGCTGGCGGCAGGGAAGCTGGCGGTTCCGGACGAGATGATGTCGGAGCCCGCCTTCGCCGCCCTGGTGGTGGAGACACCACCGGAGGAGCCGGGGAAGCCCTCCGCGCCATCCCCGGCACGACGGATCGAGCTGACCCTGGCGGACGCCACCCTGCGCGTCGAGGCTGACATCGACGAGGAGCAGCTGAGGCGGGTAATCCGCGCCATCCGGGCGGGGGCGCGATGATCTCGCCGCACGGGCAGTTGCGCATCTACGTGGCCATCAGACCGGTCGACTTCCGCAAGGGGATCGACGGCCTCGCCCTGGCCGTCCAGGAGATGATGGGGCTCGATCCCTTCAGCGGCGCCGCCTTCGTGTTCCGCGCCAAGCGGGCGGACCGGATCAAGGTGCTGATCTGGGACCAGACCGGCATGGTGCTGGTCCACAAGCGCCTCGAAGGCGCCAAGTTCGTCTGGCCGCAGGTCCGGGACGGGGTGATCCGGATGTCGCCCGCCCAGTTCGCGGCGCTGTTCGAGGGGATCGACTGGCGCCTGGTCCGCCCCGAGGCCGCTCGGCGTCCGGAGTTGGCGGGCTGACTGCGACGTAGTGACTCGACCGGGCTTTGGCGGTGGCAGGCCCGGAGGGGCTGTGCATGATCCGCCGCATGACCGAGACCGCCCTCTCCGAAGAGAACGCCTCTCTGAAGGCGCGCCTCGCCGAGACGGAAGCCGCCCTCGAGGAGGCGGTGGAGGCACAACGGCGACTGGAGAGCATCGTCGGCGAGTTACAGCGGGAGAAGTTCGCGGCGCGCTCCGAGAAGCTCGACCCGGAGCAGTTCAACCTGCCGCTCGAGGATGTCGAGCTCGCCCAGGGCGTGCTGGAGGCCGCGCAGGAGCGGGCCAGGCGCGCGCTGAAGGGGGACGGCGCCACCGGCCCGCGCGCACCGGCCCGGAACCGGGGTCACCTGCCGAAGCATCTGCCCCGGATCGAGCGCGTGATCGCCCCGGAGAGCACCCTTTGTCCCTGCGGCTGCGGCGAGATGACGAGGATCGGCGAGGACACCTCCGAGCGCCTCGACATCGTCCCCGCCCAGTTCCGGGTGCTGGTGACGCGCCGTCCCCGCTATGCCTGCCGCCGCTGCTCGGGAGCCGTCGTCCAGGCGCATGCCCCCGAGCACGTGGTGCCCGGCGGCCTGCCAACCGAGGCCCTGATCGCGCAGGTCATCGTCTCGAAGTTCGGAGACCACCTTCCGTTCTACCGACAGGCCGAGATCTACGCCCGTCAGGGCCTGACCCTCGACCGTGCCACCCTGGGCAGCTGGGTCGGCCGGGCCTGCTTCCATCTGCGACCCATCGTGGCGCAGATGCGCGAACACCTGAAGGCCGCCGACCGCGTCTTCATGGACGAGACGCGGGCGCCGGTCCTGTCGCCGGGGCGCAAGCGCACGAAGACGGGATACTTCTGGTCGGTGGTCGCCGATGACCGGGGCCATGGCGGCACCGGGCCCCCGGTCGTGATGGTCCACTACGCGCCCGGGCGTGGCGCCGCGCACGCCCTGCGCTTCCTGGAAGGCTATCGCGGCCGCTTCGTCCAGTGCGACGGCTATAGTGCCTATGATAAGCTCACGGGGGTCGAACGGCCCGAGGGGGCCTGGCAGCTGGTGCATTGCTGGACCCATGTCCGGCGGCGCTTCGTGAAGCGGTTGGAGGCCGATGGCTCGCCCATCGCCGAGGAGATCCTGCACCGGATCGCCGATCTCTATGCCGTCGAGAAGGCGGTCCGGGGCCAGCCGCCCGCGACCCGGTTGGCCGCGCGGAGGGAGCATGCCGCCCCCATCATCGCCGCCTTGCGCCCCTGGCTCGAGGCACAGCTCTCGCGCATTCCCCGCTCGTCGAAGCTCGCCGAGGACATCCGCTATACTCTCGGCCTCTGGCCCGGCCTGATCCGCTTCCTGGAGGACGGCCAGCTCGAGCTCGATACCAACCCGGTCGAGAACCAGATCCGTCGCATTGCTCTTACGAGGAAGAATGCGCTGTTCGCCGGGCACGAGGTCGGCGCCGAGAATTGGGCAATGCTCGCCTCGCTGATCGCCACCTGCAAGATGAGCGACGTGAACCCCGTCGACTACATCGCCCAGACCCTGCGGGCGCTGCTCGACGGCCACCCCAAGAGCCGGATCGAAGCGCTCATGCCCTGGCAGTTCTGCGACCCGTCAAGCCTCGCCGCGTAGGGCCCCGGGAAGGCGCTTACGTTCGGGCGGCGGTCTTGCGATGCTGCGCTGCGGTAAGCAAGGGCAAATCGTTCCTTGGGCCACTAAAACCAACGTCTTGGAGGGGCTCGAAGCCAGCATTGATGGGCACGCCGCTGCGTGTCCGGTCTCGGATGGCGAACGGCATAAGCCGTTCGCCAAGACTATCAGATGTCTACCGACTCGGCGATACTCAGGGCATCCTCGAGTTCGACACCCAAGTAGCGGACTGTGCTATCCACCTTCGTGTGACCAAGCAGGAGCTGGACCGCGCGAAGATTGCCTGTCTTGCGGTAGATCTGCGCCGCCTTGGTGCGCCTCAGCGAGTGCGTGCCGTAGCCGCTCGGCTCGAGGCCGATCGCCGTAACCCAATCCCGAACGAGCCGCGCGTATTGCCGCGTGGAGACGTGCGCTCTGTCGTGAAACCGGCTCGGGAACAGGAAGGCGCAGCCGATCATTTCCGGCCGTGCCACCCAAGCCGAGATCGACGCGCGAGTGTTTTCCGTGACTTCGAACTGAACGGGGCGCTGGGTCTTGCTCTGGATGACGGAGACGCGTTCGCGAACGCAGCCTCCAACGACGAGATCGGCGACCTTGAGTCTGACGAGGTCACAGCCGCGCAGCTTGCTGTCGATGGCCAGGTTGAACAGCGCGAGATCGCGCAAGTTGCCTGAGAGTTCGAGGCGCGCGCGGATCGCCCAGACCTGTTTAGGCAGCAGGGGCCGTTTCTGGCCGACGAGTCTGCCGCGGTTCCAGGGACGTCGCTTCGGCTTGGCGACGGGGAGTTGGATCTTGGACATAGGATTTCCTCCATCCGTCCCTCCCGGCCCAGGCGTCGACATCACGTGACCCCGCGATAGTAAGCGAGATCGCGAACGACCGGTGACAAAGCTTATCGCCAGCCTCCGACGCCGCGCTGCCGCAGGTCGGCTTCGAGCCCAGACTCACCGATGCTGCGGGGCGCGCGAATGTCGGCTTTCGTCCGGCGCGTCGCACCATGATGGAGTTAGTCAGCTTCCACCAAGTCACTCCGGGCATCGCGGATGATCATCCACGACGAATGCAGGAAAAGCCCCGCGATCGCGAACGCGACGATCAGGTCGGGCCATGCACTGCCAAGCCACGCGACCAGCCCGGCGGCGATGACCACGGCGAGGTTGCCGATGGCGTCGTTGCGAGAGAACAGCCAGACGGCTCGCATATTGGCATCACCCTTGCGGTGCTTTAGCAGCGGCAGCACCGCGAGGATGTTTACGATCAGCGCACCTACCGCGAAGGCTCCCATCAACCCGGCTTCTGGCGTGGTCTGGTTGAGGACACGCCAGAGCGTGCTGCCGACAACGCCAAGGCCCAGAAGGCCCAGAAACACGCCTTGGATCATCGCCGACCGCGCCCGCCATGTCAGGCTCCAGCCGATGGCGAGCAGGCCCAGAAACGTGATCGCACCATCGCCCAGAAAATCGAGCGCGTCTGCCTTCAGCGCCTGCGAACCGGACAGGAACCCGCCGAACATTTCGACCACGCCGTATCCGAGATTGAGCGCGACCACGATCCAGAGCGCGCGGCGATAGCTCGGGTCCTTGTAGGCCGGATCGGACGATGTATCGCCGTCCTCGATCTTCTCGAAACCGTAGCCGGTCGCGTCGAGCGCGGGCCGCACTTTCGGCAGATCGCCGTCCGCGATCCGCAATGTCATGATGTGGGTGGCGGCGGACACTTTCACGTCGCCTTCGGCCACGCCCGCAGACCGGGCCGCGCGCTCGATCTCGGCGGCATCTTTCGCGCAGTCCATGCCTTGCACCCGCATTCGGATCGGGGAGGAGGCTGTCGCCAACTTGCTGTTATCGGGCTGGCTCATGTGCGATCCTTTTTGTGGTGGCGGGCGAAAAGGTACGCTGCTAACGTATCAGTGGATAATGATATGACAGCGCAAAACATTCAAGACGATCTTTCGGCACCCGATACACTGGAACTGCGGGCAAAGCTCTTCCGGGGCCTAAGCGATCCCAGCCGTCTGACGATCCTCGATGCGCTGGTGTCGGACGAACGCAACGTGCAGGAAATCGTCGGGCATACGGGTTTGGGTCAGCCCAACGTCTCGAACCATCTGCGCTGTCTGCTGGAATGCGGGCTGGTCAGTCGCCGCAGCAAAGGCCGCTTCGTTCGGTATCGTCTGGCGGACAGGCGGGTCGCCGATCTCATCCGTGATGCAGATCAGCTACTTGCCTCGACAGCCAACGGAGTTGATGCCTGCCAAAGCTATACGGACTAACCGGCGCGACCTGCTGCAATGTCCTATCGGTGCGCCAAACCTGAAGCAGCCATCTGCGCATCCGCAGCGAATGCACCCTTTGTCCGCGCTGCGGTCGCTGCTCCCGAGGGTTTCGCTGCGCGGCGCACGAACGACCGGATCCACAGCTGCGATGCGGCATAAGATTTGCCGCGTCACAGCAAAAATTCCGCTGCGAGCGCGCGCAGCGAGAATTTGACACTTCCGCAAAGGGCTCTTTCCGGGCGTTCGCCGCGCTACGCACGAACGACCGCTAGGCGTTCTGCACCCGCGAGATGGGTCAGCGACCTGACACAAAAGTCGGTTTTGCCTGACACCTGACAGCGCGGCGATCACACTGGCAGGGGGGATTCGGACAAGCCGAACGCCCCCTGCATCCTTGGGCCATGCCGCGCGAGCGCGCCCTGTCCGTATCGGGAACCGCCGGTTCCCCCACGCAAGCCCCATGAGCGGCGTCAGGGGGGGTGTCCCCAACCACGGTCTCGGCCGGGGGCCGAGCTGCGTGGCCGGGTGATCCCCCTCCCCCCCTTCCTTGTCATGGAGCTTGCGTGGGCCCCCCTCCTGCCCTCGCCGGGAGGCAGGCTTTCAGGAGAGGGCCGCTTGCAGCGGTCCTCGCCAGAAACCCCGCCCCAATTTTCGGCACCAGACCGGATAGGGCATCACCACAAGGAGGCCAGTCATGGCTAAAGAGCGTTTTGACATCAAGCAGCACGTCACCGACACGATCATTGCGCAGATCGAGGCGGGCACCCCGCCGTGGCGCAAGCCGTGGACGGGCGACATGAGCGGCGCGAGCTTTCCCTTGCGGCACAATGGCGATTCCTATCAAGGCATCAACATTCTGATGCTTTGGGCGACGGCGCATGTTCGCGGCTACAATTCCGCGCGCTGGATGACCTTCAAACAGGCCCTTGAGCTTGGCGGTTGTGTGAAGAAGGGCGAGAAGGCGACGAAATCTGTTTTCTATGGCTCGATTGAGCGCGAGGACGAGAACGCGGTAGAGGGCGAGGACGGAAAACGCCGCATCCGGTTTGCCAAGACCAACAATGTTTTCAATGCCGACCAGATCGAGGGCTTGCCGGAAGCCTATTACATCCGCCCGGAACCGCCCCGCGATCTTGGCACCGAGGCCGACGCCGAGCTTGACGCTTTCTTTGCCCGCAGCGGGGCGGAAATCATCACCACGGAGGAACCGCGCGCCTACTTCCACCCGACGAAAGACCACATCCATATGCCTCCGATTGCGACGTTCTACAGCGCCGCCGGATACTATGGGACACTCGCCCACGAGCTGACGCATTGGGCTTGCGGCGAAAAGCGCCTTGCCACTCAGAAGGCCCATGCGAACCGTAAGGAATACGCATTTGACGAGCTGGTGGCCGAGATCGGCGCATGTTTCCTTGCCGTTCAGCTTGGCGTCGAGCCGCAGTTTGACCAGAGCGCGGCATATGTCGAGGGATGGCTTGAGGCCCTGAAATCCGACAAGGAAATGATTTTCAAGGCTGCCGCCGAGGCACAGAAGGCCGTGGACTACATCAACGAAAAGGCCCGCGTTGCCGAGGGCGAAAAGCAGGTGGCCGCATGAGCGGCCCCCACACCCTGCCCCGCCTGTCCTGCCGCAAATGCGGCAGGATAAACCCGCCGGTCTATTTCGCGCCGGTGACGATCGAGGGCGAGGGCTCTTGCATCTGTTACGCTTGCGCCGAGGCGCGGCAATGGCTGGACCAAGACGGCAACTTGCGCCCCGGCATCGAGCTTTGAACCTGTCAGCCCCCGCCCCCCGGCGGGGGTTTTCTTTGCCCTGGTGCTATGTTTGACGGGGCCGGGG
>NZ_JAYKSL010000026.1:0-31340 GCF_035481585.1 Salipiger marinus | reverse complement strand
CGCCCCCCCCCCCCCCCGCCCGGCGCTTCGCGCCGAGCCTGCTTTCGCAGGCGCAAGGTCAGAGGCAGGTGAAGGGCATGGGATCGCCAAGCTCAACCTCGGTCGAGCTGTCGCCAATCGTAATCGTGACTGTCTGATGTTCACGGAATCCGGCGATCAGAGTTTCCCATTCCACGGGGTTGGCCGTCGCTTTTCCGTAGCGCCCATGCACCATTGCCGCGCCGATCCTGTTGCCATCGGGAAAGCTGAAGCCCACCTCGGCCGACAGGTCGGGGTTGTCGCCGGCTTCGATCAGGACGGCGCTTTCCGTGGTCCCGTAGACCGTATTCGGATCACAAACCAGCGAGACGACCACGCCTGCATTTTCCGTGCGGTAGAGATCGACCCCGCGCTCATGCTCATGTTCCCAGGCACTTGCCACAGCGGGCGATGCCGTCAGAATAATTACGCTGCAAATCAATGCTTTATGAAACTGCATAGGCTGCCTCCTTTTGGGAGACAGCCTAGCATTTTGGGAACAAAAAGGGAAGATTATTCAAAGGTTTCGGCGGTTTCCGACCATCTGTCTTGCCAAACGTCGAAAGAGGCAACCGCGCGCCCCTCGGGGTTCTTCAAGGTGATTTCCCCGCGCGTCTTCGGATCGCGCATATACGCCGCGCCAAAGACGCGCAGGGTCTTCGAGCTGGTCGAGTAGACCGTGCCAAGGCTTCGCCCGTCTTCCTCGGCCGACAACGAAAACATTGGTGTCTTACTCATAGATGACATTTTCCCTACGCCCGTCCTTCCAGCGCGGAAGTATCTCGCCGGTGTTCCACTCGTAGAGCCATCCGACGATCTCGCGCGTCCTGGCATCGAGGATGCGCTTGATTGCTTTCGCTTCCAGTCTTTTTTGCCTCGGCATGGTTTTCACTCCGTTTTTTTGATCCACGGAGCGCCCCGTTCCCGCGCCTTTTTCATCATTGAAAGGAGGGTAAGCGCCCGCTTACCCCTGCCGAGCGGCGAGCGTGAGAGGATGGGGGTGAAGCAAAATCGACAGGGGTGGTGCGGCCCGCAGGCGCAGCCGAGGACACGGCCCTGTCTATTTTGCTTCAGGGGGAAGGAAGCCGAAACTCCTTCCCCCTTCTATGCAACAACGTGACGCGGCTTGCCGCGTCTTCTAATCCTTCTTCTGGCGAAGCTCTTCGATGACTTCATCAAGGCAGGTCCAGAACACGGGTTCGAACTGGCCCCGCACCATCGCGCTGTCGGATTGGAGACGAAGCGGATCATGCTTTTCGCGCAGATCGTCCAGGATGTTCGCGGGGAGCCGTTTCGTTGTGTGGTAGCCTTCACGCATCGGAAGGCGATCTGCCTCGGGCTTTTCAATATATTTAGCCTTCAGCTCGAACCTGGCCGTTGCCCGGCGTCCGGCAAGCACGATCACATCGCGGGCGGCGATCCCCTGCCCTTCCAGAGCATCGAGCTTCTTGCCCTGATCGACCTTCACAGCAGCGTCGAGGCGCGTTTCCCGTTTTTCGGCGGCGGGTTTTGGTGCTTTGGGGGCCTGCGGTTCTCGATCTTTCTCCACGCGCGGGCGAGCGGGCTTATCAGCTTTGGGCTTGTTGGCAGAGGGAGTGTCGGTTTCAGGATCAGGCTTCGCATGTGCTGGCGTTTGTTCAGCGGCCGGTTCCACGGGAGCGGAGGGTTTCGGGATTTCCGCTGCGAAGGTTCCGGCGCTTTCGCGAGTGGTTCCGAAATTGGTGGTGTATTCAGGGTTGAAGCCCTTGATGTTCGGACGTTGCTTTCGGGCCATTATGCGATCCCTCCAATGTCCTGAAGGATCGCCAGTGCTTCGTCCAGAGCCTCTTCATAGTGCTTTGCGTGGGTGCGCAGCAGAGGGTTCGGATCGTTGCGTCGTGCCTCCGCGAGATAATGGAGAAATCCGAGGCTGGCGGCGTCTTTATGCTGTTTGCGCTCCATGAAGTAGTTCTGGACGACCGGGAAGGATTGAACCGCTTCCAGCTCAAGTTGCTGTTCGGTTTTACTCATCCGTGCGGGAACGCTTGAAAGAACGACATGGAAGGTCGGCAGGTTTTCGGGATCTTCGGTCCTGCCCCGGAGGTCAACATACCATTTGTGGGTGTCTTGCGTGATTTCCATGTCGTCGTTGGACAGCATCATGGGCACCACAAGAATGTCGCTGAAGGCCGCGAGATCGTCGGCCCAAGCACCAGCGGCCCCAAGCGTGTCAACGAAGACGAAATCCGTTGACCCTTCTTCCCAGACAGCATCCACCCGCGCCTCGAATGCTTCGGGTGACTTTAGCTCTTCGATGGTGAAATTCGGGTCTTCGATCTTCAGCTTCTCAGCCCATCGAAACAAGGCTTGTTGCGGGTCGGCATCTAGGACAAGGCATTTCTTGCCTGCGTTCATAGCTGCACTCGCCAGGGCACGGGTCAGCATCGTCTTTCCGGCGCCGCCTTTGCGCGTCATGACCGTGATGACTTTCATGTTTTCGTTCGGCATTGCTCGGCCTCATGTTCAGTGTTGATTGTTCAGTGTTGCTTGTCCGGTGATCCGGGTTGACTGTCGCTTGTCGCTTGTCGCTTGTCGCTTGTCGCTTGTCGCGTGGTAACTGTTGCCTGTTACTTGTCCCTTGTCTCTTGTCCCTTGTCGCGTGTTGCGGGTCAAGTGTTTTCTGTCCAGTGTAAAGTGTCCAGTGTCCAGTGTCCAGTGTCCAGTGTCCAGTGACCAGTGTCCAGTGTCGCTTGTTGCCTGTCGCGTGAGCCGTGTTGCTTGTCGTTTTTCGCGTGGCAACTGTTCTTGGTTGCGTGTTGCGTGTTGCGTGTTGCGTGTTGCGTGTTGCGTGCGGAGCGTTAGGGAGGCGACGGAGCCGAAAGGGGCAGCGTGGTGCCTCTCTTCCACATCGCAATCAGACCGTTCGCTGGAACTGTCTGCCTCGGTCGGGGGCGGCATGGCGCATAGGAGCGCCGCAGCGGCTCTCTGAGGGCGCTTCAGAGGATTCTGAGGGGGGAGGGTGCGGAGAGGCGCTTCTAGCGCCTCACAGGGCATTTTTAGAGGGGTGGGCCGGAGCGGCCCAGATCGAACCAGGGTTCGATCACGGCACGGGCAAGCCGTGCCTGATGCGGAATACAGCCGAACTTAACGGCTTCGACACTCGACACAATCCCCGGATTGCGTCGAAGCCTATTCGTCTGTATGAAGGTGGCAGGAAATAGGAAGTGTATGTTCAGTATGTCATCGCGCCGCCGTCTGACCCGTGAAGAACGGCTCGCCATCGTCCGCGAGAGCGGAAAAGGCATTTCCGCAAAGGCACTTGCGGCGCGTTTCAAAGTGACGGAACGGGCGATCTACTACACGGTTCGCACTGAAAAAGAGCGCCGCCGCGAAAGCAGCATCAGGACGCGCCAGGTCAGCGTAACCGTTACCGAAGAAGAGCTTCGCGCGTTCGATGCCGTCTTGAGCAAGAACGGGATCAACAGCAGATCGGATGGTTTGCGCCGCCTGATCCAGTGTGCGAATGGCGTTTTCATCCCCGATGAACACCTGTCTTCTGAGCTGAGCAGCTTCCGTGCAGCCCTGAATCGTGTGGGCAATAACGTCACCCAAATCGCCAAGCGCATGAACGAGGCGAACAAGAAGGGCCTTCGACCGCCCTTCGGGCCGGGCAGTCTATCGCAGATGCGGAGCCTTGCCGGGTTCGTTCTAGACTTTGCCGATCAGGTTCATTCGCTAGCAGAGCGTCGCCGCAGTCACCTGACATTGACGGTCAATGCCGCCTTGAAGGAGCTGGCAGATGGCGAAGAGTAACGCGGTTGCCACCGTCACTGGTGAGCTTTTCCAAGAGGGGTGGAGCAAGGTTCGAGGCTCTATGCAGGGCCTGGGTCAGAAGCGGCAGCAGATGGCCCGTGCCGGGGCGGGGCATCGAGCGGCCGTTTTCAAGGCAATCCGGTCAGGCGGAACGCACACGCGGGGTCAGCTCGTCAATCAGCTTGAGTATCTGACCACAAAGAGTTCGCATATCGTGGACAGCCGTGGCGTTCTCGATGGGAAGCGCCAGTTGAGCGCCGATGAAATCAAGAGCGTGGCAGATCGTTTCACCGAGCGTTGGGACAAGGGTTTCAACCCCAAGATGGGGCACACGACCCATCTGCTTATGTCGTTCCCTGTTGGCACGCGCGGCGCTGATGTTCGAGACATTGCCAGCGACGTTTGCGAACGGTTCTTCGCCACGGAAGACCGCAATTTCGACTACCTGATCGCGGTGCATGAGGATCGGGCTCACCCTCATGCCCATGTCGTCCTGAACCGGCGGTCCCAGGAGGGCGAGTTCTTCTATCTGGGGCGGGATCACCATTTCAACTACGACGACTTCCGCACGGCGATGGTCGAAGAGGCTGAAAAATATGGTGTTTGTCTCGAAGCAACGCGCCGTTTGGATCGGGGTGTGGTAACATATCAGCCGCGCACCAAGGAGGTTTACGCGGCCAAGGAAGAGGGCAGGGAGCCGGTTGGACGTGTCCGCGTGGGGCGCGATCTGGACCGCGCACTGGCGGAGATCGCCAGCAATACGAAGGTTTACCGTTCACTGGCCGCCGAGGCGTCGGCCGAGAACCGTGAGGATATTGCAAACGCCTTGTTCCGTGCCGGTGAGCTGATGGCACGGGGCGGGCATCTTGAACAGAATGGAGAAGTTTACATGGCCGAGGAACAGTCCTTTGATGATCTGAGAAGCAGCTTTGCCGCACGGATGGAGCGCGTTGAGGCGATGGTTGCCAGCACGCCCGAGGCGCAGCGACCCCAAGCGCAAGCGCGTCTCAATGAAATCTATCGGGGGGTTGCGCACATGCAGCCTCTTGGCACCCGTTCGCAAACGCTACTTGATGCGCCTTCGACCGATGGGGTCTATTCCGAAACCAATGTGAACCGCGATGCCGTCGAGCGGCTGCGCGAGCCCGAGACGAGGGCGCAGATCGAAACGGCTTTGCGTGGCACAGGCATTTCGTCCGAGACGATCATCGCACGGATCGAAACCACAGCGAATAACGCTGCGCTGGAACGCCAATGGCTTTCCGATGATTTGAGCCGCATCGCGGAGACTGATGGGCTCAATCTCGAACGGCGCGAAGATCTTCAGCAAGCGGTGGACAAGCTGGACCAGGTGCATGTCCAGCTAGGGACCGCGCTCGAACGGGCCGAGGTTCTGCGCGACGATGGGGTGTTCGAGGACGATCCGGATTATCAAGACTTCCTGCGCGATCAGGCGAACGATGAAGTCTATCGGGAACGTGTCAGCGATGAGCTGCGGACTGAGGCCGGCGTAATTCGAGCTGAGAATGAGGGCATTTCCGCACGAGAGGCTGAGGCCGTGGCCGAGGTCGAGAAGGGGGTTCGTGACAATTTCGACGGGCCAAACAATGACTATGCCACGTTCGAGCCTTTGGTGATCGAGCGGGATCGTGCGGCGCAGGGGCGCACAAATGTCAGCACCAACGCGGAGCTGGGCATGGCGTTCACGGCCCTAGCAAAAGAGCGCGCGGCAGGAGGTATGTCGGTTGAAGATCAGCGCCGGGCCGATGCTTTGCTGCGCGACACCGCTGACAGGTATGGTGCGCAGATGCGCGACGGGTTGGTGCGCGAGGATACCCGCGAGTTCCGTTCGCATGAGCATGAGGATTTTGAGGGCTACAGTGCTGAAGTAGATCGGTTCGAGCAGGATCGCTTGCGCGAGTTCGATGATGCGATGCGTCCCTATGAAGTCGAGACCGACAATGAGGGCGGCGTTTCCCATCAGGCTCATATCGAGCAAGCCAGTCTTGATCGCATGAGCAGCCGCATCCGCGACGAGCTTATGTCAGCCGATCAATCGGAGCACTTCGATACGCGCTATGATCGTGTGCAGGCTATGTCCGAGGACGGGCGGATCGAGGCAATGGCACGAGAGCGGATTGCAAGCGAGCAAGCTGATTATCTCCAAGACAAGCCGGAAATCCTGGCGTCCCCGGACCTGATCTATCGTGACCAGCCCTATCAGGAAACGATTGTCGATCGCGACCTATACGACCGGATCGAGGCGGAGGCCCGCGCCGCCGGAGCTGACGAATCCGCCGATGTGAAGGCGACTGTCGCAGATGGCTTCAAGGCCCGGTATCCGGACATGCCCGATCACCTTGCACGGGGTCTGGGTCAGACCTACGCCACGGCAATGAGCATTCGGGACAGTGAGCGGGTTTCCGAGGTGGCGGCGCAACGTGAACTGACCAGCACCGGGCGTAGTCCTGAGATCGAGCGTGTCATTGCTCACGAACGCGACGACAAGATCAACCCGACCTTCGCAGACGAGGCTAGTGGCCGCGCCTATCGTGAGGAAATCGAACGCGAGCTGGATGACGAGCGGATCGAGGCTTTGCGCGAAGGTGATGCAGATGCCTTGGAGAACGTCATTGATGACCGCCTGGAACGGCTCTACGCCGCGAAAGCCTATCTGCAATCGGATGAAGCGACGGCCAACAGCGAGGCCACCCGCGAGGTCATTTCCGAGATTGCCGATGAAGAATACGATGCGCAGCGCCTGAAGCATGTTCAGAGCCACAGCGAAAAGGGGCAGACGCATGGATAAGGGCAAGATCGCAGTCGGCGTAATCCTCCTGACGCTGGTTTCGGCCGCTGTCGGCTATGTGGTTGCGACCGCCTACCTCACGTTTCGCGACTATGGGCTGTCGGCTGAGATCGACTTCTTCTGGCTGGCGCAGAACTACCTTGATATGCGGATCGTCCGCCCCAACGACTTCGAGAAGGTCAATCTCATCATCGGCGGCTTTGCCTTGGCCGGGATGCTTCTGAGCGCGGTTCTGTCCGGGTCGGCACTCACCCGCTTCGGGCGCACCCATTGGCAGAAGGCCGCTGAGATGGCCCGCAACGGGTTTTTCGGTAAACCCGGCACAGGGTTTATCCTGGGCAAGATGGGCAAGCCGAAGTCGCGCGGAAAGCTCATCACGTCGAAGGTTTTTCCTCACGCATTGATCGTTGCACCGACCGGGCGGGGGAAAACCACCGGCTTCGTTATCCCGAACCTTCTAACCTTCAAAGGGTCCGCCGTGGTCCTGGACGTGAAGGGGGAGAATTTTGAGCATACAGCCCGGCATCGAGCTTCGGAGGGCGACAAGGTTTTCCGCTTTGCTCCGACCGATTGGCACGACCGGCGCAGCCATCGCTACAATCCGCTGCTGAGGATCTTCGAGCTGGACGATCCTGACCGAAAGCAGATGGAGCTTCAGCTTCTCGCCTCGCTCTTCCTGCAAGCTGACAGTGATCGTGTCCAAGGGCTTCTGAAAGGCGGTATCGACCTCTTCGTTGCGGCCGGTCTTCTGGCCTTCGAGCGGAAGCGGCCCACCTTGGGCGAAATCTACCGGATCAGCGCGTCCGGCGGCAACAAGCAGAAAGAGTTCATGAAGCGTCGGGACGAGGTTCGGAACCACGCTGCGAAGCTGATCTTCGAGCGGCTTGCATCGACCAACAACGATACGCTGACCTCCTATGTGTCGCTCTTGATGACCTCGGGCCTCGATCAATGGAGCAACCCGGCGATCGACGCGGCCACCGTTGAATCGGACTTCGATTTCCGGACGATCCGCAAGAAGCCGTTCACCGTCTACCTGGTCGTTGCTCCGAACATGGTCAAGCCGATGGCCCCGCTGATCCGCCTGTTCTTCTCCGACCTGATTTCATCGCTTCAGGACAAGGAGCCGGGCAAGGATGAACCCTGGCCTGTGATGATTATGCTGGACGAGTTCAACCGCCTCGGGAAGATGCCCATCGTGGTCGAGAGCATCGAGACGCTGCGCTCTTACAAGGGGCACTTGGCTATCGTCACGCAAACGATCCCGGCGCTGGACGAGATATATGGCGAAAACACCCGCAGGGCGTTGCAAGGCAACGCCGGTGTGAAGCTCTACCTCACGCCCTCCGATGAAAAGACCGTCGAAGAGCTGAGCAAGGCCGTGGGCAAGACGACCAAGCGCGTGGTCACGCGATCCCGGTCGATTGGTCGGAACCCCTTCGAGGGGCGCAGCATGTCCGAACGCACCGAAGAAACGTCTCTTTTGCCGGAAGATGAGGCGCGGCGGATGCCGCTCGATGACATTGTGATGGTCGTAGACGCACAAATGCCGATCCGGGCAAAACGCATCCAGTATTACGACGATCCGTTTTTCAAGGCGATCCACGGCGCACAGAAGGGCGAGCTGCCTTTCCCTGAGCGGACCTTGAAAGCCGTCGAGCCGGTGATTGCGGAAGAACCGGAGGACGAGGCGCAGCCGGCGCCGGCGTCAGCGCCGCAGGAGGCGGCCGAGAACCTTTCCGTGAAAGAGGCCAGCGATCAGCCCCATCGAGCAAAGCTGAAAACGTCGAAGCGCAAACGGTCCAAAGCTGTCGCCCAGGCTGCGCAGGCGACTCGGGACATGGACGAGCGCCAGCGCGAGTTCGACCTGTCTGTTCAGCAGAGGCTCGATCTGCCCGAGCCGGGCGACATTTCCGATGCTGACGTGCAGGCGTTGCGTGATGCCGATGCAAAGCTGGCAGAGTTCGAGGCGAGTTTCACGGAAGGGCAGGGAGGCGAACGCGCGACCGCGGCCGAGTAGCGATGCCCTTGCCGACCAACACAAAGTAAAAGGCCCGCTTGCGCGGGCCTTTTTCAATCTCCGAGGCGGTCAGCTCGATCTTTCATGCGCTGCATCTTGGCACCCGTTCCGGTCGGTGGTGGGGCGGTCCCGGTCGATCCGCCGTCATTCGCCGGAGGCGGTGAGCGCATGGAGGCCATCGCCCTACGAGCCCCTTGATACACGGTCATGCCTGCCCGATCGGCACCGGAGGCCGTGCCTACGCCATAACGGTTCATGGCTTGCTGACTTCCCATCGCAGCTCTGCCGAACGCATAGGTTCCACCCATACCAGCGGTCATTGCAGGCATGACGATGTTGCCCGAGATCGAACGGACGATGAAAGGCGTCGCGATCAGGAACCCTTTCGCCATGAGGATCATCATGAAGAACGGAATCAGCGCGCCAATACTTGAGGCATTTGAAGGATCACCAAGCCGCGAGATCAAGGCTTGGGCAACACCGACGATGGTTGCGAAGACCCCGGCAACCACAATTGGGTAGATTGAGAACGAAATCAGTGCGGACAGCCATCGGGCAAAATAGTCTTTCGTCACATCGAACAGGGTAAGGAAGATCATGACCGGCGCCATCCCGATCAGCAGCGCGATCATCAGACGGGATGCGACCATGATAAAGGCGGCAAGGCCCCCGAGGACCGAAAGAAGAACCACGCCTAGGGTGTCGAGCAGGGCACCAGCCATCCAGTTAAGATTCGATCCGGCCGCGTTGAGATATTCCCCTAGCTCTTCGATTAGATCGTCAAATTCTTCAGCGAACGTGCCGGATGGGCCTGGTTCGCCTCCGCCTACCGATGCCACCAAGGAACCCGCGATGCTGTCGATCCCGTTGAGAATGCCGTCAGCAAGATAGTTGAATTGGGCCCAGTTCGTCGCAAAGATGCCAACTAGAGCGATTTTTACGGCGAGCCAAAATGAGGTTCTGGCATCCACGCTTCGCACTTGGAGCGCCATATTGACGAAGACAAGGATCACCAGCAGGATCGAAGAAAGCGTGATTACCGTTCCCACCGTTGCTGCGACCGATCCGAATTGCGTTTCAGCCGCGTCGTCAAGGTAGTCCGAGGCCGTTTCAACAAAGTAGGTAACGATACTCATTTAAGCCTCACCAGTTGCCTTGTGATTCACAGATGGGCATTGCCTCCTGTCGAAGCTCATTCGCTGTTCTGCGGTATTCGGAGGTTCGGTCCAAGATTTCATGCCTGCTCAGACCAGAATAATGCTCGAAGTAGTATGCCGAGGCATCATCCCAAGACGGAAATCTGGTTTCGCATGAGCATTCGCCGGCCTCTACAACAGCTTGGAGGCTTTGAGCGCGATACATCTCTTGCACGAGGTTCATCTTGTGCGCTTCCCGCACGTCTGCGTTTACGATCCAGTCAGGCCGGGGTGGCCGATCCGGGCAAACTCGCGGCGCGCTGTCTAGCGTCGGCACGAATTGCGCGGCGGCAGCCACAGGAGAGGTAGCCAGGATCGCTATGCTGATGGTCTTAATCACGCCGCATCCTCCTCTTCACCTGAAGCACTTTCACGGGTCAAGAAGACATGGATGTTCGACCCGGCACGCCCTTCAGCATTTGCGTGGACCACGGAGACTACCTTGAAGCCTGCCTGACCCCATTCCCTGAGTTTGTCGGGCATGGAGTTCATGCTCTTTGCCGACAGAGGATCGAAAGTCATCACTTCGTTCTCATAGGTTTTCATTGCTCTGGTCCTCGTTTTCGTTGCCCGGCAGGTAAAACTCCGTTATGCCCCGGTCGCCGTTGTGCCGCCCGGCTTGGATAATCACGTCTATTGAACTTTCGATATACTGTATCATGTCGGCATAGGTCATCGGCACATCCGTCTTCAGGGCGGCGATGGCGAGGCGCTGAACCGCCAGTTGCGGCGTTTCCGCGTGGAGCGTCGTCATCGAGCCGCCGTGCCCGGTGTTGATGGCCTCTAGGAAGGTCATCGCCTCGCGCCCCCGAACCTCACCCAAGACGATGCGGTCCGGCCGCATCCGCAGCGTGGAGGTAAGAAGAGTGTCAGCGGATTGCGTCTCCACATCGCGGTTCGCGATCAGGGTCACGACATTCGGCTGGTTCGGCAGTAGCTCGGCCGCTTCCTCGATTGTCACGATGCGCTCATCTTCCCCGACATATGAGAGGATCTTCCTGGCCGCGACGGTTTTCCCGGTGGACGTTCCGCCGGAAACCACCATGTTCATTTTGTTCTCGACGCAGAACTTGATCGCGGCGTAAATGTCCCCGCTCTTCACGACCTGGCGCAGCTCGCGGTTCCGTTCCTGTCGGACGCCTTCAAGGCTGCGTTCTGCACCATAGAGATACTTCAGCTCGATCTTTTCCAGCGGCAGGGTAGAGAAGAAGCGCAACGAGATCGAATGCCCTGTCTGGACGGCAGGCGGTTGGATCACCTGCGCCCGGATCGGTCGGCCGCGATACTCGATGCTTACGGAGACGATGGGCTTCTCTTTCCCGATCCTAGTATTTGCCCCGGACGCGATCTGGTTGCCCAGGTCGCGGATTTCCGTCTGGCTCATGGACGCATCGAGAAGGCGCATGAAGTGATCGCCCTGAAATTCGCCCCAGACACGGCCATCGGGGTTGATGCAAATCTCGATCACATCATCCCGCATGGCGTCAGGCAGCTTGTCGAGCGATGCTTGGAGGTAGCTGGAAGTCATTCAGAAAATCTCCAAGTCCCGATCCACCATGACCGTAATCCGGGCACCTTGATCGACGTAGATCACCGGGCCGAGGGACAGGTAGTCGCTCATCACATCGTCGGTCGCATCTTGCAGGTCATCGCCCACGTCTTCAGCCACATCCGAGGACACATCATCGTCGATCTGGCTGGCGGCTACTGCGGGAACCGCGCCGAGGATCGAGATCAGGGCGGCAGAACCGAAGCGTTCACCGAAGCGCGTATCCACAAAGCCCGTGACGCCCGACCGGCCCAACTCATCGCCACCGAACGAGCTGATGGTGACAGTCTGGTTCGTCGGCAGAATGATCCTGTCCCATGCGACGGTCACACGTTGCTGGCCCACATTGAGGCCCGAGCGATAGCGCCCGATCAGCCGCGAGCCGCGAGGGATCAGGACACGCGACCCGTCATAGGAATGCACGTCCTCCGAGATAATCGCCCGAATTTGGCCCGGTAGAGAGCTGTCCAGCGCCGTTTCGGTGACGGCTTGGATCATCGTGCCCTGAACCACCGTGTTCGATGGGTTGGCGATGACCTCGGCCTGCGTCACCTGCGAAGGCGATGCGCCATTGAGAACGAAATCGGTCACTTCTCCGAGCGTTCTTTCCGACAGGGCGCTTTCATCGCTACCTGCACCGGAGTTGCCAAATGCGATCATGGGCGAGTTGATCCGGGCTTCCTGAAATGCGGCCGCCTCCGCGCGCCGGCGTTCCAGCTCGGCAAGGCGCGCGTCCTCTTCATTGCCCCCCGGCCGCATCGGGTTTTCTTGATCCAATCGGGCAATCTCAAGTTCGGAACGCAGGCGCTGAAGCTCGCGATCCCGCGCTGCCAGTTCCTCCTGAAATTCCGACCGGGCATCTTCCGAAGCCGCCTGAAGCGCCGCGACCTGTGCCGTCAGAGCTTCGAGCGCGGCCGCGGCCGATCCATCGTCGGCCGGTGCGTTACGGAGTTCCGCAATCTCGGCCTGAAGAGCTTCGAGCTGCGCTCGAAGTGCCGCGTCTCCATCGTTTTCAACTTCCACGACTTCAGGCTCAGGCGGGGCAGGGGGCACGAACGGCTCGATCGCGCCGAAGCCGTCGCCCTCTTCCTGAAACTCGGCCGGGCGCGCGGTAGGCAGCGGACTTTCCGGTTCATCAGACGGCAGGGCCAGGTATGCGATCAGGCCAATGGCCGCGATTGCGCCGACACCGGCCAACGCCACCTTGGGCGACGGCCGTTCCTTCTTGCGCCCGCTATCGCCTCCGGCTTCGAGCGCGGCCAGGCGCTCTTCAAGATCCTTTTCGTCGCTCATGATCCGGTCCCTCCGGCGCTATTTTCCTGAATGCAGATGACGGTATCGCCAAGGCGCAGAACCCACTGGCGGTTCACCCCTGACACGCGAAGAACGCCGTCCTCGATCTGCTGGCTGTTCACCGTCCGCTCGCGGCCTGCCGAATACTGGAAGATGGCAGGGACCGGGGCGTTTGGAGCAAAGCGGAAATAGGTGAATGTCCCATCGTCCCACACCGCTGTCGGCGTGATTTCCGAGCGTCCCGAGGCGGCATAGTTGTAATTCGGTGCCCTTTGCGCGACAGCATTCGTCGGGCGCGCTCGATCCTGTGGATACCGGAATTGGACAACGTAATAGGTCGGCGAGGACGATTCCGTGACGGTGAAATAGTAGCTGCGCCGATTGGTATAGACCGTGATGTTGGTGCTAACGCCACGAGCCAAAGGCTTGACGGCGAAGGCACGGCCCCCCGGAACGCCGTCGAGCTGGAAGCCTTCCGTGTCGCCAGCAAGGATCGAGCGGATGGTTTCGCCTTCACCAAACTCCACACTGGTCACATGGGTCAGGCTGACGCGAAGGCGGTAGACCTGCCCGTCAGCGTAGGTTGCGATCCGAACACGGCTGTCATGGCTGCCCGCCCTCGGGTTGCTCTCCGCGAAGGCCGGAGCAACCGCCAGGGCAAGAGCGACGGACAGAAGGCCGGTTTTGAGCATCTTCATATCAGTTCTCCATTCTGTCCGAGCGAATTGCGTATTCGGTGACGGTGAAGCCGAACGGGTTCGTCCAGACCTCATCAATCTGCCGCCGCTCTTCGGGCCGGAAGTCGAACATCAGCGTGACCGTGAACAGGCCAGCTTGGACGCCCTGCTGCGACGTGAGCCGCTTGCGAAGGCGCACAGTGGCCCGGTTGTCCCCGATCCGGTTGATGCTCAGAATTTCAACGTCGAGCCGGGCATCCGGGCCGTAGACGTTGGGCGGATAGTTCTCACTTGCACTGTTCCAGAGCTGGCGCAGCGAGGCAGCGGCGTTGCCGTCCGACATTGCCAGCACCCCGCGAACGCGCAGGTCGTTGTCGAGCTGGTTGTAAGTCTCCCGCTGGGTGACATAGCGGAAGACCGCAGCTTCAATGACCGCCTGGTTCTCGGTGACGCGCACGGCCCCGACAGAGGCATTCGGCAGGGCCATGCCGGTATTGGGATCGTAGGGAACGACAACCGGCGCAGGATCAACATCGAGGACCGCGACCGCCATTCCTCCAAGGCATCCCAACACGCCGAAACCCAAACCGACGAAGGCCAGCTTCTGCCAGAGCTTTTCACGGCGACGGGCACCGTAAATCAGCTCTTCCTCAATGATTTCTTGATCCTTAGCCACTTGCCTGCCTCTCTTAGTCTGCCGAAAGATCGGGCATGGTGAAGTCCATGTAGCGATCTTCTTCCGCCCGATCCGCTGCCTCGATGACGCCGGCCTGGCCCTCGCCCACGGTGCCAACCGCGAGAAGCTGCATGATCGAAACAAGAATGATGCCGTTCTCAGCCACGACGCGCGTGTTGAGGTCGATGCTTTCCTTCAGGGTTTCCATGTCACCCGTCAGGTCCACGAGGCGGTCGATCCGCTCAAGCGATTGCCCGGCTTCGGTGTAGCTGTTTTGCGCGGCGGCCGAGACCATCGCGCCAGTCGTTGCTTGGGTGGCAACACGTTCCGCACCGCCGTTCCCGCTGTTCGCCATTTCCGAAAGCGTGTCTTCATCGAAACCGTGTTCGGCCAGAACGCGCTCCATCTGGGTGCGGATTTGGCTGGAACCGGAGCCCGTCAGGCCGCTCCAATCGCCTTGCTGGATCGCGGCGATGGTGCCGGTAATGTCGCCAAATTCCTGATCGAGCAGCCCGTTCAGCCATTCTTCCATTTCCGTCGAAATGATCTCGGGAAGTTCGGCCAAGCCGGTCAGGGCGGCATAGGTTTCCTGAAGCTGCGCGTATTGCTCTTGCAGCGTCTGAAACTGGTTTTGCAGTTGCAGGAGCTGATCGTTCTGAAGGATTTCATCTTCGATCATCTGCTGAAGCTGACGGATTTCCTGCGCGATGTTCTGCGTGTCCACGGTAGGAACGCCTTGCGCATAGGCAGCCGGTGCCGTGGTCCCGAGCAGCGAAACGGGTGCGACAGCGAGGCCGAGGCCGAGGAAACCGGCGGTTGCGATTTTGCGGATCACCGCGTTGATGTTCATCGACGGTTTCATCAGTCGAAATCCTCCATATTGAAGTTCATGAATTGCTGTTCACGCTGGCGGTCGGCTGCGAGCGCGATTGACTCGGCGCTTGCCGGGCGTGCCCGAGCGGCAAGGAGCCGGGCCATGATGGCGCTGAGCCGCCCAAACTCGGCACGGGCATAGGTGTTCAGCGCCATAGCCTCCTGCACATCCTCGGTTTCGCTGATCCGCTGGATGATGCTTTGAAGGCGGCGCGCGGCAGCTTCGACCGTCGCCATGCTGTTGTTTGCGTAGAAGCTGGCCCCGGCACCCGTGAAGGAGAGGTTCGAATTCGCGAGCAGCGCCGGGTCGATGGTGCCAACGGCATCGCCGCCGCCACCACGGGCCAGATACTCGTTGTATTTCGCCGGGATCACCTGAACGTAGTGCTGCGTTTCCTGGAACGGCGGCACTCCGCCATAGTTCTGCACGTTGCCGGGGCCAGCGTTGTAGGCAGCGAGCGCGTGAATGATGTTGCCATCAAACATGGCAAGCATCTGCGCCAGATAGCGGGCGCCCCCTTCAACCTGCAAATACGGGCTGTCGTAGTAGTCGGGATAGATACCGAGATCGCCGGCGGTCCCGGGCATGATCTGGGTCAGGCCAAAAGCCCCGACTGGCGACCGCGCGCCGATGGAAAACCGGCTTTCCTGCCAAATCAGGGCTTGCAGCATGTAGCGCCATTCCCTGACCGAAAACCCCGCTTGGCTGACACCTGAAAGGCCATGCGTTTCCTGCGCGACCTGGATAATCAGCTCTTCGACGTTCTTTGCCGCATCCCCGAACATCTGTGCTGCGCCGGGGTTGCTGTCTTCAGGGTCATAGACCACATCGGCCGACGCTTCGGGGTCTGCCCCATCTTCCAATGCGGAGACCATGCCCGGAATGCCTTGGCCGCCAAGGCTGGTTTGGGCGTCGAGGATCTGTTGCAGGATGGAGAGCTGTTCCTGCTCGATAGCCGCAATCTCTTCCTGCACCGCGAGCGTTTCGCGTTGTGTGGCGAGATCGCTTTCCCGATGAGCGTTCGACGCCTCGTTTCTGATAATCAGGCTACCGTCCACCGTGGGGACACCCTGCGCGATCGCGCTGGTTCCCCACAGGAAGGCGATGGCCGTCAGTGCAGCCGTCTTACCCATCGCTAAGGCCCTCCGGGCCGCCGATCGCGGTAAAGGTGCAGGGTGCGGATTTGGTCGAAATCCGGGCCTGCGACTGCGGCTCACTGGTCGGAAGGAAGGCCATGCTGTTACTGCTGCGCGTCACAGTGTCGAAACAATTCGCTTCGGACGGCCGATACTCGGCACAGCCAGCGACACCGAGAGCGGTCAGCATAATCAGGATTGCAGTAGGTTTCATTCGACCCTCCAAAAATCTTCACGCTGGCGGTAATCGGCACCCACCAACTGTTCACCTTTTTCCATCCCGCCGAGGACGGTTAGGAGCGGCCCGAGGGCGCTCAAATCTGCATTGATGACGACCGATCCCTGGTCATCCCGAACCAGCCCCATGCGCGACGCCGGGCTGGACGTGAGCAGCACGTCCAGTTCCTTGTCGTGAAGGTTCAGCATCGCGTAGTCCGATGCCTTGGCCCGGATGTTCGGCAACAGGATTTGCGTCGGCACCGCTTCAACGATGGTTTTGCCGGTGCGGGTCTGTTCGAGCTGACTGGCATACTGCGTCATCATCACGACGACCGCATTTTGCTTCCGGGCCGTCACGAGCCAGTTCGAGAGGCGTTCAGCGAAATAGCCGTTGTCGAGAGCTTTCCACGCCTCATCAATGACAATGATGGTTGGCTTGCGGTCCTCGATAACCCGTTCCACGCGGCGGAAGAGGTAGGACAGCACAGCCATCCGCTCTTTCTCGCTTTCGCTGTCCAGAATGCCAGTCAGATCGAAGCCGACAACTTCGCCGTCGAGCGAGAACGTGTCTTCACGGTTCTGGCCGAAAATCCAGCCATACCGGCCCTCGGCAGTCCATTCTTGCAGGCGTTCATGAAGATCTCCGCCATCATCGGCCGAGATAAAGAGCGAGGCCAGATCGTGCCAGTTGCGCAGGTTCGCATCGCTGGCCGTCGCGTTCTGCCGAACCACCTGCTGAATAAGGTTCGTCTGCGCGGGGGTCAGCGGCTTGTCCGAACGATGGATCAGCGAGGCCAGCCAGTCGGAGAGCCATGCCTGACCGCGTTCGTCAATCTCGGTCCAGAGCGGGTTGAGCCCGGTCGCGTCACCGGCTTTGATCGAGGAATAGCGGCCACCGTTAGCGCGCACCGCCATTTCCATGCCCAAGCGATAGTCGAACACGAAAAGACGTGCCCCGGCTCGCCGGGCCTGCGTCATCAGGAATGCCGAGAGAACCGACTTCCCCGAGCCAGGACGCCCAAGGATCAGCGTGTGACCGCCGGTCGGCTCTTTGTCCGGGGAGCCTTGTTCATGGTAATTGAACGAGAAGGCCGAGCGTTCCGGCGTGGGGAACATGGTGATGACCTTGCCCCACGGCACCTGGTCCGCTGTCTTACCGAGCGGCGTCCGGTGGAACGCGGCGAAGTCCGCGAAATTCCGGTTCGTCACCGCCCCTTTTCGGCTCCGCGCGTGCCCGTTGCCGGGGTGTTGGGCAAAGAAATGGGTGGCGCTGGCGAAGCCTTCGGCAATCAGGTTCACACCTTCGGTCGAGGCTGTGTTCTTGATCTCGCCGCCGATGTTTGCCAGCTTTTCTTCGCTGTCCGCGAACACGGCCACCGACATATGGTGATCGCCAAAGCTCAGACGCTTCGATTCAAGATCATCGAGCGCGGTGGGCAGCTCTTCGAGCAGCGACACCGCGCCATCGTTGGCCGATGCCCGCAAGCGCATCTGCCGCTTGATCCGCCCTGCCATCCAGTTGCTGTTGATGGGGGTGAAGCTGTGCGTCACGATCATATCGACCGGCAGGCTCAGCTCATCGAACATCGTGCAATGCGTCTTCTCGGGGTAGTCCTTCACCGCGAAGATCGAGCCGATACGCGGACCGGTTGCCCCATCGGAGAGAAAGAACTTGTCGCCTTTGGAGGTGACGCGCGTGTTCGCCACGTTTTCGGCAACGATTGTCGTTCGGGCACCGCGATACAGCGGCAGCTCTTGGCCGGTGTTCAACGCTCCCAGGAAGCCAAGAAGCTCGCCCGAAGGCTCATTGAGCAGCCGGGGGTTCATGTCTGCGAAGGACGACATAAGGAAGCGAACAACCTCCTGAAGCCTGCCCATCCGCTTTTCCGTTTGCGCCCGCAGCAGCTCGGCCGACTTGGCCGCGCGCAGCGGCAACTTAGAGCCGACAGCCGGGCGGTTCATGACGGTAAGCGTCAGCGTCTTGTCCCGCAAATGGCGCTGACCGAGAGCCTGCCGCCAGCGACGATCCACAGCCGCGGCGAAGCTATCGCCTTCGACCGGAACGAGATCGGGCGTGATCGCTTTTGAAACTTTGTGGACATAGAACGAGCATTCCGGCCCGATCCGCGCGACCACGGACGCAAAGAGCGCCCGTGTGCGGTCCAGATATTCGTCGTCGGTGGTGTTGCTGTTCACCCCGTCCAGACGGATGCACTGAAATAGTTCATTGCCCCGCGTCCGCACGGTCTTGTCGTCAACGAGGCTGATATAGGGCAGCATCGAAGCGAGCTTCACTTCACGCCCGAACCAGCCAGGCAGCAGCGAACGGGGGTCATAATTCGTATCACGGGGCATAGCTGTCTCCGCCGTGGATTTTGCGATTGAGGGTCGGGCGCGTGACCTGCAAGGCCGTCACCACCACGTCGAGGAAATTTTCGTCCCAATCCGCCGCCTTCCACAGCAGGGGATAGGCAGCCGCCGCGATAGCCGCGACTGCCCAATGCTGAAGCCAGACGAAGATCAGAACAGACCCGAAAAGCCAGACCATCGCATACATGATCGGCAGCCCGAGAAGTTTGGGAGGCCGCACAAGGCCAAGGAAAAGACGAGACTGTTCCGCCATCGTGCCAGCTCCTTACGAAGACCAGATTGCGGAAACGATGGTCGGCGCGGCAGCGATACCCGCGATTGCCACCACAACCCACATGGCCTGACGGAAATCGAGAATGCCGAAGAGCCACGACAGGAAGACACCGATCAGCGCCAGCGTGCCGATCACGATCCCAAGGGGGCCGGTGATCGCGTCCACGATGCCCTGAAGCACATCCTGGACTGGCGATAGGTCGATGCTTTGCGCCAGAGCGGGTTCTGCCAGCATCAGCAGAACCCCGCAGAGCGCGACGAAGACGTTAAGATTAGGCTTCATGAATGTTCTCCTTCGAGCCTGTTGAAAACTGCCAGCACGCGGCTGACGTGGTTTTGCGTCTCCCGATAGGGTGGGATGCCGCCATGCCGCTCCACCGCCTCGGGGCCCGCGTTGTAGGCGGCCAAAGCAAGTCGAGCGTCCCCAAAGCGGGCCAGCATCATCAGCAGATACCGAGCAGACCCGTCGAGGTTCTGTTGCCAGTCGTGGGGATCGACGCCGAGATTGGCGGCCGTCGCTGGCATGAGCTGCCCCAAGCCGATCGCGCCAACATGGCTTCGGGCGCTCGGGTTGTAGGCACTCTCAATTTCAATGTTCGCTTGATAGAGCAGCCGCCATTCGGTCACGCTGATGTTCGCGCGGCGCAGAGCCGGATGGCTCGCGTAGCGAAGGGCGGTCTGGTCGATGGCATTCAGGATCGCGGGCCGGGGTGCTACGGCGCGAGGCGCCACAGCAGCCACCCGGAACGAACCGTCCCCTTCCTCCGCTGCATCCCGGTCACGGCCGAACAGCGTCAGCTCGTCGGAAGCCGATCCTTGGCCGACACCATCATTGTAATTTCGGGCGAAGTTGGTTTGCGGGGTGGAGGGACGAAGCGATCCATCGCCCTCCATCACCAGCACCATGCCCTGAGCCAGAGCAACGGTGCAGGACAGCGCCAGAGCGGCGCTAGTCGTCGTCAGATAGCGTGTTGCCGTTCGGCAGAACGTGGAGGGCGCGGCCCCCTTTTCGCAGCGGGATGTGAATCGGATCGAAGCCAAACCCTTCGAGGAAGGAGATGAGGCCGTTCGCGGTCTTGAAGAGCCGCAATTGGATTTCCTCTTCCTGCTTGTTCCATCGGCGTCCCGGCACAAGCAGCTTCTCAACCGATCTGTCTTCGGTGACAGCCCGAATGAACCACTCCCCATACCAGACTGCATTTTTTCGGAACGCTGGGGTTTTACATACAACCTCAGCTTGATACCCCTGCTGCAAGAGGACCCTGAATTGCGTCTCTGTAACCACATTAGGCGCTTCTTTGTTTAGGTCTGTCCTCACGATCGGCGCTTTCCCTTCTGGTTAACGGACCGTGAACCCTTCTCGGGCCCTTCAGTCCTACGACATTATAAGATGGGGCGCAACATTGTAATGTTGCGCCTCGCAGAAAGTTCTGCTCTAAGGCACCAATACACATTACCAACCAAATTCCCAAGTGATCTAAAGGGACAGCGCAGGATGCCGAGAACGCAGCTACCGGCCTACATGCTTATAATGTCGTCTATTTTTTCGGCTTCCGGGGTGCAAGCAAATACCTGCTTTCCCCCTGAACGGCCCTTCGTTCCCGCAGAAATCGAGTCCGCAAGGGAGTATCGCGAGCTGATCTATGACGACTTCCAGATCTACTTCGAGGACTTCAGCGCCTACCTGCAATGTCTCGATCAAGAACGGGCGCGGGCCTTCCAGGAAGGGCAGGAGGTCAGCGAGGAATACCGACGCTTCTTCGATCAAGTGGTCTCCGCCGACTGATACCTCTATAGTTGAGCGGGTTTCTGCTCATGGCCGTCGATACCCTTGTGGTCGAACCGGGCAGATGAACGCCTGCGACGAACTGGGGCGAACCGCCCTTGCCCCGGCCTGCAAGATGATTTTCAACCAGAATATGTTGCCAATCGGCCTGCATTCGCCTTATCACAAGATTATAAGTGTGCGCCCTTCATTATAGCGCCGCCATTCATCGAAGGAGATACCATGTTGAAGCTGCTCCGTACAACCGCTCTGGCCTGCGTCGTCGCGGCGTCCAGCTTTGTCGCGGCCCCGGAGCGGGCGCAAGCACAAAGCTACCAGATCGACTGTGCCATTCTGCTCTGCCTTTCGGGCGGCTGGCCAGCCTCCGAGCCTTGTGCTCGCGCCCGCGCAGAGTTCATTCGCAGGATCACACCCTGGCCGATCGAGCCGCCGCTGCAAATCTGGCGCTGCCCTATGGGTGCCTCCTTCAACGTCGATCCGTCCGAACTGAACCGAACCCGTATCTTCGACATTCTCATGCAGGATAGCGCCCCCGCGCCGCAGCAATCCCTTCCAAGCGCACCACTCACGGACTACGCGCTTGAGCCGCAGCCCGCCGTTCTTCGTCAGAGCGGCGGGACTGCCCGGCGGTTGCCCGAAGGTTTCGCCCTGCATTTCGTGCAGGAAGGGGAATACAGCGACGACAACGGCACGGCCGACATCGACATCAGCGGATCGGAGTTCGACTTCGTTCGCTCGATCCGCGTCTTCAATGTGACCTACGCCCGCCAGCGTGAATCCGGGCGTGACGGTGATTGCAACCGCTCCGCGAGCGTCCGTATGGGGTCTTACGGCACCCAAGGCGATTTCCATTGGCGGGGTTCTTCTGTTGGTGCGCTGCCCGAGGCACATACCGGGATGGAACGCTATGGCGAACACTGCCCGAGCATCTGGCACCGTTCCGTCTTTGTGGAGTGGCGGGACTATCAGGGCAATTATGGCTTCGAGCAGGTCAACTACTAAGCGTAGTGCCGGGTAGGTCCGGTCAATACTATAATTGCGACAGGCATCTAAAGAGAGTATGCCTGTCGTGAACGATCATAAGAATCGAACAGGCAAGGAGAGCAGACACCCCAAAAAGCAAACCCCCCGCAAGGCGGCAACCAAGCGAGGGGGGGTCTAAGAACCTAGGAATTGGCGTTCCGAACAGTCCAACACTATCTGTTTTCAGGACTGGTTCTACCACCCTCCCGTCAACCAAACAAGCAAAAAACGCACCTGTGCGAACAGGAGAACTTTGCCTTGCCGCCTTGTCCAACGAGCAGAAAAAGGACAAGGAAATGAACCACTCACCACAAGTCGCGTTGCCGCAGGGCATGACCCGCCGCGACGTGATCGCCGTCATCAGCGAGATCGGACCCGACCTTAACCTGAGCGGTGCGGCAATCTTCGTGCTGACCAAGCTCATCGGCAGCACGAGCGAAAAGGACTGGACCGAACCGGGTGCCGATCCGACCTTCTACGGCACCCAGGAAACGATGGCCGAGCGCCTTCACATGACCGCCCGGCAGCTCCGCAGCCATGAGCGGAATTTTGAACGCAAGAACATCCTGAAGCGTGACACCAAGGCGAATGGTGCCCGCGAAGCCGGAACCGGGCGGGGCCTGCTTTTCACCCCGCTCAAAGCCTGCTTCGCCGACTTGTTGGCGCTGCGCGACCAGAAGCGCGCCGTGACCAAGCGCATCAAGGAGCTGAAGAGCCTTCGCAGCGTTCGCTTGCGCAGGATGAAGGAAGCAATCGCGCGGCTCGCCCCCGAAGCACTGGAAGATGAGGCTGTCGCCTCGGTCCTCGCCCGGTTCAATGGTTGGCCGCGCTCCGACAGGCTTCATTCTCTCGGCCTGGACCGCCTCGAAGCCCATGTCGAAGACGCTGCCAAGCTGTGCATGGAACTCGAAGAGATCATTGAAAACCTACCTGATTCTTCCTGTGAACCGGCAGAAACCTTCCGGTCCTTTATACAAGAGGACAACCAGAAGAATACTTCTGTATCCTGTAACGCCAGCGTGGATGAACGGAGCGCGGGCAAGCCCGCGCACTCTGGATTCCTTAGATCGGGGCCTTCCGGCCCCGATATTTGCAGAGAAAATGAGTGTGAGGCGGATAGCGGCGTTATCAACCCCAAACTTGAGGCGCTTTTTGAACCGGAGCAGCTTTTCAAGCTCGCATCGCCCGACTTCCAAATGACCCTTCAGGCAAGATCCAGTCAGATCACGAAGGAAGCGATGATCGACGCAGCCCACGACATGCTTTCACCCCTCGGGATCAATTATTCCGCTTGGCGATCCGCGTGCGGCGAACTCGGCCGCCTCGGCGCCACCCTTTGCGTCCTGGTCCTCGATGCGAACCGCGACCACCCGCAAACCCCGGTGCGCAACCCCGGTGGGGCGCTGCGTGGCATGATCCGGGCGCACAAACGGGGCAATCTCAATCTCGTTGGTAGCGTGATTGGGTTGCAGCGCCGACGGGGATACTAGGATGCAGCGATCAACCCTCGCGCCGATCCGACCGCGCCGGATTGCAGCTATACATGCCAAGCTTTGCACCATCATTACCATGCGCGATGACCGTGCCGGCGATTGTCGCCCCCGCCGGTTCCAGCGGCCGCATTTCGACCTCGGCACTGACGCCCTGGAACGTGCGCAGCGCGGCCAGCTCGCACGCCTCCACATCATCAAACTCGGCCGTGATGACTTCCGAGCCAGACTGCATGTTAAACAGTACCAATATCAGGATGATTTTCATGTGAGACCCTTTCTACGAGAGAGGGCCGGTCCCTCGCGGTCCCGACCCTCATGGAGAACAGCGCATGACGCTTTCACCTTCCGCGATCATCGGCATCCCTGCCTGTATCGCGCCCCTTCAATATCATAATCATGGACTCGGGACAATAACATTGCCGGGTATCACGCCCTTTCATCTTCCCTGAAATATCCTCGGGGGAGCGCCGCGAGGCGCGGGGGCAGACAGCCCCCCATGTCCACAAAGGAACGATTTACGACAGGCCGCAAAACAGTGTCCAAAATCCAGCCTTTACACTTTAGGTCACGCCTTGTATTTTGTGGCACCGATTTTGAACACTTTTGGGAGTGAAAATGCCGGATCTGGGCAATGCTGTCATCGGCGACACCGCAGTGCGAACATTTGCCTATGCTCGTGTGTCGACCGTAGGCCAGAGCGTCGATGCACAGCTTCAGGAGATCAAATCCGCCGGCTTTCGATTGCCAGATTATCGTCTCGTGTCCGAAACTGTTTCGGGAAGCGTCGCAGCAATGCAGCGGCCACAGTTTAAACGCCTCGTTGATCGACTCGAACCGGGTGACATTCTCGTTGTGACAAAACTCGATCGTCTTGGCCGAGACGCCATCGACGTTTCTACAACGGTAGCCGATCTTGCTGATATTCCGGTTCGGGTCTACTGCCTAGCCCTTGGTGGCACTGACCTAACCAGTTCGTCGGGGCAACTCACTATGAACGTCCTGAATGCTGTCGCGCAGTTTGAGCGAGACCTTCTTCGCGAACGCACCCACGCCGGGCTGGAAGCCGCGAAGGCAAAGGGTAAACGACTAGGGCGTCCACCTGTGTTGTCACCTGAATCCGAAACTCAGGCAAAAGAAGCCATAGCCGTAGGTGAACCCATCGCGGCAATCGCGCGGCGGTTTAAGGTTAGCCGCGCAACCATATCTAGACTTCGTGATGCAGCGACCGCCTAGAGTGAAAGCGCCACGTCTACCGCTTCGCGCTCTGTTTCACAGTGGGTCGGATGCAATCGACCATTCTTCCAGGACCAAACCGTATACCCATTCTTTGAGCGTTTGTGGACAGTGCCACCAGAAATATCGACATGACCTTCGGAGACAAGACGAAGGATCACACGCTTACCGGTTTCGGCGCCATCAATCTCGAACAACTTTGACGCCGCGGCTTCGACCAAAAGATGATCGCCCTTGGTGTCGATGACTATAACAGCTTTGTCCACCCAAACGAGAAAGTCGGGCCAGTATGCCTGCCCTTCATGTAACAGAGGTAGCGAATATCCACTGCCAACGGGGTTTCTGGCCCAAACCCGCTGTGTTCGATCAAGCGCCCGCGCGAACTTAATTTCAAGGGAGTTCAAACCGGAATACTTGCTATGAAGCGCACGTTTGAACTCTTCCGACGCGGTGGGATCTATTGCGATTGGGCCTACCGAATATGGACGATCGACGTCATTTTGAAATATGACGGAATGCTGAATGTAGGCTGAAACCACTTCCCGAGCTTTCTGCCTGATATGTTCTGCGGCAGGGCTACTTAGCTCGATCATCGCATCGAACTTTGGATTCTCAATATCAACTAGGTTTACTGGGCCACCTGCGCGGCGGAGCCCACCAGGGTAGCTCCTCTGGATTTCGCGCCTAAACACAGACCGAGCTGATACGCGGTTACTATGCTCCACCTCGATCCACTCGAATTGAGAGTCGGAGTCCTCACCAACTTTTTGCAGGACCTGCATTCGGCTGCCTTGACCTACGGTGTTGCTGTCACCCCCCCGAAAATCCATGATACCATTGACAATGCGGGCTATAGGCGGCTGTGCCCGACTGCTTTCAATCCCTACAGTGGGAATGGTTCGCGGCGGGTCTGCCTCGATACGGTCCCGCCTGCCGCGAGAATTTTCGTCCTTAACAACAAGGGCTATAGACGGATGTTCCGCTGCCAGATCCTTACGCAGATCGTGCAGAATATCGTCGAAGACCCCCTTCTCATCTGTCCGGATATGAAAGTGTGCAGTGTTCAGTATTGGGTCTGAGTAGTGGGTTGCGCCAGGTTGTCGTAGGACACGGCCAACGACTTGCGTGATTTGCCGGGCGGACGCCATTTCTTTGTCGATGTAAGCGAAACCCACAGCAGGATCATCCCACCCTTCTTGAAGGCTAAGATTGAAAATAATGTGTTCGAATTTCTCAGAGATAAATCGAGAATAATCCTTCTCTCCGCCGTCAAATAGTCGCATATCCGTCGGCTTCGGATAGTCTTTCGAAAACTTGAGCTGGCTGTATACAGCTATTTTTTCAGGTTTGATCTTTGCTACTTCGACAAGGTGTCGCCAGACAAGAATTGGTCTCGCTTGGCGTTCTCGAAAGGGACGCTTCATATCTTCCGCGATTGACATGCCGTCTACTGTATTGGTTGTGCAGACATAAATAGCCTTGGGTGTGAAGGGAAGTTTGAGATCTGACGCGATCCTTTGAGCAGTGCTCATGTCATTTAGAAGATTGTCTATCGCCGGTTCCATGGGTGTTACGTAACCGTCGATGGAAATACGTTCCTTAACGAGCCCAGACTGCACAACTTCTCGGCTTGAAACAGCCGTCGAGAAGTCTTCGTCCGTCCAAGCTTTATCGTTCCTCAAACGGTTCATGACGTTCGTGAGCTTGGGTGGTAACGTCAAGGTCGCACTGGCAACAATGAGTGCATCAGGGGCAAGTTCAAGAAGCCTTTCAGATTGTAGGTCTGAAAGATTGTGACCCTCATCGTAGATGATAACCAGCGGGCGTCGCAGCCCCTTCGAGGTCTGTCTCTTTTTCAATTGGTCCCAAAGAGATTCTTCAGCAAGATCGAGCTGGGCTCTATAAATTTTTCTGTCTTCACTTGCGGTGTCTTCAACCGCAAATTTACCAACCGTTGCAACAAGAAGAAGCGGGGTCTCTTCGCTTTTCAAATGATCCGGAGCGACCTCCAAGAGCGGCATCACAGTAAAGCCAGATAGGTTATCAGCATACTTCCCACTGGAAAGGTTTTCAAACGTTTGAGAGACGACCACCCGGCCTTTGGATATCCACAAAACGATCGGGGCTATTGGCATTCCGTCGCGAATCTGAGAGATGGCATCTGCCAACATCAGCGTCTTCCCGCTACCTGTGATGGAGACAAGTGTTTGTAAAAACGGGACATTTGTCGTGCGATTGACCAACAACGGATCGCTTGAATAGGTGGCGAATCTATCAGCAATCTGGCTAGCTGCTTTCTCCTGAAAACCAAGCAGCTCCATTAAACAATCTCATCTTCGTTGTTAAATTCGTCGTGTTCAGTCAAGCCAAGGTCGGCAAGGATTTTGTCGGGTATCTTCCAGAAGCGAACATTGGGTGACTGAAATAGCTCGTAGCGTGCGTAAACATGAAAAGGAGGCTCAATGCTGGCCTTCTTTGCCTCTTGCGCAACGCGCTTGTATGTGTCGAGGCTAAGTGATCCGACGGGGCCACCGTTGTCCCAAATAAGGAAATAACCCTCCATATTCTCATCCTGCCCAATCAAATACTGGTAGGAATCGTCCTCTATGCGTCTCAAGCTAGGAGCCGAGCGTCTGTGTGTCTCCCAGTGCGAGGTGAGCACGACATCTATCAACTCGTCTCTTTGCATAGATAAGACCGCCCGGGCGTCGATCGCTTTGGTCAGGAGGCGATATTCGAAACCTCCGCCCAAAGGCTCTGCTTTTTCACCATCGGGCCGATCACCTGTAATCGCGTTATGCAGGCGCTGCCAGGTCAAGGTGCGGGCATACTTGTCACCATTCTCTGGTGCACCTTGCTCCATAAGGATGAACCGTCGATTGCTGCCTTCCTCCTGGTTTAGCCACAGGACTGCGTGACCAGTCGTTCCCGAGCCTGCGAAGGGATCAAGGACCAAGCCGTTGGGAGGGCACCAGATTTGAATGATTTTAGAGACGAGCTTGAGCGGCTTTACCGTAACGAATCCATGGCCTTCGCCCACCAAAGCAGAAAGCTCTGAAACCCCGTCACTGGATCGACCAGATTCGCTGTAGTCCCAGGATGCCGCATCGAGCCTGACGTCAGGTGTGAAAAGCTCATCGGCCCAATATGAGACTGGTACTTTACCTTTTTTGATCTGGTTCAGATATGTCTTTGTTCTTGGGCGACCCTTTCCATCTCGGCCGAACCAGATGAATGGCCAGTTATCTTGCTCAAGGCGTTTGAACGCGGACTTTCGAGCAGCCGCTGGAATAGCGTTGGCTTTCCCGCCCTTTACGAGAAGGGCCTTGCCTTTGCCGTCGCCAATGTCCTTCTCGATAACATCACAGCCCCACTGCCCGAGCCATGATTTGATGTTCCGCTTTGGATGGCGCCATGCGCCTTCTCCTGCGGGGTAGTGCAACTCTCCGGTGAACGGCGATTGAATGGCGTAGTCGTCCTTTGCGCTGTAGCTTCGTGCTGTAAGGTTTCCTTCTCGCCAGAGGTCGTTAGGATCATTGTCCGGGTTTCCATAGCGAGTATTGTCTGATGCTGTCCTGGCCAAAGAACGACTTTCTGCTAGAGCAGCGTCTTTCGCATAGACAAGAACATACTCAGTCGAAGTTGAAACGTGATTGTTATCCGGACGCGGTGCCGCTGACTTTTGCCAGTTGATTATCGCGAGACGATTCTTCTCACCGAAAATTTCGTCCAGAGCCTGACCAAGGCGAAACAATTCACGATGGTCGATGCAGATCGCTAAAACACCTGTCGCTTTCAACATGGCCTTCATTATCTGAAGGCGTGGCCACATGAACTTCATCCATTTAGTTTTCTTGGAACCGTCTTCATCTGGAACCAGAAGACCCAGATCGGGATCGTTTGGATCATCGTCCCAACGGTCGTTGTATCTGAAGTATTGACCCGTATTATAGGGGGGATCTGTTACAATGAGATCGACCTGACCTTTGAACTTGTAAAGCGTCACCATTGCTTGAAGATTTTCACCTTCGATCAGCATATTTTTCGATTGGTCTTCTGCTGTCCCGATGTGAAGCCGGGGCTCGCGACGCGTTTGGCGAGCTTTAACCCGCTTGGCAATTTGCATTGCCGTTCGTTTTCCGTGAAAACTTAAGGCAATACCCGTTGTCGACATGCTCCTAAGCAGTCGCTCCAACTCTTCGCGAGACAGTTTTGAAAGCTCTGCGTCGAAGTCAAATTCCATTGTTGCTTCCAATTCTGCGGTCGGCGCGATATTTTATTATGCTTCGTTGATGTAGGTAACACACAGAAACCAAACACAAAAGATAGCGAAATCAGCGGCATAGGCTGACCCGGTAACTGACTGTGGGTAGTGTCCTTCGGCCCCCGTTTCGGGCAGAACACTATTGTTTTGTTTGCCTTTTCACAAGATTATCTGAACGCGCCTTAGCCTCCCCCCTACCCGCCCCTCTTTACAGATGCTCCGGGTGCTGTCTCGTCCCGATCCATTGGGCCGTGATGCGCATGGTCTGGTCAGGTCATCAGTCTCGGTCTATCCGGGTAGCCCTCCAACTTGCCAACGAGCTGGCGCCTTGATCCCTTTTTTCTCCCAAGCCTTGCAAAACGATCGTCATCCGCTCGGCCGGGAAAGCCCGGATCAGTGTGGCCGCTTGATCCGGATCGCCCGTCAACCAGGTGTCATAATCTGCCGGTTCGAGGATGACCGGCATTCGCCCCTTCGCATGGATAGGCCGGATCAGCTCGTTCGCCTCGGTCGTGACCACGGTATGCCGAAGCTCCGTCTCTTCATCTTCGATCAGCTCCGGATTTTCCGCCCGCCAGAGTCCCGCGAAGGCGAAGAGCGGTCGGCCAACAGGATCGTCGCCCGTGAGCGCAAACCAGTAATCGGTCGCCGGCTGCCTTCCCTTGGTCTCGTTGAAGCTCGTGACCGGGACCAGGCAACGCCGATCTTCAAAGCTGCCGCGCCAGAGGCCGCTTTTTCGCAGCTTGTCGTCGCGCGCATTGTTCCAGGCGGCAGGCTTGATCGGCTTCCCGGTTTTCTTCGACACGTGCGGCGTCAGAAAACCCCATCGCATTTCGATCATCTCGCGCTTTCCGTCAGGATCGAGGCGCACCACCGGCGCCAGACCCTTCGGAAAGTTGGCCGGCCTCGGTTCTGCGTTGCCGATACGATCCTGACCCGGCGCGACCTGGAACAGTCGGCGCATGGCCTCGGCCGTCGCGATATTCGCATATAGATTGCACATCCTGCGTCCCTACAGCCCGGCCCATCCCCGGATCATCTTCGCCACGCGCAGGGCTTCCGCCCGTCGCAGGCTTTGATTTTCGATCCGCAGCGCCTTGAAGAAGGCACCTGTCAGCATTGGTCCTTTCTCTATGTTCTGCCGCACATAGAGCATGGCCGCCAGAAATTCTTCGGTCTCCACGTCCTTGTCCGCGCAATCGGCGGCAGCCGTTTCGACAAGGGCAAGCACCTGGCGCAGCTCGCCCACGATCAGAATTTCTTCTGACCAGTTGCCGCCGAAGGCCACATTCCGAAGCTGATCCTTGCGTTCCGCCATGAGAACAAAATAAGAACAAAGGGCATTTCTCGACAAGCAGGATCGTGACGCATGACCCCGATGCGGTCTCTATACATTGATATGAATAGCTTTTTTGCCAGCGTTGAGCAGCAGGCCGATCCGTCGCTGCGCGGTAAGCCTGTCGGCATTACCGCTATCAGCGCCGAATCGGGGGCCTGTGTCGCGGCGTCCTATGAGGCCAAAGCCTTCGGCGTCAAAACCGGAACGCGCGTCTACGACGCGCGCCGGTTGTGCCCAGGCATCATTTTCCGCCCGAGCCGCCACCGCCTTTATGTTCGCGTGAACCAGAAGATCGCCGGCGTCATCGACCAGATCGCAGAGCTTCAGGCCGTCCGCTCCGTCGATGAATTTCAGGTCGCCCTCGGCGGCCAGACAGCGGAGCTGTCGGCCGCGCTTGATCTCGGCCGCCGGCTGAAGGCCGCTATCCGCGAACAGGTCGGATCGGAGCTGCGCTGTTCCGTGGGCATCGGGCCGAACCACTTGCTTGCGAAGATCGCGGGCAAGCTCGAAAAGCCGGATGGCCTGCAATGGCTTGCCCCGGAAAACATGCCCGACCGCATCGCGCATCTGTCGCTTGACGATCTGCCGGGGATTTCGCACGGCATCAAAGCCCGGTTGCAGCGTGCAGCCGTTTGGGGCGTCGCGGAACTCTATGCGCTCGATCCTCGCCACGCCCGGCAGATATGGCGCTCCGTCGAAGGTGAGCGTTTCGTTCGAGCCTTGCAGGGCATGGATATTCCGCTCTTGCCCACGCAGCGAAACGGCTACGGCAACTCGAAGGTTCTCGCTCCACAGTATCGTCGGCCCGATGCCGCGCGCCTGGTTGGGCGTTGGTTGACCGAAAAAGCCGTCGAGCGGATGCGCCGTGACGGGTTTTGTGCCCGGCGGTTTTCCCTCATGATCCGTCTTCCTGAAGGCCGCGGCTGGTCCCGCGCGAAAACCCTGACGCCGAGTCAGGATTCCGCGATTTTCCTGAAGCTGTTCGAAGCCGAATGGGCGCAGTTTCACCACGAGCGTCACGGCTATGTGCTGTCGATCGGCGTTCACCTGGGCGATGTGATCCCGCTTTCCGAACGGCCGGGCGAGCTGTTTCTACCGCTGGCGCCGGGTGAGCCGAACAAGCGGGAAAAACTGGCGGCAACCATCGACCGGATCAATCGTCGGTTTGGTCAGAGGGTCGTTAGCTATGGGGTGCACCAAGATCATCCGGGGTTCTTCGAGAAGGGGTAGTTTCATGGCGAATCCCGGTCGTTCGTGACCTCGTGCGGTTGCTCGAGGACACGCCCGCCCAGGACCGCGC
>NZ_JAYKSL010000025.1:0-59822 GCF_035481585.1 Salipiger marinus | reverse complement strand
TTCATCCAGCGCTTTTGGGGAGATTACGTCCAGCACTCACACTTCAGACGGAAAATCTTCCTGCGCACGCGCTCAAGCTCTCTAAAACTTGTACTCACTGGCAGCAGCCCGGCCGGATTGACCTGTCGTTCGCGCAACTGATCGCTGAGCTGCCTGCCAAGTTGTCGGACTTCCCTGATCCTTGTGCGTGAAAGGGCGTTGACCCGGCGTTGTAGCTTGGGCAGCAGCACGAGTTGAATTGGCAGCACCGTCAGTGCGGCGGCACCCAACACAGGGTCCTGAACGAACATGAAAGACAGGATCGTCAGAAGCGTACCGCCTTGCAGGATTGGTAGCGCAAGGACATCTGCAGCAAAGCCACCTATGGGCTCAACTTCCTGTGCGAGAATAGGGATGATTTCGCTCTGGTTTCGAGCGTCTGGATCGCTGCGCCAGTGCCGATAGACCAGCAGGCGGAAGCGCCGCAGAAAACGCTCAACGACATACCCTTTGAAGACATTAAGGCCATATTTGTTTAGCCCGTTCAGGATGATCGCCAGAAGGTAAAGACCGCAAAGCAGCATGAGGAAAACGACCTGATCGAGGTCTTGTCCCAAAATGGCAATCGGGAAACGGCCTGAATCCAGAGCGTTGTTTACGATCTGTTTTGGCAGTTCTAAAGTCAGATAGAGTATAGGCATTGCGATGAGGCTAACCAATATCATCAATGCCTGCTGACTTCTGGAGTAGCGCAAGACAGTCTTGAAAAGACTTTTTTCAAGCCCTCGTATGGGCTCTGTGTGTAACGCCGGCGTGCTGCGGTACTTCCAAAGCTTCAGAATGCCGCGAATAGCAAGATATGAGCCAACGGTGATCAGCAGCGCGGGGGCCAAGACCAGTATGAGATGAATGAACGGATGCACCCAGTCTGGCGTGGCATCGTTGTAGTCGTACCCAAAGGCGGCAGCTACGTCGTGTACAAGCAGGTGATACCTGTCCAAGAGTGACATTGAAAAGTCTAGCCCTTGGATTTCGGCGCAAGGTGATCGTGCACGATGATGACGCCCCACATGCCCGCTTCCCGGTGGCCGGGGATCAAGCATACGAACTCCAGGTTGGTCATATCGGAGAACTCCCAGATCAACTCGGCATTTTGTCCACTAGGGATCGAAACTGAATTGGCGTTGTCATGTTGCATATCGGGATGTTCGCGCATCCACTGCTGGTGTTCTGCAACCTCGTTAAAGGAGCCGAGAAAAAACTCGTGATCCAGTCCGCCCAGATTGCTGATCAAAAAGCGGATAACTGAACCGCTCTCGATGTGGAGTGCGTCCGGCTCGAAAAGCATGTAGCCGCTTTCTGTCTCCCTGATGGACAATTCAATCGTCGTGTCGATTGAGGAGCCATCACCGGGTTTCCCGATCGGATCATGGCCAGGCACTTCGAATGCACGCGCGTGAGGCTGCTGGCCCTTGCCACTGGAAGCGCCCACTGAAAAAGCCGGAAGGACGAGCGCAAGGGCGATGGTGCAGGTTCTCAGGAAATTCGTCATGCTCGGCTACCTCCGTAGCGCTTGATTTTTTGGGATCTTCTTGCTTGCTCGGGCCAAGCCTCAAAGCGATGGGGCCAAGGCGTTTGCCCTGGCCCCATGGATTTTCATCACTTGATCTGTGTGACAGTGAGTTTGCCCTTGACCCGGTCAGCGACGAATTCGATGTCCTGACCTTCCGACATGTTCGCGATCATCGTCTCGTCCGCGCGAAACACCATGGTCATGGCGGGCATGTCGAGCGTGACCAACGGCCCGTGGATGATTGTAACCTTGCCGGCCTTGGCGTCGATTTTCTTGATGGTGCCGCTCGTGTATTCCACGTCAGCCTGAGCCATCTGGTCACCTACTGCGACCTCACGGTGCATGCCGGATTCGTAGTGGCCGGCGATCAAGCATGCCGCTTCGAATGTGCCAGAATTTGCGAAAGTCCAGACAACCTCGCCCGAAGCGCCCGCATCGAGACGGATACGGTTCGGATCGTCATGTTCCATGTCCATCTTGGCCATTTCGATCTTGTGCTCGGCATTCCGCTCTACCGTGTCGAGGACGAATTCATGCTCCAGCTCGCCCTTGTTGGTGATGTTGAAGCGGATGGTTTCGCCCTCTTTGATATCCATCGGCTCACTCTCGATCAGCATCTGGCCCTCATCGTTTTCGAGCAAAGTGACGTCGATTGTGCGGTCAACCTTGGCGGCGTCACCCGGCATGCCGACCATCATTGCGGCTGGCTTGGTCTCCCCATGTCCGCCGTCGTGTGTACCTGCAGCAAAGGCCGGTGCTGATAGCGCGATCGCGAAGCTTGTCGTCAAAAGAAGATTTCTCATTTTATTGTCCTGTAGGTTGGTTCGGTTGGAGATGACGAAGGGCCGCTCAGCCCTTCGAGGTTGGTTTCGGTGTGAGAATGGTCTTGGGGCTGTTGTTGGAGGCAAATTCGGGTAATTCGCCGGTCCATTCGTAGGCCATCTCGCCCGGAGGGTTCTCGTACCAGCCGGGATCGGAGTAATCGTCCGCGTCGATGCCGTCCCGCACCTTCACGACCGAAAACATGCCGCCCATCTCGATGGGTCCATACGGGCCCCAACCCGTCATCATCGGGATGGTATTGTCGGGTAGCGGCATTTCCATTTTTGCCATGTCCCCCATGCCGGACATGCCCATCGGCATGTATTCCGGCTGGAATTGACGGATCTTCTGGGTCAGCGGCTTCTTGTTCACCCCGATGAACGTCGGCACGTCATGGCCCATGGCGTTCATCGTATGGTGCGATTTGTGGCAATGGATCGCCCAATCTCCCAGATGATCGGCGACGAATTCGTAGGCCCGCATCGCACCTACGGGAATGTCGATGCTGACCTCCGGCCACTGTGCTTCAGGCGGCACCCAGCCGCCATCCGTGCAGGTGACCTTGAAGTCATAGCCGTGCATATGGATCGGGTGGTTCGTCATCGTAAGGTTCCCAACCCGTACTCGCACCCGGTCGCCCTTGTTCACGACCAGCGGATCGATGTCGGGGAAGATCCGGCTGTTCCAGGTCCAAAGGTTGAAATCCGTCATCGTCATGATGCGGGGCACATAGGTCCCCGGATCGATGTCGAAAGCATTCAGCATGATCAGGAAATCGCGATCCACCGGCATGAATGTTGGATCCTTGGGATGAACCACGAACATGCCCATCATCCCCATCGCCATCTGCGCCATTTCATCGCCGTGGGGGTGGTACATGAACGTTCCGGACTTCACCAAGTCGAATTCGTAGACGAAGGTTTTGCCCGGCGGGATGCTTGGATGGCTCAATCCGGAGACCCCATCCATGCCTGAAGGAAGAATGAGCCCGTGCCAGTGCACCGTTGTGCCTTCCGGCAGCTTATTGGTGACGTAGATGCGCACCCGGTCGCCTTCGACTGCTTCGATCGTCGGCCCGGTGGATTGACCATTGTAGCCCCACAGATGCGCGATCATGCCATCGGCGAGCTCGCGCTCGACCGGTTCGGCAACGAGGTGGAACTCTTTCACCCCGTTGTTCATTCGGTGTGGCAATGTCCAGCCGTTCAGTGTCACAACCGGATTGTAGTCCGGTCCGGAATTGGGACGCGCCGTGATCGCCGTTGCTGCGCTATCCATTTGGGCAGCTTCGGGCAGGCCCATGTTCAGGGTTTGACCCCAGGCTTTCGAAGATACCAGCGTTGCACCTGCCGCGCCGGCTCCGAGTAATTGACGTCTATTTAGCATGTCAGTTCCTTTCAGTGTCCTGCGCCGCCACCGGCGGCAAGTGTCGCGCCTTCTCCACCAGCACCGCCACCGCCTTCGCCGCCGCCATAGATCGCAGCGGTCAGATCAGCCTGTGCCATGTAGAATTCGCGTTTTGCGTTTGCCGCTTCCAGTGATGCGCCAAGTTTTTCGCGCACATCTGTCAGCAGTTCGAATGTGTTGGTGATCATGCCGTTATAGGACAGCAGACCCTCTTCTTCGACGGTCGTGCGTAGCGGCACCAGAACGTCGCGATAGTGGCGGGCGATCTTATACGCGGCGTGATAGGAGGCTTCAGCACCACGCGCTTCGGACCGGACGTTGACGGCTCTTTCTGCCAGCACGTTGGCTGCTTGCAGGTACGACAATTCCGCCTTGCGCATCCGTGCCTTCCCGGTGTCGTAGATAGGGATTGCGAACTCCACCTCCACCTGAGGGGTGGTCACGGTCTCCGTTTCTCCGTCCTCAATTTCCCGCTCCGCTTCGAACCCGGCAATGAATTCGAGATCGCTGATAATGCGAGTCTGATCAGTCAGACCAAACGCCTTGGCCTGTGCTTCCAGGCCAAGTTTGGCAACGCGCAGATCAACCCGATTTCGCAATGCTTTCGCTTCGATGTCAGTCACACGGCCGACGGAACGCGGCAGCGCAGGAAGGGCATCGGGCACATAATAGTCGACTTCGGTGCCCCACAGCCCCATGAGCCTGGTCAGCTGCTCTTTGGACCGGGTAGCATTCAAGCGTGCCTGGGCAAGTTGTCCGGCGAGTTCGGCATTGAATGCCTGTTCACGGGCCTGCCCGGCTGTGTTGAGCGCGCCGGTCTCGCCAAGCCTCATCGCCAATTCCGATCCGGCGTCAGAGGTCGCTTTCGCACGGCGCAGATAGCTCACGGCCTCGAAGGCGGCTACGGCATCGACCCATGCCTTCCGCGTCTGATTGGCCAGCGCGAGTGTGTCGTTCACCGCGTTGAGCTGTGCCTGCCGGAAGCTTGCGTCAGCAATGGCCACACGTTGTTTACGGGTGGTGGCATCGAGTACGTTCGACCGTATCAGTCCTTCGATCGCTCTGTAGGCACCCAGTTCGGGCGCACCGATGCCCAATACACCAATCGAAACGATCGGGTTTTCCGGGGTCGATTGCTGCCAGGCCTCAGCGGCGGATAGGCCGACATTCGCATAAGACGCCTGCAACCCCTTGTTGTTCAGAAGCGCAACCTGAACGGCGGTGTCCGCCGAAATGGTCTTGCGGTGCACCATTGCGTGCACCTGCTTCTTCAAGGCCTCGTTTTCGGCCTGGGTTTCGGCGAAGGCTGTCCGTTTGCCGATGGCTGGTGTGACCTGGCTGGAAATATTGGCGAAGCCAGCTTTTGGTTCCGTGTAGATGCCCGGCACTGCTGTAGCACAGGCACCCAAGATTAGCGGAAAGCCGAAAACCAGCGGAAATTTCGATACCCGCATCAGTTGCCCTCCGTCTGTTCTTGATTGACGGAACGCCAGTCGCGGGGACCTGTAGGGCCGCGATAGGTGTAGCCCGCCAAGGGGTCCTGATAGCTGATCGGTGACGAAACTGCCGCGTTGACGACGGCCTGTTGGGTCGCGACGGACGGCAACGGGGTGGGCTCATAGGCGCATGCGCCAAGCCCGAGGGCCGAAGCCCCCACAAGTAGATGAATTTTCATGAAAGTAACCTGATTGGTGAACGTTATCTCACGCAGAATCTGCGCAAGGCTCACACCCGATTTGGGCGCCGGTTCAGATCAGGAATCGAGGGGGCCGAAGAAACCCTGCTGTTTCTACCGAATACGTTTGACCGTCCAGAATGACATATTCACTTGTACCAACCGGCTCTGCTCTGATCCTGCTGTCTTCGATGAAGACGACAGAAATACAGATGCCGTTGCAACACTCTTGGGATTGTTGCTCTTTGCCATCCTTGTCGGACGCTGCGATGTCGATGTCGCTTGCGACCCCAAGCTTCTCATGCGCGTGATGCGCATCGCTTCCGGTGTCATGAGTCATGGCAGCACCAACGACACCAACAGACCTGGCTTGATGTCCGTCATGCATGCCGGATGCCGCGTGAGCGGCAGAAGGTGGTGAAAACACCAATGCCAGCGCAAACGCAATGCACGTAAACGCCCTTGTCCAGCTTGATATGAAAACTCGAAAGCTCATGCCGCGAATATCGGAGAGCGATGCAGTACAGTCAATCCGTCCTGCGCAGGAAGGTTTGTCGCTTTTTTTGAAACAGGCGAGTTTTGGCCGCTGCTGTCAGAGAGTGTTGCATATCAGCGACATAGAGAGAGCCACTATCTCCGTCCAGCGGAGCGTTGCTGACGCATCTTGGCTACTGAACCTCTGCCAGCTTCTCAGACCTGTAGCCCGCATCGCTGATCGCTGCGGCCAATGCAGTTTCATCCAGAGTGCTGTCGACGTCGACGATACGTGCAGTCAGATCGCACGAAACCGTTGCATCTGGGTCGGCCGCCATAATGGCCCTTTGGATGGAAGCGGTACAATGGCCGCAACTCATGTTCGGTACGCTGAATCTGAACATCGCAATCTCCTTTGACGACATGCATGTAAGGCGTTCCGGCGCGGGAAGGTCAATGGCCAGAATTTTATTCTACATGCCTGTTGACCTTCCAGTAACTGGAGGCCCTATCTGCAGGAGTATCAGAACAAGGAGATTCTCATGTCGGATCCGCGCACCCTTCGGCTTTCCCTGCAAAACATGTCCTGCGCTTCCTGCGTCGGCCGCGTGGAACGTGGCCTCACGCGTCTGCCGGGGGTCAGCGATATCCGTGTCAATCTCGCCAACGAGACCGCCCAGGCGCAGATCGACGCACCGGAGCGCATCGCCGAAATCGCCACGACCCTTCAGGAGATCGGCTATCCGGCCCGTACCGGGAGCGTACGTCTGAACATTTCATCCATGTCCTGTGCCTCGTGCGTCGGTCGGGTGGACAAGGCACTGGCAGTGCTGCCGGGCGTGCTGGACGTGAACGTCAACCTGGCCTCGGAAACCGCTACGGTCACCTATCTGGAGGGCGCGGTCGCGGTTGTCGACCTCATCAGGGCGGCCAGCGACGCAGGTTACCCCGCCACTCAGGCCGAAGATAGTTCATCGGAAGACGCAGGAGCCCGTAGGAACGAAGAGGCGCGGGTTCTGGCACGACGGACTGTCGTGGCAGCGACCCTCGCCCTGCCGGTGTTTCTACTTGAGATGGGCGCACATCTGATCCCCGGCATGCACGGTCTGATCGGTAACACCATCGGCCACTGGACCAGCTGGACGATCCAGTTCGTGTTGACCACGGCAGTCCTGCTCTGGCCAGGACGTACTTTTTACACACGCGGTTTCCCGGCACTGTTGAAAGGCGCGCCGGACATGAACAGCCTTGTCGCGGTTGGCACATCGGCGGCCTACATCTATTCACTTGTGGCGCTTTTCGCACCGACGCTGCTGCCCGCGGGATCGCGCGCGGTCTATTTCGAGGCGGCGGCGGTCATCGTGGTGTTGATCCTTCTGGGCCGCTGGCTGGAGGCCCGCGCCAAGGGCCGGACCGGGGCTGCGATCCAGAAGCTGATGGGCCTTCAGGCAAAGACGGCCCGTGTGCTGGTTGACGGGGAGCCGCAGGATGTGGCCATCGACCGAATCGTCGCTGGCGACATTCTGATCGTGCGCCCTGGCGAGCGGATCGCAGTGGATGGTGAACTGACCGAAGGCAGTGCCCGTGTGGATGAGAGTATGATCACCGGCGAACCGGTGCCGGTCGCCAAATCCGTGGGCGATCCCGTCACAGGCGGCACCGTCAACGGCAGCGGTGCCTTCCACTTCCGCGCGACGCGTGTGGGCGCCGACACGACGCTGGCCCAGATCATCCGGATGGTCGAAGAGGCGCAGGGCGCCAAGCTACCGATTCAAGGGCTGGTGGACCGGATCACGCTCTGGTTCGTGCCCGCTGTCATGGCATTGGCGCTTTTGACGGTGATTGTCTGGCTGTTGGTCGGTCCTTCGCCCGCGCTGTCCTTTGCTTTGGTGGCCGGTGTATCTGTGCTGATCATCGCCTGCCCCTGCGCGATGGGGCTCGCCACGCCGACGTCGATCATGGTCGGCACGGGACGTGCCGCCGAGATGGGCGTGCTCTTCCGCAAGGGCGACGCGTTGCAACAGCTATCCAGCGTGGATGTGGTGGCGCTGGACAAGACCGGAACGGTTACCCAGGGCCGCCCGGAACTGACCGATCTCGTGCTTGCGGACAGCTTTGACCGCACCGAGGTGCTGGCGCTTGTCGCCGCTGTCGAGGCGCAATCGGAACACCCGATCGCCGAGGCAATCGTGCGCGCGGCAAAGGTCGAGGGCGTCGCGCGGCATGACGCCAAGGATTTTGAATCCATCACCGGCCACGGCGTGCGGGCAAAAGTGGCGGGCCGCGAGGTGCTTGTCGGGGCCGACCGCCTGATGACCCGCGAGGGGCTGGAGATTGGCGATCTGGCCGATGAGGAGCGCCGTCTGGCCGAACAGGGCCGCACCGCACTTTTCGCTGCAATTGACGGTCGTGTCGCCGCCGTCATTGCAGTAGCCGATCCCGTGAAGCCGTCCAGCGCCGCTGCAATCCGCGCCTTGCACGCACAGGGACTGAAGGTTGCCATGATCACCGGTGACAAGCGCGAAACGGCAGAGGCTATCGCCCGCGAAATCGGCATCGACCATGTGATCGCCGGCGTTCTGCCCGACGGCAAGGTGGCCGCGCTGGACGATCTGCGCGGCGCGGGCCAACGCATCGCGTTCGTTGGCGACGGGATCAACGACGCACCCGCGCTTGCCCATTCGGACGTTGGGATCGCCATCGGCACCGGCACCGACGTGGCCATCGAATCCGCCGACGTGGTGCTGATGTCCGGCGATCTGCGTGGCGTCGTGAACGCCCTCGAAGTGTCGCGAAGCACCATGCGCAACATCCGCCAGAACCTGTTCTGGGCTTTCGGATATAACGTCGCCCTGATCCCGGTGGCGGCGGGCGTGCTTTATCCGGTGTCGGGGCTTTTGCTTTCACCGGTTCTGGCTGCCGGTGCGATGGCGCTCAGCTCTGTCTTCGTGCTGACGAATGCGCTGCGGCTGCGCCGCGTGCGCCCGGCGATGGACGAAACGGCGCGCCCCGTCTCCGAAGCCTCGGCATCCCCGATTCCAGCTGAATGAACTCAAGGAGGAAACGATTATGAACATCGGAGATGTGGCCGACCTTTCCGGCCTTCCCGCCAAAACGATCCGCTACTACGAAGACATCGGTCTTGTCGAACCGCTGCGCAGTTCAAATGGCTATCGCAGCTTTCGGCAAAGCGACGTGCACAAGCTGGCCTTTCTCGCCCGGGCACGGGCCCTTGGATTCACCATCGAGGATTGCCGGAGCCTGCTGAAGCTTTATGCCGATACTGACCGCGCCAGTGCCGAGGTGAAGCAGATTGCCGAAGAGCATCTTGATCGGATTGACAGCAAGATCGCTGAACTAACCGAAATGCGCGCGACGCTGTCGCATCTTGTGGATGCATGCGCGGGTGATCACCGCCCCGATTGCCCCATCTTGGCCGATCTGGCGATGGAACAAAAGGCGGGCAGTATCAGCAAGGCGTCCGGATAGCTCTGACGTCTGCAAAAGCCGAACTTTCCCGAAAACTACGGAACATTCCAGCGCAGCAATGTTGTTCCTTCTATAGGACATCAATTTTTCGAGACTGGAGGTTTCCAATGACATACATACGCTTTTTCGCGATGATCGCCACATCCACGGTGGTGATGTTCATCCTGATGTATCTCAACACCTATCTGCTGAGCCATATCTTCTGGTCCGAAACACGCGCCTATATGGCCGTGCTGATGGGGGCCATAATGGCGATCATCATGCTGGGCTTCATGCTGTCGATGTACTCCAGCAAGGCGATCAACGCTGCCATCTTTATTGGCGGCGCCGTGGTGTTTGCCGGATCCCTCTGGCTGGTCCGGAGCCAGGTGACCGTGGGCGATACCAGCTACATGAAGGCAATGATCCCGCACCATTCGATCGCGATCATGACATCGAGCCGCGCCAACATTTCTGACCCTCGGGTGCGCAAACTGGCTGACGAGATCATCTTTGCCCAAGACAAAGAAATCGCCGAAATGCGGTATCTGGTGAATGACATCGACACGAATGGTGACGCGGCTGATGAGGGTCTGGATGGTTCAGCCCGCATCGTCGATCTGAACGAGGCACTCTCATCCGCCGAAATCGCCATCCTTGATCTGGAATTCCTGACTGGCGATGAGATCGCGCAGCTTTTCCCGGATGGGGCCATCTGCACCTTCAAGTATACGACGACCAGCAAACCTGTGCTTGCCACAGGACAGATCGACGGTGCCCCGGCGGCGCTGGCAAAGATCAGCGGCGACCTGGTGCGTCTTGGTTCAACCGACGCAACCGGCACCCTGAGCACCGAAGGAATGTCCGTAAGCCTCAGTGCGCCGGACGGGGCTGCGGCGCTGGAAAACAGTGGTGAAGTGCAGGACGCCAACCTCGTGCTCGAACTCGATGCCGGCCTGCGGGCAGGCTATCGCGGCTATTATGGCTGCGACGCCTGAACCCTGAAACGGAGGATATGACATGCCAAGAGACACAACCCAGACAGCCAAGCTTTACCGGATGGTGATGCCCGACCACCTCTGTCCCTATGGGCTCAAATCCAAGGACCTGCTGGAGCGCAAGGGTTTCGAAGTCGAGGATCACCCTTTGACCACGCGTGAGGAAACCGACGCGTTCATGGAAGAGCACGGCGTCGAAACCACCCCGCAAACCTGGATCGGGGACGAGCGGATCGGCGGATATGACGACCTTCGGGTCCATTTCGGCATCGATGCGCCGGAAGACGAACGCTCGGACACGTCCTACCAGCCGGTGATCACGATCTTTGCCGTCGCGTTCCTGATGGCGCTCGGTTTGTCGTGGTACAGCTTCGAGAACATTTTCACCCTGCGCGGGCTGGAATGGTTCATTTCGATCTCGATGTGCTTTCTGGCGGTACAAAAACTTCAGGATGTCGAGAGCTTCTCGACCATGTTCCTGAACTACGACCTGCTGGCGCGTCGGTGGGTGCGTTATGGCAATATCTATCCGTTTGGAGAGGCTTTCGCAGGTATCCTCATGGTCGCCGGGGCGCTGACCTGGCTTTCGGCACCGGTGGCCTTGTTCATCGGCACTGTTGGCGCAGTATCGGTTTTCAAGGCGGTCTATATCGACAAGCGTGAATTGAAGTGCGCCTGCGTCGGCGGCGACAGCAACGTACCGCTCGGCTTTGTCTCGCTCACAGAGAACCTGATGATGATGGTCATGGGGATCTGGATGCCGATCAGGGTCTATCTGATCGGCTGAAAGGCGGGTGCCGTTTTCATATCCCTCGGACTCGTTCTCCCGATAGATGCGCAAGTCGGACAGCACTGCGAAAAAGGGTCAAGCTGAATGGACCAGATAATCGAAGCATTCACGACCGGGGCGGGCATGCTCTGGAAGGCGCTCTGGGCGCTCATCTTCGGGTATATCATCTCCGCAGGCATCCAGATTTTCGTGACACGGGATCAGATGGCGCGTGTTCTTGGCGACCGTGGTGCCAGGAAGGCAGGCATTGCCGGCTTCTTTGGGTTTGTGTCATCGTCCTGTTCCTTCGCGGCTCTTGCCGCGTCGCGTTCGATCCTCGTGAAGGGTGCGCATCCGGTCAATTCGATCGCCTTCCTGATTTCATCGACAAATCTGGTGATCGAGCTTGGAATCGTCCTTCTGGTCCTGCTGGGCTGGAAATTCATGGTGGCAAATTTCATGCTTGGCATCCTGATGACGATCTACGCCTATGCCCTCACCCTGATATGGCTTCCAAGGTCGTTTGTCGAAAGCGCAAAAGAGCATGCGGAGAAGGCCCAGTCCGACGAAGGTATGGACAGGGACCAGACCATGAAGGGTTCGTTCCGCGACAAACTGCTGTCCCGCGAAGGATGGGACCGGATCGCCCGCGCTTTCTTCATGGAATGGAAGATGGTCTGGAAGGAGATCCTCTTCGGCTTCACGGTCGCGGGTTTCATTTCCGTCTTTGTGCCGCAGAGCTTCTGGAACGCGATCTTTCTGGTCGGAGATGGCGGTGCGCAGGACGCGCCGGGCTTCCTGATCGTTCTTGAAAACGCGCTGGTGGCACCGGTCGTGGCCTTCTTCACCTTCATCGGGTCGATGGGCAATGTCCCCCTGGCTGCGATGCTCTGGTCGCGTGATGCGTCGTTCGGAGGCGTGATCGCCTTTCTCGGAGCCGATCTTGTTGCTGCCACGGTGATATGGGTGCACGCAAAATATTACGGCTGGCAGTATGCGCTCTATCTTTCAGGCTTGCTGTACCTGTGCATGGTCGCTGCGGGCATTACGGTGCATTACCTGTTCGCTCTCGTAGGGATGATCCCGACCGAGCGGCCTTCGCTTCAGGAAATGGTCCGGTTCAGCATCGATTACACGTTCTTCCTCAACCTGATCTTTCTTGTCATCGGGTCAGCACTGATCTGGCTTCACATCAGGAATGCCGAGGAAGACTAACCGATTGAGGCCAAGAATGGGAAGGTTCCCAGAAGCCAGTAGGCAAACCGGGACAATTGGCCGGTCATGATGGCAACGCCCATGATGATCATGGCGACGCCCGCGCCCTTGTAGAGCCAGCGACCGGCTTTGCCGATCTGTCTGACCCGTGCGGCGATGGCGTCGGTGAACAGCGCGGCCAGCAGGAACGGCACGCCCAGCCCTGCGGAATAGATCGACAACAGCCAGATGCCGTCCGACATACCGCCGGATGTCGAACTGAGCGTCAGGATTGCGCCGAGGATCGGCCCGATGCAGGGCGTCCATCCAAAGGCGAAGGCCAAGCCCAGGACGTAGGCTCCAAGCGGGCGACCCCCCGGAATGTCGAGTGTGAAGCGGGTGTCACGCGAGAACGCTTCCAGACGGAAGGCACCCAGCATGACCAGTCCGAACAGGATGATGATCGCCCCGCCCAGATAGTTGAGCTCAGTGCGCCAAGTCAGCAGCAACGACCCGAGCGCGCTGGCCCCGGCCCCCAACGCGACAAAGACCGTGGAGAACCCCAGAACGAAGCAGGTGCTTAGGCCAAGTGCCCCGGCGCGTGCCCGCAGGCCGACCGATCGCGTCGTGCGCAAATCCGGCTGGCCTGCGATGTAGGAAACATAGCCCGGAACCAGTGGCAGGACGCAGGGTGACAGGAAGGAAATGGCCCCCGCCAGAAAGGCCGCGAAGATGCCGATGCCGGAAATATCCATCATGCTTTATGCTCGGCGCTGAAGGGTCGCGCCGCCCACCAGAAGGCAATCAGCGGGATTACGATCCATTGCAGCACGGGCGACAGCCCTGCATCGAGGACCGGAATGATCGGCATCAGGTCCGAATAGGCCCAAGCCGCGCGGATCACGATGTTGAGCCATTCGCTGAACAGCGTATATCCCAACCCGAACACCACCGTCAGGACGGTTACCGAGCGTCGCGTCGGAGCCACGAAGGGCCAGCCACGGCCGGTCAGCATCAAGGCAAGCACCAGCGCGCTCATGGCAATCAGGATGTCGCCACCCGTGCAATGAACCGCGGCGAAGACGATCTCACCCCAGGTGCCCTCGTTCCAGATCGTGTAGAGCGGCATATGGGCGAACTCCCAGATCAGATTGGCCGGGATGATTACCGAAAAATACCGACGTAGCGCTGTCAGGGATATTCCATCCGCCGAAGATGGCATGACGCCAGTCGCGGTGACACTCATTGAAACACCCCTGTCACCCGGTCCCACCAACTGCGTTCCCGGCGTCGATGCTGGGCATTGTTGATCAACTCGCTGACATAGAGGATCAGGTTCACATTCTTGAAATCCATGCCATGGAACTTTGCGGCGAACCGCCCGCCGATATCCACGACATGGGTGACCGCACCGTGCATCATCATGTCGCTGTCGGCGGTCGTGGTGAACTCGAGCCCATAGTCCCGCGCCACAAGGCGCGTCGCGTCGTCGCTCTGATCGGGCCGTTTGGTCAGAATGACCCAGTTGCTCGGATCGAGCCCATGCCGGTCCGCGTAGTCGCGCAGAACGTCCGGCGTGTCATTCACGGGATCGGTTGTGATCGAGATGAATTGCACCAGATCCCTCATCGGCCCGTCGTTGATCGAAGCCTGGACCGCCGCGATCTTTTCCGCATGGAGCGGGCAGATATCCGGGCAGTTGGCGTAGATGAAATGCAGGATGACGACCCTTTCGCTGAAATCCGCCAAGCGCACAGGATTGCCCTCCGCATTCTGCAACTCGAAATCCGGGGCCTGTGCCGCGTCGATGGCCTGGAAGTATGGCTCCATCTCGAACATCCGGGCATCCAGATTTTCACCCGGATGATCGGCGGAGGCCGGAAAGGCGATCGTGGCCGCAAATGTCGCCAAGGCGGCGCGCCGGGTCAGATAGACAATCAACTGCATCACCTTTCGGATTGATCGGGCTTGCCACCACCCGCATCGTCGCATTTCCCGCCGGACCCGCCCTTCATGCACAGACCAAGCCCGCACATCGCGGCACAGGGTGCCAGCGAAACCAAGACAGGCGCGAGACCGATCGCGGTGAGCCATCCCCAGTTCAGCGCCATGCCGCCGCCCATAACGGTTGCCGCACCGACGAACAGCAGTCGTCTGCGCGTCAACCACCGGGGCCAGTTGCCTGCGCTTTCGATGTCGGCGGCACCCGCATCGTTGGAAGATGATATGTCGGTCATCCGGAAAATCCTTCTGAAGTTTGAGTACTGGTCATTCTGATAACTGGGCGGTCAAGGGCGGGCGGCGCTCTTTCAGGGGCGCTTATTCGATAAAGCCTCGCAAGAAGGAGACCATCTCGGGATCATCCCATTCGGCCGGGCCGACCAGTCTCCCAAGCTCCCGCCCCTGCGCGTCGATCAGGATCGTTGTCGGCAGACCGACGGTGCGCAGCGCGGTCATCGACAGCATGGTCTTGTCGACATATATCTTGAGATTGGTGACACCGATCTCGTCGTAGAAACGCCGCACGACGGGCGATCCGGCCCGGTCGATGGACAGGGCGACCACTTCGAACCGGTCGCCGCCAAGTTCCGCCTGAAGCGCATCCAGCGTCGGCATCTCTTCCCGGCATGGCACGCACCAGGTTGCCCAAACATTCACGAGGATCACCTTGCCGCGAAAATCCTCCATGTCCCCACGGCTGCCGTCCTCGGTCTCGTAGCGCACATTGATCACCGGCTGCGGCGTGTCGTGCAGTGCGAAGCCTTGCGGCCCGGCAAACGCAGCGCCGACGGACAATGCCCAGACGAGCAGCGCCGTTTTTAGATATTTCATGGCGTTGGCTCCTTGCCGGCTTGGGTTTTCAGATCACGGACGATCGGCAAAAGGGTTTCCTCCAGAATCGCTCGCGTGATGGGGCCGACATGGCGGTAGGCAATGGTGCCGTCGGACGTGATGACATAGGTTTCAGGCACGCCGTAAACACCCCACTCGATGCCCGCACGTCCGTTTATGTCGGCCCCGATGCGGGTGTAGGGATCACCCAGTTCGTCTAGCCAGGCGCGCGCCTGTTCGGGCGGATCCTTGTAGTTGATCCCGTAGAGCGGCACTTCGCCCGTGGCGCTCAATTCCATGAATAGCGGATGTTCGGCGCGGCAGGGCACGCACCACGAGGCGAAGACGTTCACCAGCGAAACATGGCCGATCAGGTCCTGCGTCGAAAGACCTTCCTCGCGGCCGAGCACCGGAGCGAGTGCAAACTCCGGTACGGGCTTGTCGATAAGCGCGGACGGCAGATCATCGCCCTCGCTGAAAAGCCCCCAGCCAAACAGGACCATAAGGGCCAAAGCCACGACGGGCACCAGCACAAAGCCGAGATTTCTCCGGCGGGGCGTGGGAACAGTCATATTGTCACGATAGCTGGTCATGGCTTTGCTTGCTGGTCCTCGCGGGTCCGCTCACTCTGAAAGGCACGTTCTTTGTCGGGCCAGGTGCTCTTGATGTAGTCGACGATCGACGTGATTTCGTCATTTGTCAGTACGCCCTCATATCCGGGCATGTCGCTTTCATAACCGGCCCCGACAATCGCCGCCGGTCCGCGTTTCACGATGTCGAACAATACGCGGTCCGTATGATGCCAGGTATGACCCGACGCATCATGCGGCGGGGCAGGCAATCTGCCGTTCGGCAATCGGGTGCGCCAATCAGGCTGCCCCTCCAGGTTTGCGCCATGGCAACTGGCACAATTCTCCTGATAGAGACGCTCGCCCATGCGCAAGTCGCTCTCCGCCGAAACGGGAGAGACCGTTGTGGCGAGCAAGACTGCGGCGAGCCTAATGGTGTTTTTCATGTCGCTTGTGCCTTCTTCTGGCTATCCAAATACAACGAGAGTGCTACTATCGATGCCACGACAAGCAGGACGCACGCCCCCAGACCAATCCCCATCGACAACAGGCCGTCGCCGTTGCTGTCGCCCTCATTCCGCATCTTGGCGCATTTCTATTTTCCGCTGTCCGAGCGGATGTATTTGACCAAGGCGATTGCCGCGAGCACCAGCACCGCCACGATGAGTAACCAAACCAGTCCCATCGCGATCATCATGCCGCCACCCATCATTCCACCATCCATCATCATGCACTTCATCCTTTGTTTTCCCTTGAAACCGGTCAGGCACGGGATCGCACCAGTCCGCGCAATTAATCATTCGACCGCATAGACGGTCGGGTTCACACCTTCTTCGACGGTGTAAATCTTGAACGGTTCCTGCTTCGCGCCCCCCATACCCGGCGATCCCAACGGCATGCCGGGAAGTGTCAGACCGGCAATGTCCGGGCGCTCATCAAGCAACTTGTTGACGACATCAATTGGCACATGACCGCTGACGACGTAGTCACCCAGAAAGGTCGTATGGCAGCCCTGGAAATCGTCCGGGATACCTGCATCACGGCTGATCTGAGCCAGATCATGGGTCGGCTTTACCTCGACCGTGAAGCCATTCTCGCGCAGGTAGTCCGCATAGCTCTCGCAGCATCCGCATTGCGGGTTCTTGTAGAGCGTGGCCTCTTGCGCTGCTGCAGGCGCGGCATTCAGGCTCATTGCAAGGACAGCGGCAGCACCTGCGGTGCCAAGACTGGCAAGTCCAATTAGTTTCTTCATCGGTTCTTTCCTTTCGTGGTGATCGTTACGTGAGATTGTTTCAGGTTTTGGTCGTGCCAGGATCGACACGTATGATGCCCATCATGCCGGCCGCCTGGTGTTCCAAGATGTGACAATGGAACATCCAGTCTCCCGGATTGTCCGCCACGAAGGCGATCTCGACCCGTTCCTCCGGTGCCATCAGGACGGTGTCCTGCCATTCGCGATGCCGTGTCGGTTGCCCGTTCCGTGTGATCACACGGAACGAATGTCCATGAAGATGCATCGGGTGATGCCACGCGGTGCGATTGTCCATCTGCAGCACATGCGACGTGCCCTGCGGCAGGACCAGCAATGGATCCATCATGTGCCCCGTTGCTGCTTTGCCGTTGATGAACCACATGTTGCCTTCGCGCATCTGCTCCATCATGGACCCCATGCCGCCGCCCATCATCATCTGCCCCATCATGCCGCCATTAAAGATGATCTGATGCCGCGTGGCAGCTTGCATATCGGGTTCGGCCAGCGGGTTGGGTGGCAGTTCCATCGACCAGTCCGGGACCGCGTCCCGTAACCGATCCGGCCCGTAGGCGAGATCGACCAGACGGTATTCCAGATCCCTGTAGAAGACATCGGTGATGGTCAGGCTCTCTCCGGGCTTGCCGGTCATATCAATCACCAGATCGACACGCATGGCCGGACCGACCACCACGATGTCATCGTCTGGTACATGAGGTGACACGGGTTGACCGTCCAGAGCGACCACGACCGGCGCAAGCCCCCCGAAATCCAGCCCGAATATCCGCGCGTTCGCTGCATTGACCAGCCGAAGGCGGATGCGTTCCCCGGATCGCACCGCGATACGGTCAGGGATCTGGCCGTTGATCGTCACGGAATTGCCGATACGACCGCCGTGCATCGCGTCGTGCCGGCTTCCGAAATCTGTCGCAATCTGTCCGTCGCCGGTCATCCGCCAGTCATCGAGCATCCAGGTCAAATCGCGATCCACGCGGATCGGGTTTGCTTCCTCGACGATCAGCGGCCCGTAAAGCCCGCGCCCGACCTGTTCCGAACTGCGCTGGTGCGGGTGATACCAGAATGTACCTGCGTCCAGCGCATCGAATTCGTAGAGAAACTCGCCACCGACCGGGATCGGGTCCTGTGTCAGGAACGGCACACCGTCCATCGCATTGGGTGTGCGAATGCCATGCCAGTGGACCGTCGTCCCTTCATTTAGCCCGTTCCGGGCCAGAACCCGAATTCGGTCTCCCTGCCGCACCCGGATCTCGGGGCCGGGGAGGGATCCGTTGTAGCTCCAGACGTCGGTAGGGCCGTAGGGTGCCGGTCGCAGGGCGGCTTGTCCGGCCGCAGCGCGTAGCAAGAATGGGTCCTCTGTCGGACCTGCCATCGCTACTCGTGCCGGTGACAGAGTGGATATGGCCGTGAAAGCGGCACCGGTGCGCAGCACGTGCCGTCGTGAAATCAGTCTGTTGAGGGTCATTACTTCTGCCTTGATCTGAAAGGGTCGCACTCAGCCAGCTTCGGCCAAGGCAACGGTCAGGCCCCGCAACAAGCGAGGCCGCTATCAGGTTCAGACAGGCAGCTTGGGAGGAAATGGATCAAGGGAGGGAACCGCGCCAATCGGGATCACAGGTCCCGCGACCGGGATGACAACACCGAAGGCCATCTCAAGCGTCATCGCTGACGTACGAGCTACGATACCGGCCGTAGTTCCCGCGCCACAAGGGACTGTACACCCACCCTCGCAGGTTATCCCGTCAGCAAATCCGATCGGATCGCATCCGCCGCAATGGTCGTCCCCGCTTTCAGCGCCCACCATCTGAGCCATTGCTGCCTCAGCCGCATTCGCTGCCGATACATCCGGCGCAACCACGGCACCGAAGCTCAATGCAAGAATCAAAATGAGGCGGAAAACGCAGATCATGCGATCCTTATGCAAGCTTCCAGTAGGGGGAGGTCAAGAAGTATCCCGTAACATAGGCGTGACATTGCCACGCGGGTACTCACTGATTGGCCAAAAGATGCCCGAGGTTGGTTTCGGGGGAAAATCTGAGGCGAGACTGCGGACTCATCCAAGGTCTGTTTCGGAGCCAGGCAACCACCCGCATCTTTTCATGCGGGTGGCTGCCCTTGTGTCAACTTGCGTCTTTGAATTCGGTGTATTCGCCGCGCACCTGGACAGTCACGGTTGCGGGCTGGCTGTCCCGATTCCGCCAGAACCATCCGTGTTCGCCGTCGAATGCCGCGATGATCTCGCCCTCGTCGCCCGTCGAACCGCGGCCCTTTTCATAGGTCACCGAATTGCCGCCGCCGTGGCCGTGCATGTCAAAATTCACCCGACCGCCATCGACCAGCATTCGGTATTCCACCGTCTGGCCCTCTTCCATGACCAGCTTCCACTCGGCACTGTCGCCGGGTGCAAGCGTAAAGGTGGTTTCGTCACGCCAGATTTCGGCGTCCTGTGCATATGCCGTGCCGACAAAAAGTCCAAAGATATCGTTCATAAGGCTCGACTGCTCTTCGGCTTCGATCTCCAACAGCCTGTCGGCTTCGGCCTCCTCCGCAAGCTGGGCTTTGATCTCACCCATCTCGCTCAGCCCGAGAACCCCGCCGATCCCGGTCGGGTCGATGTTGTATTCGGCAGGCAGCACGACGGTCACAAGGATCGCAACGGCGCTGGCCGCCGCAATGGCAGTGGAACGGATAAGCTGCGCGGAGCTGGGAAGCTCATCAAGGCTCGGTTTTTTTGCGTTAAACATTTTGGTCTCCTAAATTCTCAGGTGGCTACGAAGTAGCCGGTGATTTGCAGGCCCATGAGGATGAATCCCATGGACATCATGACGACGTTGGCGGTGTAGGCTTGGCGGAAGAAGCTTGGGGATTTCCGCCAGAAGCCCATGACGATGAGGATCACGGCAAGCGCCATGATCTGGCCAAGCTCGACGCCCACGTTGAACGCCAGAAGATTGGCCAGTAGGCCCTCTGACGCGATCTCGTAGTCTAGGATCTTCGTGGCCAGGCCCGTGCCGTGGAAGAAGCCGAAGATCAGCGTTGCGGCCTTGGTGTTCGGCTGGAACCCAAACCAGCGCTGATAAGCCCCGAGATTGTCGAGCGCCTTGTAGACGACCGAAAGGCCGATGATCGCGTCGATGATGTAGGCGTTGATGCCCCAGCCGAACCAGACACCGGCCAGCATCGTGGTCGAGTGCCCGAGGGCGAAGAGGCTGACATAGATGCCTACATCCTTCATCTTGTAGAGGAAGAAGACGACGCCGAGCAGGAACAGGATGTGATCGTATCCCGTGACCATGTGTTTGGCGCCGAGATACATGAAGGGGATGATGTTCACCCCCCAGATTTCCTGGATATAGCCTGCGTCACCTTCTGTGACGGCATGGGCAAGAGCGTTTTCCGCACCCAGGACGAGCGCCGAAAGGGCAATGAAGGACAGGATCACGATCCGGCGTATGCCGGGATCGGTCCAGCCCTGGTGGACTGTATTCATGGATTGAACTCCGCATATGTGTTGATGATCGAATGCAGCGCGCTGTTGGCACGCAGTCGATCAGACGCGCGGAGGTCTTTCGATTTGGTATGTCTGCAAGGTGTTCGACGTGGCCGAACTCAACGGCCATGCGGCTCTATAAATATCGAGCGGGTGCGGCGATCGGTCGGGGCCAGGCACGACCGCCTGACTGTGATCGTGATCGATGCTGTCATGGCTATGTCCATGCATGGCCCAGGCGAGGTCTTCTTCCAGTCCATGCGAATGACCGTGCTCAGCAACCATTTCTGCGTGCTCTTGAAGGACGCCGATGACTGAGGGTGCGTGCGAGGTTGCGGGCACCACAGACCAGAGGAGTACGGCCAAACATAAGAGTGTCGCAAACGCGGCGTTTACAACTGTCCTCAAGGTATCCATAGGATCTGCCCGTCTGCCCGTCTCTAGCGTGGTGCGTCGTGGCACCATCTTGTTCTATCCTCCCGGGGGGGATAGAACTACTTTATGACAAAACATCCAGTCCATGCAACCCATCCCGCCCTTGTCGCCCGGCTGAAACGCGCTGACGGCCATTTGCGCGCCGTGATCGAAATGATCGAGGCGGGCAAACCCTGTCTGGAGATTGCTCAGCAGATGCAAGCGGTCGAAAAGGCCGTGACGAACGCCAAGCGTGCGCTGATCCATGATCACATGGACCATTGTATCGACGTTGAAAGTTCTGAAACTGATCGCGCCGAGTTGCGGGCGATCGCCCGATATCTCTGAGGCTGACCATGCTCGATATTCTCTCCGACCGCACTTATCGGCACCTGTTTCTGGCACAGGTCGTAGCCCTTCTGGGTACCGGACTCGCCACAGTCGCACTCGGCCTGCTCGCCTTTGATCTTTCGGGCGACGGGGCGGCGCTGGTCCTCGGCACAGTCTTCACCATCAAGATGGTTGCTTATGTGGGCATCGCGCCCATTGCAGGGGCTTTCGCAGACCGCGTGCCGCGCCGCGCGCTTCTGGTGACGCTCGATCTGGTGCGTGCCGGTGTCGCGCTCGCACTGCCCTTCGTGACCGAGGTCTGGCAGGTCTACGTCCTGATCTTCCTTCTTCAATCGGCTTCCGCCGCCTTCACGCCGACCTTTCAGGCGACGATCCCGGACGTTCTGCCCGAAGAGGCGCGCTATACCCGCGCGCTGTCGCTGTCGCGGCTGGCCTACGATCTGGAAAACATCGTCAGCCCGACGCTGGCGGCCCTTCTGCTCGCGGTGATGTCCTACAATTCGCTTTTCCTCGGCACGGTCCTCGGTTTCGCCGCATCGGCCCTTCTGGTTGTTTCGGTCGTGCTGCCCAGTCCCCGCCCATCCGAGCCGCGCGGTGTCTATGACCGCACTACGCGCGGCATCCGCATCTATCTGGCCACGCCCCGCTTGCGCGGGCTCTTGGCATTGAACCTCGCGGCGGCGGCGGCAGGTGCGATGGTGCTGGTCAATACAGTCGTTCTGGTGCGCGGCTCTCTTGGCCTGTCAGAGAGCGCGCTGGCCTGGACGATGTTCGCCTTTGGCGCGGGCTCCATGACGGCGGCGCTAATCCTACCGCGCCTGCTGGACAGGCTGCCCGACCGGCCCGTAATGTTCGGCGGCGCCTCACTGATGGTAGCAACCCTTCTTGGATTGGGTGCGACGGTCCTGACCGCTGGACTTGGCTGGTCCATCCTCTTGGTGGCGTGGTTATTGGTGGGTATCGGATATTCCGCCGTTCTCACTCCTTCCGGCCGGTTGCTGCGCCGCTCCACGCATGCGGAGGACCGCCCGGCGCTCTTCGCGGCGCAGTTTGCCCTATCCCACGCCTGCTGGCTGGTGACCTATCCGCTGTCGGGCTGGCTCCTGACAGTTTATGGCGTCGTTACAGCGTTGATCGGTTTGGCGCTCCTCGCGGCTTGTGGAATGCTCGCCGCGCTGAAACTCTGGCCGTCCGGCGATCCCGTTGAGCTTGAGCACACCCACGATAATTTGCCACTCGACCATCCCCACCTAAGGGGACATCGCAGGCACAGCCATGCCTTGATCATTGACGAGAGCCATCCTCGCTGGGCCACGCATTTATAAGCCGCAGCAAGAGACGAAGACTGGACACGGGCGGTTCGTTTTCATCTGTGCGGACATTCGTGCTTCGAGCAACATTCGTCAAACTGGGCTAGATGCGCGAATTCTCTGCAAGTTTGGCGGACAGAAGCGTTGACTCTAACATAAACTGTCGGCCCCCCGACAAAGAGCACGGCTTAAGTTGCGACCCTCCACATCCGATACCGCCCCTGCCCCGTCATCTCGTGGATCAGACCACGCGCTTCCATCCAAGCAAGGTTGCGCTGGACGGCAGCCCGGCTGGCGCCGATCAGGGCCTCGGCCATCGGAGCGGACACGAGCGGCCATTCGGTAAGTACCGCGCACAAGGCCGGGGGCGTGCGGCCTGAAAGCGGGCTCATCTCGGCTTCCGCCCTCGCCGACCATGCCTCGATATCATCGAGGTGACGCATTGCGGTCAGGCATGCGGTCTCCATCCCGTCAAGCCAACGAGACAGACGGTCAGCGGGTGGGCCACCGAAGCGCAATCCTCCTGCCCCGCCCATGGCCAAAGGCGCGAAGAGTGCCCCCTTGCCCTCACTGGCCACGATCCGTGCGGCTGTGACCGCCGCTTCCATCCGGTCGCCGTGCTGCCCGAGGCCCGCGAGACTCCAGAGATGGAAGCCCATGCAAGCGCGCGTGATTGGGTGAAGATCGGCGGCTTGCGCCATGAGATCGAGCCAACCGCCCGCGCGATCCGCGAAGGGTTCGGCTTCGACGCCGAGGTTCTCGGGGTCGCGGCGGTCGAGGAAGGCGGACAGGTCCACTTCCGGTCCAGGGCCGCCTGTAAGACGCCGCACTGCCCATCCGACACGCGCGAGCGCCGCGGTGTCGTCCTGCACGCCGGACAAGCGCATGGATTTCCAGAGCGCCAGCCGATCCGGGCCAATTCGGTCGCCTACAAACCAGCTGAGGTCTGCCGCCTCCATCAGCGCGAGCCTGTGCCGCCAACCTTTCGGGCCACGGCGCAGCCGGTCGTCCAGCGCGCCGATCCGGCCAGCCACGCGGGCAAGACGGGCGGCACTGCCCGCCTCAGCGCATCGCCAATCGTCGAGGACTTCAGTTTCACGCAACTCTGCCCTTGGTCTGGGCGGCAGAAAATCCGGCTCCTCTTCTATCGGACCGGGCAGGAACCACAGGTCGTCCTCAGACGTCTCTTCAAGCCCCATCGCATCCACTAGAGGATCGTAAAAACTATCATACTGCATAGATACTTGAGTCTTCATGTGTGCAAAATACGGCACTTTTGCATTTTACCCAAGTGTTTTGTCAGGGTGCGCCTGCACACCCTATATAGCACGGGCGCGCGATGGTCTGCGAGAGCTCGCTGATCGCGCTCAGCGTATGGAAACCAAGGGTTCTCTGCTGAGCAGCGCCACAGTGCACGCCCTTGCATTCGTTTACAAACGGTCGTTTATTAGCCGTATCCCAAACTGCAAAAGGCAGGATTTGATGCCGTTGATAGGCTATGCGCGAGTATCGACCGAGGATCAGACCCCCCTGCCCCAGTCGCAGGCGCTGAAATCAGCGGGCTGTGTCGAAATCCATGAGGAACAGGCTTCTGGCGGTGATCGTGCGCGGCCTGTGCTGGCGCGGGTGCTGGAACGGATCGGCAAGGGCGATACGCTGGTGGTGGTGCGCATCGACCGGCTGGCGCGGTCGCTGTCGCATTTGCTGGAGGTGATCGAACGGCTGGAAGCAAAGGGCGCCTTCTTCCGCTCGATTCAGGACCCGATCGACACCGGATCCCCGCAGGGCAAGTTCACGCTGCAGGTTCTGGGTGCAGCAGCCGAGTTCGAGCGCGCCCTGATCCGTGAACGGACCAAAGCTGGGCTTGCCAGCGCACGAACAAAGGGGCGGGTCGGCGGAAACCCTGGCCTGCGCGCCCGGGATCCGGCTGCGCTACGCAAGGTCCGACTGGCGCGACAGGACGGATATATGGAACGCCTGAATGAAACTGCGCAGGACTGGGTGCCCCATGTGCGTCGGCTGCGCCCCGATCTGGCTTGGGAAGATGTGGTGCGCATCATCAACGGCCCCCTACCCGAGGCCCGGCGCTGGACGCAAAGCCGTCTGCTGCGCGCTGTGAACGCCTACGTCCGCGATGGGTTCCTCCCCGCGACCGTGCTTGATCGCGCGGGCCCGCGTGCGCGAGATGATCGCCTGCCCGCCATCGTCGCGGGTATCAAGGGCGCCGATCCCGACATTACGCTTCAGGCCATCTGCGCCCGCTTGGAGAACATGCGTGAGCGCACACCCCGCGGCCGGACAAGCTGGCAGCCATCATCAGTGAAGATGTTGCTGGAGCGGGCGAAGCGGCTTGGGATACTATGAGTGAGTTTTGACGCTAAGCCTGTTCGTCACATCAGGCGACATCTCCAATTGAGTGGCAACTTTACCTGCTAAGCAGTTTATCCTTGCAAATCTTCCATCGTGTGGAGTAATTGCAAGGTATGTATAAGCGCCAAACTCATCACTTTGTGCAATCCGCGCTCGAGAGCCAAGCTGCAGTTGTCCTCCTCGGCCCCCGGCAGGTTGGGAAAACCACGCTCGCTCTAGACATCGCTTCGGAGCAACCATCGGTATACCTTGATCTAGAACGAGATGCGGACAGGCAGATCCTGACCGAACCGGATCTATATCTGGATGAACAGGCGGGAAAACTCGTCATCCTCGATGAGGTGCAGCAGATGCCTGGCCTGTTCAAGAGCCTGCGTGGTCAGATCGACCAGCGCAGGCGGGCCGGTTTTCGAGCGGGCCAGTTTCTGCTCTTGGGATCAGCCTCCAACGTCCTACTCCAACAGTCGGCAGAATCCCTTGCTGGACGTGTCAGGTATATCGAAATGCCCCCTCTACAGCTTACCGAGGTGGGGGCTGATCAGTTGAATGCGCTCTGGCTGCGTGGTGGCTTTCCTGACAGCTTCATGGCTTCAAGCGATCAAGCCAGCATGGATTGGCGTCTGGATTTTCTGCGTACATATCTGGAACGTGACATCCCTGCCCTCGGACCGCGTATTCCAGCCGCAACCTTGCGGCGCTTCTGGACAATGCTTGCGCATGTGCAAGGTGGTCTATTGAACGCTGCAGCCCTCGCCGAGGGGCTGGGCGTCTCCGGCCAAACGATTGGACGCTACCTCGATCTGCTCGTTGATCTCATGCTGGTGCGGCGACTGCAGCCCTGGCATGAGAATGTCGGCAAGCGTTTGGTGAAATCGCCAAAGGTTTATGTCCGCGACAGCGGGGTCGTGCATGCCCTGTTAAGCATTGGGACAATCGAGGGCTTGCTCGGGCACCCCGTCGTTGGCGGCAGTTGGGAGGGGTTCTGTATCGAGGCCCTTCTTGCCGCTGCACCAACCGGCACCGAACCCTTCTTCTATCGCACTTCTGCCGGAGCTGAACTTGACTTGGTCCTTCGCCTGCCTGGGGGCGACATCTGGGCCGTTGAGATCAAGCGCACGACTGCGCCAAAGGTCTCGCGCGGGTTCTATGTGGGCGCGGAAGACATCAAGGCCAGCCGGAAGCTGTTGATCTACGCCGGAGAGCATGACGTCCCCGTGGCCGAAGGCGTTCGTGCAATGCCTCTTGAGCAAGGGATCGGGCTGTTGAGAGCACTATAGCGCAACGCTTGTTGCGCGCGTGCACGAGAGTAAGGGGTCTACTTGTTTTGTTCAGTTTTAAGTACGCCGCGCATTTCCCTGTGGCATTTTTTCCGGTCCCCGCAGGTCTCCCGGTGCGTACCGGTTGCATGGAATGCACATCGCAGCGGCCGCCCCGTCTACAACGGCTGTGGCCCATCTTCCTCCCCTACCCTTCTATGCGGCGCTTCGCATCCAGCGTGGTCAGGCCTTGGTCAACCGCGCAGCTACCCTTCGGGCTGCATCAGTTTCACAAGCGCCGACAATGAAACCGCCAAAAGCTTCGGCTCAATCTCCATCTTAACCTCCGACCTGGAAATTACCATCGAACCCGTCGCGAGGTCGAACAGGACGGCCTTCGCGCAACGCGTCGCCGGACGCTCCCCGTGAGGCAAGCTGACCGAGTGCGGCGGCATCTAGAAGATTCAGAAAGGGGAGACCGGCGCTGGCTACTTCACGGTGAGCATCTGTGATCACGGCTTCAACGCAAACATGGGCAAAGCCACCAACTAGGACGGTCATCTCCTGGGGTCCGAAAGACGCGGCGTGAAACATGCATGGTTGATCGGCTTCGCTCTCGTCAGCCGACTTAAACTCCAATCTTGAACGCGTTCAAGATTGGAGTTTCTGGAGCCACTGAGCCTCAAAATATGCGCCTGAAACCTATAGGCGCGTGGTATCTTTATCTTTTACTCAGAACCGTGCTACCATTGAAGCAGAATCGAGTCGAACTCGGACCCAACCGAAGTCAGGGCTTATAAATGAGCGGTAGTTTAGAACAGTTTTTGACGGATCTGTCACGTGGGCTTGAGCGCACGATGGTGGCAGTGAACAAGGAACTCACCTTGCGTCAGCGCATCAAGCGAACCTGGTCCATGCGCCAGTGCGCTAGGTTTCTCAATGTGAGTATTCAGTATCTGACCAAGTTCGCCAATTCGAGCGATGACTTTCCCGCAGGAGAATATGTTGGAAGAGAGCGTGTTTTCACGCTTTCAGAATTGATGCACATGCGGGCCCTTCTGGCAGCCTCGGCAAAGCGGCCGTACGACTACCTGGCCTGGCGGAAGCCTGACGCACCTTTGCCCGTCATCTCGTTTGCAAGCCAGAAAGGCGGGACCGCCAAAAGTCTGAGCGCCGCGCATTTTGCCCAGTATCTCAGCTTGCACTACGGCATGCGTGTCGGTGTTATGGATGCTGACCCACAAAGTACAATAACGCTCTACTTCGTCGGGGGAGAGGGCCTTCCCCAAATGCCCGACGAAAACACCGCCTCCATGGTGGACTTTGCTGGACTCTTTCAGTCGGAAGACGCGCCATATACCGACCACGATGCGCAAACGCTCGATAGCTTCCTTCTCAAGACCTCCTGGCCAGGCCTGCGTCTGCTTCCAGCTCACGGCGAAACATCCGAGGGCGAGATCCAGATTGCGCGGCTTGTCCGCGAAGCCCCCGCCGGAAAGAGCTTTTACCGCTACCTACGCGATGCCATCGACCGCTGGAAAGCGGGCCACCCACCGAAAACGCTACCCAACGAATTGGTAGTCGACGGCAAGGTCGACCAGGAGCGGCTCGACACCGCACTAGCGGAGACGCTGGATGTCATCATCATCGACTATCAACCCGCGCTCACACTGTTCCAGTTGAATAACGTGATTGCGTCTACTTCGCTGGTCATACCGCAAACCATGAAGGGGTTCGACATTGCGACGTTGTCGACCTTTGTGACTGGCCTGCTTGGGATGCTTCAGCACATCCTGGCCCATGAAAGGATCGAGATCGGAACCGGTGCGAACATGCTGTTGCCAACGATCGTTCAACGGTCCAATGCGCAGGATCTTAACCACATCGGAAACCTGCTAGAACATTGCCCCACGGAGATTCTGCCCGTGTTTTATTTGCGTTCCGACGCGATCTCGAACGCTTCGGACGTCTATCAGTCCGTATACGAATACGAGCCAGACACGCCGGGAAAGCGCAAGGGGATCAACCGGTTCATCACGAATGCCGACGCCGTGAACGACGCCATAATATCGCGACTCTGGCCAGGACTCGAACGTGGCTACGCCAATACTTGGATGGACGAATTCTATGAAGATGACGGCGAGGGTGAAGCATGAAACGCAGTATTCCAAGGTCGCTGGTCAGCAAGGCTACCAATCTCGATACAAACAAGGAACGTGCGAGCGGCTCCGAAGGCAGGACAGAATCGAGTGATGCTGTTTCGACTCCTTTCAAGGGGGCCGGCAGTGCCTGGAAATCAGGAGCGCTTGCGCAGTCGCAAGCTGCAGTAGAGCGAAGCAGAGCCGAGCTTTGTTTGGATATCCTCAACGGTCGCCATGAGATAAGCCTGTCGCCAGATCAAATCTCCGATCCAATGGGAACCGACCGCCGACAAGACTGGATGTCCCAGGAAGCCTTCAGGTCTTTGGTAAACAGCATCGCTTCGAACGGGCAGGACACGCCCATTCTAGTGTGGCCGGAGGATCCGGATTGGCAGCCGGATCCGTTGGACCCGTCGAATATCGCGGGGGTTCCATTCGTGATGCTGACAGGACGCCGCCGACTGGCTGCCGCGTCAGAGCTCGGTGTACCCCTTCGTGCAATACTTGCTCCGCCTGACGCGCGAAACGCTGAGAACAGCAAGTTTGAAATGTTGTTTCTGCGGTTTCGCGAGAATGAGGAGCGCGAGAATCTCAGCCCTTTTGAGCGATTGGTTTCGATTGGTGAAATGTATGAGACGCTGGCTTCTGGCGAAGAGAAACTGACAGCTGTGGCCTTCGCCAAGAAAATTGGTGTGCATGAGAGCCTAGTCTCGCGAGCACGGTCCGTTTTCGCTGCGCAGGATCAAATCTTGAACACGTTCAAGAACGTCTACGACATGAGCTTTCGCGATTTACAGGGTGCCTTAGCGAGCTTGGAGAGAACGAACAAAGCCAAGCCAAAACCAAAGACAAAGCCCCAAAAACTCACCGTAAAGCGCAAGGTGGGCAACCGAAATCTTTCGGTCACTTCCGTCGATGGAAACCTATCAATCAAGGTTGCAGGAGTGCCGATTGACCAAGAGCGTCTCGAAAAGCTTGGAGACTTAGTCGCAAGCTATTTGAACGTCGAAGACGCGGAGAAGGATACCGACTGAAGACAGCGTTGGTGAGATGTTCTTCGGAACGATGAGGCAAGGAGCAAAAAAGGAACGACAAGTGAATTAACGGCAAAAGAAAAGCCCCCAAGCGGTGTGGCCTGAGAGCTGATCTTAATGGTTTGGTCACCTTCAAGATAAGTCTCACAGGATTCACTGTCAACGACGAACGCTTCTGAGCGAACGGCTTTCTTTTGCCTCCACACNGTGGCCTGAGAGCTGATCTTAATGGTTTGGTCACCTTCAAGATAAGTCTCACAGGATTCACTGTCAACGACGAACGCTTCTGAGCGAACGGCTTTCTTTTGCCTCCACACAACCGGAGGTGAGATACAGGCATGAAACATACAGGTTGGCGCAAGCCGACACCGGGTCTTGGGGTTGCTGAGCAGCTTGCCCAAGCCGGTGAACGGGTAGCAGTACCCAAGACGCGGGCATTTGTCGCGCTCAAGCGCGTTGGAGCGCATATCGGTCTGAAGGCCGGCGACATGATGCTCCTCGATACACTGGGGGCCTTCACGCAGGCCCAGGACTGGGAGGAGGGGCAGCGCCCGATCGTCTGGGCCTCTAACGCCTATCTGATGGAACAGACCGGCTTCTCTCTGTCGGCACTGAAGCGTCATGCGCGGCGTCTGGCAGAGAACGGTGTGATCTCTTTCCAGGATAGCCCGAATGGCAAACGGTGGGGCCGCAGAGACGCTGAGGGGCGTATCGTCGAGGCCTACGGCTTCGATCTGTCGCCGCTTTCGGCTCGAGTCGAGGAGTTTGAAGAGCTGCAGGCCGAGTTGCAGGCCGAGCGCGAGCTCTGCCAGCGCTTGAAGCGTCAGATCACGGTTGCGCGCCGGATGATCCGCGCGCGGATCGAGGCGGCGGTAAGCGGCGCGTTGCGCGGGCCCTGGACGCAATTCACGGGTCTCTTCGAGGAGCTTCTGGACCGACTTCCGCGCCGCCATCAAGCCTCTGAACAACTGGAGCGACTACTGGCGTGGTTCAAGGAACTTCAGGAACGAGTCGAGGCGGCCTATCTCAAGGCGACTGGTGCGATAAACCCTGTGGAAAACACCGACAAAAATGACGCCCAAGTTATGAAGAAGACTCAAGAAATGAACCCCAGGGAAGTCATTTCTGAACCTCATATACTAATTACAAATCAACTTATTCCTGTAATAAGTAATTCCTCTGAAAAAGAGGAAGCGGCGGATGTCGTGCCCAATGCACGACCCGAGGAGCGGGTTGATGGGGAACTGGAAGACTGGGTTGCAGAGGTGCGCAAGAAGCGAACCGCGCTTGACCTGCCAACAATCATGCAGGCCTGTCCAGAGTTCGCGTCCTGGGCGCGTAATATGGGCGGATTCCTGAAGGATTGGGGCGATCTGCATCGGGTTGCCGGGCAACTCAGGCCGATGATCGGGATTTCGGAGCATGCTTGGAACGTGGCTCAGGACCGAATGGGCACTCAGGTGGCCACGGCTGCGTTTGCACTTGTGTTCGAGAAGCACAGCGCGGGCGAGGTTGCCTCACCAGGCGGATATCTGCGCGGCATGGTCGAGAAAGCCGGGGCAGGGGAGCTGCATCTTGAGCGTAGCTTTTATGGCAGGCTCAGCGGGCAAGCGGCGTAAGAGGGTAAGATTAAAAGATGTTACGCATCCGCAGATGTAGGCAGGGCTGTAGAAAAATATCTTGCCGATCTGATGAATCTGCTAACTATCTGCCAAATAACGATAATTTAGCAACTTGTGCAAGATTTTGCCAATTCCCGTTGCCGATTTTGCGTCCCCAAATGCCTCTGCTGTTCCAAATCAATGGCTTCGACAAAAACGCAGGCATGGCGCGGTGTGGTGAGGATCCGCTGAAATTGGCCAGGACAGGGTCAATGCCCGAAAAAAGTGAAAGTGTCCTTCGGGTTTTGTGACTGACGGATGAGGGCCTTTGGGGTCCCTCAGATGGGTCCGGGCCGGATTCCGGTCTGCCGTTCCTGATGAGGGGCATTCCGATGCAAACAGGTGTCTTGCGCGTGTTGCGCGCGACCGCTGCCTCGTGGTGGCGACACAAGAAACCACGCCGAACCGGCCAGACGGGGCTGGCACAGCGGCGCGAGCGTGGGATCGTCCTGCGTGATCTCGGCTATCTGGAGCAGGCGGCGTTATTGCCGAACGCGCATGTGATCTGCGGAGAGGGCGGCACGTTCATCCATCTTGGTTGGACCACCGTTTCGACCTTTGCGCCGATCGAGCGCTTTCCTTGGCCACTCTTGCAGTCTCGCGCGGCACGCCGTTCATCGATATCCGACCCGTCACCGATGTTATCGCCTTCGCGAACCTGCCGCGGGTGACACGGGACGGATCGATCGACCCTGAACCCTGGGGCCCTGGAAGTTCCGTCTCACTGACCACCTACATCGACATGGTCGAAGGGCTCGGCGCGAGGATCGTCAACGATCCGCGGCCCCGTCAGTCAACCTGATCACCACTTACTCTCACCAAAACTCGAAAGGAGGCCAGCCATGGCCCGATCCCGCACGCCCAAATTCGATGCCTCCGAGGTCATCACAAACGAAATCATCCGTATCATTGAGCGCGGCGTCCTGCCCTGGCGAAAGCCCTGGACCGCAAGCGGCAGCTCTCGTCCCCTGCGCGTGGGCGGGGAACCCTACCAGGGGGTCAACAACTTCCTGCTGACGATGCGCACCGTGATGGCGGGCCATAGCTCGCCCTTCTGGATGACGCTGCCTCAGGCCAATGCCTTGGACGCAAAGGTCCGCAAGGGCGAGAAATCCTCTGTTGTCGTCTATTACGGCCAAAGCCGGAAAGACACGGGCGGCGAGGACGACCGCAGCGATGGCGATGATCGCTCCGAGGAAGCCCACATCTTTCGCTTTCAGAAATCCTACCGCGTGTTCAATGCCTGTCAGATCGAGGGCTTGCCCGAAAGCTTCTTCCCCGATCCTGAGTCAGCGCCCGAACACCCGCCGTCCGAGCCCATCCCACACATGCAGGCGTTTTTCGATGCCATCGACATCACGACCGTCTTCACAGGAACGGAAGCGTACTACCTGCCGCCCGTGGACAAGGTCTACATGCCGTCAATCACGCGGTTCCAGGACCCGCGCAATTTCTACGGGGTCTGGGCCCATGAGCTGGCCCATGCCACGAAAGCCCCGCATCGGCTGAACCGTGATTTCGGGTTCTCGAAGTTTGGCAACACGTCCTATGCGCGCGAGGAGATCGTCGCGGAATTGACCTCGGTGTTCCTGGGTCAGACGCTCGGCTTCACGGCGCATACGCTCGAGATGAATGCCGCCTACCTGCACAACTGGTTGCGCGTTCTTCGGTCGGACAAGGGTGCGATCTTCCGGCACGCCGCGGACGCGCAGCGGGCCTGCGACTACCTGATCGCCAGATCAGAGACGGGCAGGGCAGGGCGCAGTGCCGAGGCCGCCTGACCACACGGAGAACGGAGACTCGCATGTCACGCAAGGAACCCAAGACGCTGCGGATGGCCTGCTTCGAAGACGGCCGCTAGCCGGATCATCACCTTCGAGCGCGGTGCCTATTGGTGGAGCCAGTCCGAGGGCGCTTATCCGCTCTCGGCAGCGCTCGAGAGCATCAAGGAACAGGGCGGCTGGATCGAAACCATCCCCAACCCGAATTACAGAGCCAGAGGGCTGTTCGGGTAAGGCGCCTTTTGCTTCGGTCCTTCCGCCAAGCAGAAAAGTGAAAGCGGGCTTTGGGAAGTGTGTTTCAACTTCTCAAAGGAGATCCCCATGTCCATGAATGTTCAACCCCAGCCAGACCGTCCGGATCCGACCGTGATCGCGGTGCAGAACGACGCGTTTCGCAAGCTCGCGTGCCTTGGGGTGCCGCCCGCGCAGCCCATCCAGGGCCGGATGCATGTCACCCGCTCGCTCATGGAGGCCGGTGACGGCTTCATGGCCGAGGCGGTGAAGGCGACAGGTGAGTTTGCCGCATTCGAGCCCGAGAATGATCCCGAGGGATGGCACGATTTCGGGGCAGTCGAGATCCGTGGCGAAACCGTGTTCTGGAAAATCGATCTCTATGAAGCAGACTCGGATTTCCGCTACGGGGCTGAGACTCCGGACAATCCCGCCACCACCATGCGCGTGCTGACCATCATGCTGGCGCGCGACTGGTAGAAGGGCAGGGGACTCCTCCCCCTGACATCTGAGACGATGAAGGCCCGCTGCCCCTCAAAAAGGCAAAGCGGGCCTTTTGTCGTGGTGATCCCTGAAGCCGGGGATTGGTTACGCGCGCGCGCGGGCCACACCTCACCCACCTGGAAGGATATCCCATGACCACAAGCTTTGCCCCTCTCACCGTCGCCATCGGCGATCTGGTCCCGCATCCCGCGAATGTGCGCAGCAACTCGCCGGAAACTTATGACTCCGAGAACATCGCGCATCTGAAGGCCAGCATCGCTGTGCTGGGCCTGCTCCAGCCGCTCCTCGTCCAGAAGCTTGACGGCAAATATGCAGTGCTGGCCGGTGGCCGGCGCCATGCAGCCCTGAAGGAGCTGATCGCCGACAAGGCCAGCAAGGGGTTCACGGCGAAAACCAAGATCGACTGCCGCCTTTTGCCGGAGGATTGCGACGTGACGACGGCGCTGTCGCTCGCCGAGAACATCACCCAGGCGCCGATGAACGCGATCGACGAGTTCGAGGCCTTCGCCCGGATGATGGAGGTCGATGGCCAATCTCCCGAAACGATCGCAAAGACCTTCGGCACCACGGTGGCGGCCGTGAAAGGCCGGTTGCGCTATGGCCTGATCCACCCCGATATCCGCGCCGCGGCCCGGGCCAAGGTGATCACGCTCGACACGATGAAAGCTTTCGCCGAGCACCCGAGCCAGGAGGTACAGCGCGAGGTTTACGAGGCTCTCACCAAGGAAGACAGCTACCTGCAAGCCTACACGGTGCGTCAGGCTCTCAAATCCCGCGGCGTGCAGGTCAGCGACGACATCGGGGCTTTCGTGCGCGCGGACTACGAGGCCCGCGGCGGCGCTGTCGCGGCCGATCTGCTGGAGGAACATTCGGTGCTCGAGAATGCGGCGCTGGTCGAGACCATCCTGCTCGAGAAGCTCGGTGCCGCTGCCGAAGAGGCCCGTATGAGGTTGGGCTTTGCCTGGGCCGATGCGATGGTGCGCTATGATTACGCGACCATGGCCGACTACGGCCGTGTCTATCCCGGCCCAATCGAGCCCGATGAGGCCGCCCAGACGCGCGTGGATGAGATCACCGCCGAGCTTGAGCAACTACAGCTCGAGATGGAGGATGAGGGGCTCGAAGACGATGCCTACAATGCGCTTTACGACCGCGTGGACACTCTGGAAGAGGAAGCCCGCGATCTGCAGGAGGCCTACAGCGCTGAGGACCTCGCGCGGTCCGGGGTGATCGCGTCGTGGCAGGGTGGGCAGATCACGCTCCATGTTGGCCTCGTCCGCCCGGAAGACACCGTCAAAGAGGAGGGCGCGCGCGGCTCCTCGGCCAACCCGACCGGGGAGGAGGCCCCGGACGCCGGCGAAATCACCTATCCAGCCTCACTTGCTGAGGACCTCAAGACCGAGCGGGCCATGGCGCTTGGGGCCGCGATGGCGCTGCATCCTGAGGCCACGCTCGATTTGACGCTCTTCAAGCTGGTGAGCGACGTTCTGGCCAGCGGCATTGCCGTGACTCAGGCGATCAAGGTCGATGCCCGCAAGGAATACCGCAGCCACGCTAAGATGGACGAGATCGACGAGACCTCGCTCGAGCAAGTGGCGGCGGCGCATGATGCGCTTGATCTGTCCTGGCTCGATGACAGCCGCGCGCCCGCCGATCAGTTTGCGGCGTTTCGCGCGTTGAAGGCCGGCGAGAAGGCCAAGCTCGTCGCCTATGCCACCGCCAGCACCACGCAGTCCTGCTTCGCGCGGGACCGATCGCGCGACAGCCTGATGCATGCGTTCGAGATCGAGATCATGCCCGATATCCGCGCCCACTGGACGCCGAACGCGGCGCTCTTCAATCGCTTTAAAAAGGCGTGGCTCCTGAAGATCCTCGGTGAGGATCTGGGTCTCGCCCAGGAGGCGGTGACGCTGGCCTCGTCGAGCAAGAAGGAGATTGTCGCCTTCTGCGACAAGCTCTTCGCCGAGCCTTTCGCCACGCTCACGGACGCGCAGCGCGCTGCCGTGGCCGCCTGGTGCCCGTCAATGATGCAGACCGCCGGTGTCGCCTGTGATGAGGCGGAGCCCACTGCGGACACCACGGAGCCTGACAGCGAGGTCGCGCAAGCGGCCTGACGCATCAAGTGACCCGCGCGGAGCATCCCGAGCGCGCGGGTCGACCCTTCCAAACCGAACAGAAAGACATCCCCATGGCTATTCTCAAGTTCTCTGCCTCCGCAGTTGCGGCGCAGATCGCGCATGCGCGCGCCTGCAAAACCTTCCTGCCCAACTGGAACGGGCCCGTGGACAGGCCCGCCCTGATCCTCATCGTCGGCAATGGTGTGCATCTGCGCTCGAACGGCATCGATGGCACGACCACCCGCATCGTCTCCACCGAACAGGCCGATCCCTCCTTCGCCTTCGCCGACGGCATGAACCCGTTTCGGGACACCGACTGGATGGCGCAGCGCCGCATGGCGTTTCGCGATCTGATCGGCCAGTTCTATACCGACATCCTGGATGACGTGCAGGTGCTCATCGACCGGGGGCAGGGGACGATCCGGCTCGCCACCGATGGCCACAGCATCCGCGTCTTCGTGCGCCGGGCCTCGGATTATCTCATAGGCGGGACCTACGACGTGCCCTCGGGCCTCGGCGGCACCTTCCGGGTCATCCTCAAGGATGCCTGCGACACCTTCGCGATCGTGCAGAACTGCGGCAATTGCGAGGATTTCGACGCCATGCAGCCCTACCGCGTGCCGCTCGATGCGCTGATGGAAATCGATGACCGGAGGGCGGCGTAACGCGCCCTTTCTCAAACAAGCATCGCCAATACCCTGCCGGGCCTGCGGCCCTCTCGGGACATTGGCGACAACAATTTCCCCAATGAGAGAAAGGACTCTGAGATGGGATGGCTCTTCTACACCGACGGCCGCGTCCAGACCTACGCGGATGAGAAAGCGGAAATCGCCCGGCTCTGCACCTCTCATGGCGACACGCGCAAGACGGAACTGGTCAAGGCCTGCAAGGTCGGCTCAACCTGGTATGCGGCGGCAAAGGTCACCAATCTCGACGGCACCCCTGTCGAAGACACGACCTATGTCACCGATGCGGATGGCTCCATCACTTTCGGGGCTGTCTTCCTCACCCGATACGATGACGGGTGCTGGGGCTACAAGGACATGGAGGAAAGTGCGGGACCGGTCGAATCCCGCGCGCCACTGAGCCTATTGGCCCTGCTGTCCGAGCTGAAAGACCCAGACAGCTATGCTCATGCCTGGCGCCAGCGCTGCCGGGATTGGGCTGCGATCCCGGACTACGAGGAAGGCGACAAGATCAGGCTCGCAACGCCCGTGACGCTCACCGATGGCAGTACATGCCAGATCGTCACCGCGACGCACTACAGGCGGGGCCGGCAGAAACGCCGCTGCTACCGCATCGAGGAAACCGGCGGCCTCGTGCGCCTGTCGAAAGCGACGCTCGCGGGCTCGGAGCTGCTCAGCTCCGCGAAAGGCGCGGCCAGTCCCGTGCTGGCGGAGTTCCTGGCGAGGCGAAATTAGGTGCTGCGCCGGACGGTTCATCGGCCTGCCCGGCGACAGCAGATCCTGCGGCTTGTCTTGACAAGGCAATGCAAATGCATTACCTATCGCAGGCAGAAAAGACCCCCCGTTCTTTCAGGAGACTGCCATGACAGCGCTCGCACAAGATGTCTCGAAACTCACGGATCGGTATCAGACGACCGTGCCGGCGGGTGTGCGCAAGCAGCTCAAGCTAGGCAAGGGCGACCAGATTCGCTACTGTACCGAGCCGAGTGGCAGGGTCTATATCGAGCCCGTGCGCAGCGACGAGGAAGATCCCGTGGTCGGAGCCTTTCTCGATTTTGTCGAGGCCGATATCAAGGCGCATCCGGACCGCATTCGGGCGTTCGATGGGGCTTTGCATGACCGTCTTGCAGCACTGGTCGGAGACGTTGACGTCGATCTCGATGCGCCGCTATCGCTCGAGGATGAATGAGCGGCGATAGCGTGCCCGCCCAAGCGCCCCTTGTCGTAAACGGATGGTCGATTTATGCGCATCCGCTCTTTCTGGACCAGCTCGAAGGGCTGACCCTGGAGGTCGAGGCGCGTAAGGCACGCGATCCCAAGACCTGGCGCAAGAAAAATTCCACGAAACGGCTGGCCGCCATCTTCAAGCTGGTGACCGAGGCCATACCGGCAGATCCGGGTGCCGCAGCCTTCCGGCAAGGCGGCACACTCGGCGACCACCGCAAGCACTGGTTCCGGGCGAAATTCTTCCAGCAGTATCGGTTGTTCTACCGCTTCAACAGCGATGCGAAGGTCATCGTGGTGGCATGGGTGAATGACGACAAGACCCTGCGCGCCTACGGCAGCAAGACGGATGCCTATGCGACGTTCAAAGGGATGCTGGAAGATGGCAATCCACCTGACAATTTCGACGCGCTCTTGAAAGAAGCAGTGGCGGCGGACAAGCGGTTCGAGACGTCCCTTGAAGCGGCGCCTGATCGGTAAGTGGGGTCGAATTCCGGAGGGGGCAGAATCCCCCGCTAAGGCTGCCAGTAAGGGGCTCGTTCTGCGATATTATCTCCCGTCACCCTTGAGCCGAGTGAAAGAGGCGACATTGGTGTGTCATATGGCTGGTACGATGAAATTCTCAGAAGTCCCTCCCTATCCGTACACCTGCCGTTCGCTGCATCGTGTACGAACTGGTAAGATGCGGACTTTCCGGGCTTTCGCTGCGCGATGCACGAAGGTCCGTTGTTCCCTTTTTTCAGGGTGGACTAACCTTCGAGAAGTGCGTCAATCACCGCACATTCTGGTGCGGCGTCGCCTGTACATCGAGCGACGGTTTCCGACAGGACACGTTCGATCCGCGTGAGATCGGCTATTTTCGCCTGCACATCTTCAAGATGCGTCTCAGCAACGGTCTGGACCTGAGCGCAGGTTTGAGACCGGTCATCGACCAACCCGAGCAGCCCGCGAATTTCTTCCAGGGAGAAACCGAGATCGCGGGACCGCATGACGAACTTCAACCGTTTGACATGAATATCATCATAGCTTCGATACCCTTTTGCGGTGCGCGGTGGGTCGGGCATGATACCGACCGTCTCGTAGTAGCGGATGGTTTCGAGATTGCAGCCCGTGGCCCGTGCTAGATCGACCCGCCGGAGTGCTTTCACGCTTCTGTTATCCATTATCCGCAGAAATCCCTTGAGCCTGTATCAACTACAGACCGTAGAACGATGGAAAGAACAGAACAAGGGCGATTCGATGGAGCAAAGTATTTCAGACCATAAATCCGGCCACGTGCGTCAGGTTGGCGATGACACCGCGAAAGGCTGGGGTGCGACCGGCTTCGGCGTTCTCGGTGCGTTGGCGATGACCTCGTGCTGTATTCTGCCGCTTGTGCTGGTGAGTTTCGGCGTGACTGGCGTCTTCATCGCGCAGCTCGGGGCGTTCTATGCCTACAAATGGTACACTTTCGCGCTAAGTGCCGCGTTTCTCGGATACGGGTTCTACAAGGCATACAAGCCGGTGAATACGGACGCCTGCGCCGATGGCACCTGTGCCCGGCCAATCAACCGGACTGTGATGCGGGTGACACTTTGGGCCGCCGCCGCAATCGTCGCGGTAGCGATGGCCTTTCCCTACATCACGCCCTTCATTCTGAAATTCTAAACAAGGAACAAAATCATGAAACACGTACTGTTATCGTCAACGCTGGCCATTGCTGCGTTTGCCCCAGCGGCTTTTGCCGAAGAGCGCACCGTCGAGATTGCAGTCGGCGAACTGACCTGCCCCTCCTGTTCGTTCATCGTTGCCAGTTCGATGCGCGGCGTTCCATCGGTCCAGATCGACGACTTCGTTGACGGTCCCGAGTATGGACAGGGCGTTTACAGTGTCACCTTCGATGATGCCGAGACCAGCGTGGACAGCATCATCGATGCAGTGGCGGCAAATGGCTACCCCGCCCAGGCTCTGCCGGACACGGCGTCCTAACCACGGGGAAATTTGCAATGCGTGACAACCTTATGGGCGGGCTACTGGGTTTCGGAGTTGCGACTCCGGTCGTGATCGTGTGCTGCGGTGGCGGCACAGCTCTGCTTGCTGCGGCGTTCGGCGGCCTCGCAGCGTGGATGTCGGGGCTTGGCTGGATAGCCGTCGCACTGGTTGTGGCGCTCGCCTTCCTTGTCGTTCGTGAATTCCGGCGGTCCGCCAATGGCCGCACCTCGATTTCCAATCATTCTCCAGAAAGAAAGAGCGCTACTTGACCCAGAACATTGAGAACCCCGACCGCTTGCTAAAATGGGGGCTGGGTGGCGCACTCTTTGCGGCCCTGTGCTGCTTCACACCCCTCCTGGTCGTCGTTGTGGCCGGTGTCGGCCTGTCGGCTTTGACCGGTTGGCTCGACTACGCGCTGTTCCCGCTTTTGTTCTTTTGCCTTGCCGTCGTGGCGCAAGCGCTCTGGCTGCGCGCCGGGCGCGTGGGGCCGAACCCGAAACTCTGGGCGACGGCGATTGCCGCTGCTCTGTCGATCCTCATCATCTGGATCGAGTTCCGTTTCGCGCTGCGCATTACGGTCGGCGCTTTCGTGGCTGTCGGCGTCTACGCTTTCTACCTCAATAAAATGAAATCCAAGGAAGCGACACAATGATGATGGGATCTTGCACAGGGATTGGCATGTTCTTCGGAATGCTTGGCATGCTGACACCGCTCATAGCCATTGGTGCGATCATTTATCTGGTCGTTGCCAAACGAAAAAACTCTGATCTGCACGAGGCGCGCTGAAATGAAAGATATCAACAAGAATGATGATGGAAATGGCGGATACGACCTTATCGTCATCGGCGCAGGCTCGGCGGGTTTCTCCGCTTCAATCACCGCTGCTGACGCGGGAAAACGTGTCGCACTTGTCGGGCATGGCACCATCGGCGGCACCTGCGTGAACGTCGGCTGTGTGCCGTCCAAGGCAATGATCCGCGCCGCTGAGGCGATCCATGGCGCACATGCCGCCAAGCGGTTTCCTGGCCTGTCCGGTCACGCACAACTCGATGACTGGCACACGCTGATCGAGTCGAAAGACGATCTGGTCGCGACCTTGCGTCAGAAGAAATACGCAGACCTGCTGCCGGAATACGCGGGTGTCGATTATATCGATACTGGTCCGGCGCGGCTGATCGAGGGTGGCGTCATCGTCGGGGGTCGCACGTTGACCGCAATGAAAATGATCATTGCAACCGGTGGTCATCCGGTCCTGCCGACGATTGACGGAATCGAGGAGGTCGGCGCACTCGATAGCACCAGCTTGCTGGAGCTTGAAACCCTGCCGGAAAGTCTGATTTTTATCGGGGCGGGCTACATCGGGGCGGAACTGGCGCAGATGATGAGCCGGATGGGCGTGAAGGTCACGCTGGTGACACGGTCACACCTGCTTCCCGGTGCCGAACCGGAAGTGTCCGGGGCTTTGACGGACGCTTTTGCCGCCGAGGGGATCACCCTGCTGACCGGCCTGAGTTATGAGAACGTCAGACGTGACGCGTCGGGCGTGACCTTGCGGGTTATGCAGGGCGGCGAGCCTGTCGAGGTCACGGCGGATCATCTTGTTTCGACCGCAGGTCGGCGTGCCAATACCGACAGTATGGGTTTGGACGAGGTCGGCGTGAAAACCGACGCGCGCGGGTCCATCGTCATCGGCGACGACATGCAGACGTCGGTGCCCGGCATCTATGCGGCGGGCGACGTGACAGACCGCGACCAGTTCGTCTATATGGCAGCCTACGGGGCAAAATTGGCTGTGAAGAACGCCGTTCTGGGCGATGATCAGCGCTATGACAATTCTGCCATGCCCTGGGTCGTGTTCTCCGATCCACAGATTGCCGGGGTCGGGCTGAGCGAGCAACAGGCTCGCGACGCAGGGTTCGACGTGAAGACTTCGGTCGTGCCACTCGATCAGGTCCCGCGCGCTCTTGCCGCCCGCGACACACGTGGATTGATCAAGCTTGTGGCGGATAAGAAAACCGACAAACTGCTTGGTGGCCAAATCATCGCACCCGAAGGATCGGACACGATCCAGACACTGGTCATGGCGTTGAAGTTCGGCATGACGACCAAAGACTTGGGCGCAACGATCTTTCCCTATCTGACGACGGTCGAGGGCCTGAAATTGGCCGCGCAGACTTTCGATATGGACGTGGCAAAACTTAGCTGCTGCGCCGGATAAAGACACGTAAGAAGGATCTAAATATGAGTGAGACGTATGACCTGATCGTTATCGGGGCGGGCATGGCCGGGGTTGCGGCGGCGAACAAATGCGGTGCGGCAGGCTGGCGCGTGGCCATCGTGGATGCGCTGCCCTACGGCGGCACCTGCGCCTTGCGTGGTTGCGATCCTAAGAAAATATTGCGGCGTGGCGCTGAAATCGTCGATGCCGCACGGTTGATGGACGGCAAAGGGATCGATCCCAGCGGACTAAAGATCAACTGGTCCGATCTGATGGCTCACAAACGTGGTTTTACCGATCCGGTGCCGGACAAGATGGAAAAGGGTCTGACCGGAAACGGCGTCGAGACGTTGCACGGTGCCGCGCGGTTCACCGGTGCCAACGCGCTCGAAGTTGACGGGCAGTCCTATCAATCGAAACGTTTCCTTATCGCCGCTGGAGCGATCCCGAGACCTGTCACCTTCGCCGGTGCCGATCTGATGATCGACAGCACGGATTTTCTCAATCTTGAGGCTTTGCCCAAGCGTATCCTGTTTGTCGGTGGCGGCTTCGTATCTTTTGAGTTTGCGCATATCGCCGCACGTGCTGGGGCCGAGCCTGTCATCGTAGATCGCGGTGCCCGCCCGCTGAACGCTTTTGACCCTGATCTGGTCGAGATGCTGATCGCGCGCAGTGCCGCTGTTGGTGTGGACCTGCAACGAGAAACCGAAATCGTCTCGATCACAACCTCCGGTGCGGGTTTTGCCGTTGAAGTGAAGACAGGCGACAACACAACGACCATTGAGACCGATCTGGTCGTGCATGGCGCGGGTCGCATCGCCGCTCTTGCCGATCTGAACCTTGAGGCCGCCGATGTCGCGTATGGCGACAAGGGCATCGTTGTGGCTCCGCATCTGCAAAGTACGACGAACGCCGCCGTCTTTGCAGCTGGAGATTCCGCCGATACCAAGGGAATGCCGCTGACGCCCGTTGCCGTGATCGAAGGTAAGGTCGCGGCCTCGAACATGCTCAAGGATCAGAAGATCTTGCCGGATTATTCCGGCATCCCGACCGCAGTGTTTACGGTACCCGAACTGGCCCGCGTCGGCATGTTGGAGGCTGAAGCCAAAGAGGCCGGTTATGATGTCGATGTCCGGTTCACTGATACGGGCGGCTGGTATTCCAACTACCGAATTGGAGAAAAATCCGCCGCCGCAAAGGTGTTGGTGGATAGGTCGGACGGCAAGTTGCTCGGCGCACACCTATTCGGACCGGAATATGGTGAGTTGATCAACTTTTTCGGCTTGGCGATGAAGTTGGGACTGACCGCAAAGCAGCTCAAGTCGATGACCGCCGTCTATCCCAGCGTCGGATCGGATTTGGGCTCGCTGCTCTGATTTGAAAGTTGGCGGAACCCACTGAACGCGCGGTCAAATACAAATGCCTGCTTGGCATCAAGAACAGCGCTTGACCTTATGGTTGGTGGAAGGCCCATCATCAAACTTATCATACAATGAAAGACATTTATGGATCTCACCTATCAGGCCCTGTTGCTTGCATTTGGCCTTGGCCTGCTCGGTTTCATCGAACCCTGCACGATCGGCGCTCACATGTTGTTTCTGGGAGGCCAGAGGTCTCGCCCGATGGGGCAGCGGTTCGGCGCGGCGATGACCTTTCTTCTGGCCAGGCTCGTCGTGATGGGGGGATTTGGCGGGATGATCGTCGTGCTGGGCCAACGCCTTATCGGTGTACAGACTGGCGCGTGGCTCATTTTTGGTGCAATTTACCTCGGCCTTGGTCTTGCGATCTTCGCGGGGTGGGACAAATCGATGCGCCGCCGCATTGGATTCGCGCCGGAGCGCTGGAAGGCGGCATCCAACCCGCTCGTTCAGGGGTTGGCGTTCGGACTTAACATTCCGGCCTGCGCAGCCCCAATCCTGTTTGGATTGATGGGTGCCGCAACTGTAAGCGGGTCGGCCATGACCGGGTTTGTGATGATGGCGGTCTTCGCCTTCGCGCTGTCGCTCCCGTTGTTGCCACTCTCTATTGTTCCCAGCCTTGCCAGGCCCCTTGATCGGCTTGCCGATTGGCTGCGACCGCGTCGTTGGCTATTGGGCGCGATCTTCGTCGGGCTTGGCATCTGGTCTGTTTGGTTTGGTCTGTTTGTCGAGCCCATCAATTGGAGCGGGATATGACGCCTCGCCGTCGCTTCTGGCACGTAGCTGGCGCAGGCACCGCGTTCCAGGCAGGATCGGCGGCGGTGGACAGCGCAACGGTGATGTCGGCGCTGGTTTATCAACTTACTGGAAGTTCGGTCGCCGTAGGCGCGGTGTCTACGATTTTGCGCCTCGGCTGGCTTCTGCCCCAACTCTTCGTTGGCTACTTCGCCGGTCGCGGTGCGTCTTCAATGCCATTCTATGTCGTCGGTGCGTTTGGACGGACGGCGGCCATTGCAATCCTCGCAATTGTTCTCTGGATTGGCGCGACCGCTGGTTGGGCTCATGTCACACTCGGTGCCGCGACCCTTGGACTTTGGGTTCTTTACGCTTTCCTCAGCGGCATCGTCGGTGTTCCTTACAATGATATCGTTGCCCGATCCGTCCCGTCAGAACACCGGAGCAGGATGCTTTCGATCCGCTTCTTCGGCGGAGGGGTCATAGCGCTTTTCGTCGCGGCGTTGGCAGACAGGCTGTTGCGGACGCTTGAATTTCCAGCATCCTATGCCGCCGTGCTGGGGATCGCGGCGATCCTGATGTTGCTTTCGTCTTTCATCTTCACCGTGATGGGCGAGCCTGAGCGAAATACACCCCTCAAAGTGGCCGGGAGTTTTACCGCCTACCTGCGTGAGGGTGCTGTGACCTTCCGAGAAGACCCAGTGTTCCGCCGCTTCGTTTTTGCGCAATGGTGCGGAGGTGCAGTTCTCATCGCAGCGCCGTTCTTTATCGTCGCCGCCGACAAGCTTGGGGTGGGGTTTGAAAACGTAGCACTTCTGCTCGGTGCCCAGACCATCGGGGCCCTCGTGGGCAATCCACTTTGGGGCTGGTGGGGCGATAGCCGGGGCAAACTGAGCCTGATGCGCGGGATCGCAGTTGCCCGCACCGCACCGCCAATCGCCCTTCTGGTTCTTTTGCTCATACCCGTTCCGGCGGAGGCACTCGTACCAATCCTGCTTGTCGTATTCTTCGTTCTCGGCGCATTAATGAATGGGCTGACGATTGCCGTCATCGGGCTGCTGATGGAGATCTCGCCGGACGACCAACGTCCAGCCTATAGCGGGTATTTCAACGCGCTTACGGCACCCGCTTTCGTTCTCCCGCTCGTCGGAGGCTTTGCCGTCGCCGCACTGGGAACATGGATAGTCTTCGCGACTGCTCTGTTAGCGGCATTTGGACAAGCCATCATTCTCGCGCGAATGGATGTTAAGGAATAGACCCGATTGCTTGGATACGTAAGTCTGACCCAATGAAAACAATTCTGATTTACTTCGTGGCCGCGCTGGCCGAAATCGCCGGATGTTTTGCCTTCTGGGCTTGGTTTCGGCTGGACAAGAGCGTGTTCTGGGTGGTGCCGGGGATGCTGTCCCTCGCGGCTTTTGCATGGCTTTTGACCCTCAGTCCGGCTGACCAGGCGGGACGCGCCTATGCTGTTTACGGGGGCATCTACATCGTATCGTCCCTGTTGTGGCTATGGGGTGTGGAAGGCCATCGCCCTGATCAATTGGATGTTATCGGAGCGGTAATTTGCCTTGTCGGTGCAGGTATTATTCTCTGGGCACCGCGCAGTATTAGAGAGGCGGCCGCAGACGGGGTGAAGCGCTGAAACGTTCGATTAGATCGCCTTCTGCTTCACGCGTTCCAACAGATCGGCTGCGCTTTCCTTCCGCTCGCGGCAGCGATCAAGCAGGTTTTCTACCGCCCTCGAAAGCAGCCATACATCCTTTGTGCAGCATCGGTCAAAGTGGGCTCCTAGCGGCCGGTCGCCGCGCGCCGCCTCAATGTCGGCTTTATTGATCAACAAGTTCGGCGGTTTTGCTGCGTGGCTTTCTCTTTGTTGCTGAGGAGGGCGGATTGCGTTGACGGCCCGCCCTTCTTAATAGCTTTTGGGCCGGATCCCCTGAAAAGCGAAAGCGGGCTTTTTGTCCTTTGGAACTCAGACCCTGATCCAAAGGAAACCCCCATGACCAAGCCCAATCCGGCAAACCCGGCATTCCCAATCTCCGACACTGATCTCGTCTCTGCCATCGCGCAGATCGGCGCGGAGGTCGACCACCAACCCCTGCGCAGCTCAGCGCTCGCGCGCATCATGCGCGAGACGTTTCATGGCAGCGATGCCGGCGGTGCCTGGGACTGGCGCATGGCATATGACCTGATGCAGGCCGCGGCCATCCAGGTTGTGCTGCGTGGGGACGGTGCAGCAGGTGACATCGCCGCTGCAAAGCTGCTTGCCTCACGGCTCCTGACGGAAACTCGCCGGTCAGAGCAGCAGATCCGGCTGCAGCAGTTTTCCACGCCGCTGCCATTTGCGGCGCTGGTCTTGCGGGCGGCGGCGATCCGCAAGGGCGAGACCGTGCTGGAGCCCTCGGCTGGCATCGGTGCCCTGGCTGCTTTCGCTGCCCGGGCCGGTGCCACGCTTCTGCTCAATGAAATCGACCCCTTTCGCCAGCGCCTCCTGCGCGCGGTTTTCGGCGGCGAGGTCACAGGCCATGACGGCGAGCATATCGATGATCTGCTGCAGACGCCGGTTCTACCCGACGTCGTGGTGATGAATCCGCCCTTCGCCTCCTCGGTCGACCGATCCCGCGACAAGCACATCGCTGCCAAACATCTCATTGCGGCTGCAAAGCGCCTGGCACCAGGTGGGCGCCTGGTGGCGATCATGCCGCCGGGGTTCACGCCCGAACGCGATGCCGCGCATTGGTCCCGCGCCTGCGGTCTCCTGACGCCACGATTGGCGCTGACGATGCCGGGGCAGGTCTACCGCAAGCTCGGCACCTCTGTCGAAACCCAGCTCATGGTCTTCGACAAGGTGCAGGAGGGCGGCGAGATGATCCGCGCCACTTTGTTCGATCTGGATGAAGCCCTTCCATTTGTCGATGCCGTGGCCGCAACACGGACCGAGATGAGCCCGGCCCAACGGGTTGAAGCGATCCCTCATGCTCGGCCGACCGTTCGATCATCTGTCCCGCGCAAGACCGCTGCCGGTGTTATCACCGCCCCCACAGCCAGGGCCAATGCCGTCCGTCCGCTCAGCTTCACGAGCCTTCAGACCCCGCGCAACAACATGCCCATCTCGGACATCTATGCGCGCTACCGTCCGCAACGGATCGAGATTGCGGATGCGCAGGAACATCCCACGCCGCTCGTTGAAAGCATCGCCATGGCCTCGGTTGCCCCGCCCATGCCCTCAAATACGGGCAGTGATGACTTGCGACTGCCCGCACGGTTGATCGAGGAGGGACATCTATCCGAGGCGCAGCTGGAAACCATCATCATGGCGCATGACGCCCATGGGCGCGACCTGCCGGGTCGGTTCGCGATCGATGACGACCAGACCAAGCTGACGCGCGCCGATGATGACCCGGATGCACGTGCCTATCGCCTTGGCTATTTCCTCGGCGACGGCACCGGTTGCGGCAAGGGGCGCGAATGCGCGGGGCTCATTCTCGTGAACTGGCTGGCCGGTCGCAGAAAGGCGATCTGGGTCTCCAAATCCGCCACGCTCATCGAGGACGCCATCCGCGACTGGACCGATCTCGGCGGCTCGCCAGCCGACATCCAGCCGCTCTCAAAATGGAAACCGGACCAGCCCGTCCCTATGGGTGACGGTATTCTCTTCGTCACCTACGCCACGCTGCGGTCCGCGGGCAAATGCGGCACCACACGACTGAGCCAGATCCTCGACTGGATGGGCGAAGACTTTGAAGGCGTACTGGCCTTTGATGAGGCCCATGCCATGCAGAACGCGGCCGGGTCCGAGCAGGGCAGGGGGGTCAAACCCTCCCAGCAGGGCCTTGCTGGCCTGCGGCTGCAACTGGCAGCACCCCGCGCCCGCGTCTTCTACATCTCGGCTACCGGCGCCACGAGCGTGCACAACCTCGCCTATGCCGCGCGTCTCGGTCTCTGGGGGCAGGGGCCCGAATACCCATTTCCAAGCCGCGAGAGCTTCGTCTCGGCGATGGAGGCGGGCGGTGTCGCGGCGATGGAAGTGGTCGCCCGTGATCTCAAGACGCTCGGGCTCTACACGGCGCGCGCCCTCAGTTTTGATGGGGTGGAGTATGACGTGCTCGAACACGCGCTCACTCCGGCCCAGATCGAGATCTACGACGCATACGCGGCTTCGTTTCGGACGATCCACCACAATCTCGAAGCCGCGCTGACGGCGACCGGCGTCAACGACGCCTCTGGCGAGACCAATGCCTCGGCCGCTCGCGCCTCGGCCAAGTCCCGCTTCGAGAGCACGAAGCAGCGTTTCTTCAACCATCTCCTGATGGGCATGAAGGCTCCAAGCATTATCCGCGCCATCGAGGACGATCTGGCGGCGGGCAAGGCTTGCGTCATCCAGGTGGTCTCGACGGGCGAGAGTCTGCTGAAACGCCGGCTTGAGACGATGGATCCCGAGGATGAACTCGTCGAGGGTGCCTTGACGCCGCGCGACTATGTTCTCGGCTACCTCGAACAGGCCTTCCCAATCCATGCTCAAAAGCTCGTGGAGATCGATGGCAATATGGTGGCCGAGCCGCTCCGCGATGAAACTGGCGCGCTGGTCGTCTCGCGCGAGGCGCTCGCTCTGCGTGACGCGGCCATGATGGAGTTGATGACGCTGGCTCCGATCCCCTCGGCGCTCGATCAGATCCTCTGGGCTTTTGGCGACGAGGCCGTCGCAGAAGTCACGGGGCGGTCCATCCGGCCCCTCAAGGCCGAGGATGGTCATCTCTTCATCGAAAAGCGCGCCGCCAGCAGCAATTCATCCGAAACCCAAGCCTTCATGGACGGCGAGAAGGATATCCTTATCTTCTCCGATGCAGGCGGCACGGGCCGGTCCTATCACGCGGCGCAAACGGCGAAGAACCAGAAACGGCGCCGGCATTATCTTCTGGAGCCCGGCTGGCGCGCGGATGCGGCCATCCAGGGGCTGGGCCGCACGCATCGCTCTGCCCAGATCAGCGCGCCCTTCTTCCGGGTCTGCACCTCGGATGTGCATGGCGAAAAGCGTTTCACCTCGACTATAGCCAAGCGCCTCGACCAGTTGGGGGCTTTGACCAAGGGTCAGCGCGAGACCGGCTCGCAGGGCATGTTCCGCGAGGAGGACAATCTCGAAAGCCCGATCGCACGGGCCGCGCTGCGTGGGTATTTCGCCGATCTTGCTGCCGGGCGGGCCGAGGCGATGAGCTACGAGAGCTTCACCGACTGGACGGCCCTGCGGCTGATCGACAACGACGGGGTTCTCCTTGAGGAGCTTCCCCCGATCCAGCGGTTTCTCAACCGGGTGCTTGCCCTTCCCATCCACATGCAGAACGCGCTCTTTGCCGAGTTCATGCGCCGGATCGCTGATCAGACTGAACGGGCGCGCGCGGCGGGCACGCTCGATCTTGGCGTCGAAACCCTGCGCGGCGAAAAGATCGAACAGGTCTCCACAGAGGATCTCTGGACCTGCCCGAAATCCGGCGCCGTGACGCGGATCATCGGGCTGGAGGTGACCGACCCGGTCCACGTCCTTGGGGCCGAAGAGGCCATGTCGCGCAATCCCGACAAGCTGCCGATGGTCAACCGAGCGTCTGGCCGCGCGGCGCTCATCGCGGCGCGGCCCATGCAGATGTATGACGAGGATATCGTCACGCTCATGCGCAAGGCGGTGCGGCCCAATGGCTCCAGCTACCTCGAAGAGACGCGCTTCGAGTCCTCGGCCTGGGAAGACATCGGAAGGCCCGAGTTTGCAGGACTTTGGGATGCCGAGGCCGCATCCCTGCCCAAGACCACCACGACCAAGCTCTACCTGTTGACAGGACTGCTGTTGCCGATCTGGAAGGACATCCCGACCACCAATGAACGCATCTACAGGGTCACGCCGGACGGGGCGACAGCGATGATCGGGCGCACGCTGAGCGAAGAAGGGGCGGCCGCGCTGCGCGCCCGCTTCCTCGTCTCAAACCCGCAAACACCGCAGGAGATGTTGACCGCTGCGCTCGGCACCACGGCGCCGGTTGATCTGGGCCAGGGTCTCACCCTGACCCGTCGCCGGGTCGCAGGCGAGATGCGTCTCGAGCTGGGCGGTGCGGATCGGGGCATGATTGAAGGTCTCAAGGCCATGGGGTGTTTCACGGAGATCATCGCCTTCCAGTTGCGGGTGTTCCTGCCGCATGGGGACGGGATCGACACGGGAAGCATTCTGGCCCGGATCGTTGGGCAGGGAGCCGCTAGAGCTGCAGAACAAGCCGCCTGAAAAGTCAAAGCGAGCTTCCGGTCGGGCGGCGTGGATCGGGATTTCACCGGTCTGCGCTTTCCGGGCGCGCGCAGACCAATGCCACGTCTGGCCCCCCCAACTTCAGACAAGAGGACAGACCCATGACCAATCCCCAGATCGATTATGCCGCAATGGCGGCTCAGTGGCGCGCAGAGCGTGAAACCACCTTGAAGGCATCCAGAGTGGAGCTGCTCGCTCAGCTACGTGCGCTTGGCATCAGCGAGGTCGCTGTCGATTACGAAGGCTATGGCGACTCCGGCAGTGTCGAGGATGTGACGGTGCAGCCTGCAGAGGTCAACCTGCCGGAGCCGCTTGTCACAGAAGTTGGCGATTTCGCCTGGTCGCTCGCCTATCACCATCACCCGGGGTTCGAAAACAACGAGGGCGGCTACGGCACGCTGTCCTGGGACATCACCGCCGACAGTATCACCTTGGATCATGCCGACCGCTATGTCGAATGCTCGCACAGCTATGTCGAGGGTCTTTGAGATGGCCCATCCGCTTCATCATGCCGAAAGCTCTGCCCGGAAATTCGGCGGGGTGCCGTCTGACTATCAGGCTGTGCACGATTGGTTCGATGCCTCGAAAGAGCATCTCGCGCTCTTCACGCACCGAGCCATGCGCCACCACGCTCAAGGCCTGTTCGAGGCCGAACGTGTCTTCGGCCTGACCCTGACCAATAGCGCTGGTCGAGAAATCCCCGTGCGCTGGATCGGCGAGCAGCATGTCCGCGAAGACTGTCAGGGCCGCATTCCGAGCATGGCGGACTGGCTGCGACGGATCCAGCCTGAGCCATGGATGGCCAATGGCCATATCGACCGGCATTCTGGCGATGAGCCCTGCGGCGACCCAAGGGTTGCCTGGGCCTCCGAGGTCGCCGCCGGAAGAACGGTTCTTGGCCTGAAGGATTGGATGGCGGCACGCGCGACGCAAGCCGCGCAAGGTGCCTGACAGATCTCGGTCGTTTGCCAAACGAATGCTGCATGGAAGCCCGGTTGGACGACCGGGCTTCTTGCGTCGTTTCCCCACCATTCTTCGTAAGGATGACGCCATGACACTCGATGACATCAAGGCGGCCGTCGATGCCGGCCAGACAGTGCATTGGGCCAATACCGGCTACATTGTCCACAAGGACCGGCTTGGTCAGTACCTCATCACCTATGTGCCGAATGGTAGCTGCATCGGTCTGACCGACCGGGGCGGGCACCGGTTGAACGGAAAAGAGGCGGAGTTCTTCATCGCGCGATTGGAGGACGGCGCGGAAAATCCGGGCAACCAATCAAGACCGGACGGGCAGGGGAGGGCGTAGCACTCGGAGGCGCGGGGGCATTCCCACTCGGACGGCAGCTTTGACCCGTGGGCGGGGCTGAAAGGAAAGCAGGCTTTCTGATTTGTGATCCCTCAAGGGGTCGAGAAAGCAATCCTGGATGCGTTGGCAAAAACGTCAGGCACCGGCCAATCCAAAAGGAACCATCCCATGTTCGCAGGAACCCTCACCCGCAATGTCGAGACCGCAGCCGCCGAGTACACCGGCATGATCCATTCGACGCGCTTTGACATCGCCATCCAGCTCGAGGCACGGGCCAAGATGTCCGCTCGCAGCCCGGATTACGACGTGACGGCAGTCAACAAATCAGGCCGCAAGGTGCGTATCGGCACGGCCTGGAACGAGACCGGGAATACCAGCGGCAACCCCTACATCTCGATGCAGATCGATGTCGGCCTCGGCCCGTTCCGGGTCAACGCGGTGCAGACGAAAGAGGCGCGCGCGGCCCAAAGCGGCGAGTTCGAGATCATCCCGCTGGTTTCCAACGGCCTCATGAAATCCGGCTCGATCTCAGGCGAGCTCACCGCCATGGACGCCGACAACGCGTTCACCGGCTACATCGCCAACATGATGTTCGATCTGGAGTTCATGCTGATCGAGAACAGCTACAAATCCGAGGAGACCCACCCGGATTACCGGATCGAGGTCAGCTCGCCCCGGGGTAAACCAATCCGCGTCGGCTCGGCGTGGATGGCCAAAAGCAGCCGCACGGGCAATGACTACCTGTCGCTGCTGATCAACACGCCCGATGGCGACCTGCGCGTGAACGCCGTGCAGAACGAAGAACAGCGCGGCGGGCAGACCTTCTCGATCATCCCGTTCATCGACAGCGGTGAGCAGCCGCAAGACGCAGGCGCGGGGCTGTCGCTGGTCGCCTAATCGGCGCGCGAGGGGGAGACGATCTGAACCCAAAGGGGAGCCGTGGGACCACGGTTCCCCTTTTTCCATGTCCGTTTGCGTGAAGGACGCCACCCGCTTGCGATCTGGTGTAAATGCGATACAATAATATATTATCGCAATATCGAGGGCGGGCGCGTGGCGGCTAGATCAGGGACGGTTCCATGGTTCGAGAGCTTTAATGTTGAGTCAGAGGTTGCAGATCTCCTCGCCCATATCGAGCGCTGCACCGGATTTGCGCTGCCTGACCGCAAGCGTGATGTCCTCATGACCCATGCAAGGGCAAAGCTCGACAGGACAAGGCAGGCATATCTGGAGGCCAAGGCAGCTGGAAAGCCGGTATCCACATCGCGGCGTGCGTATCTGACCGACCTGCAGGACACGATCTTCATGGCGATCCCGGAAGAGAACCTCGCGCGGATGCCGCTGAACCAGCAGGTTTTCAACGACCCGTCATTTTACGCGGACGCCATGCACCGCGCCGCTGCGATCAGCGAGGATGAGCTTTTCATGGCGCTGTCCTCTTCGCTGAAGGACATGACGGTCCAAGACGCCCGGGCCTTCGTCTCGAAGCTTTGGCACGGCACGATCGATGACAATGCCCGCAAATTCGCCGAAGCCCTGAAGCGCCCCGAGCGTGAACCGCAGCCCTTTCGCCCGGGGAACACCGTGTAAGATCGGAGCCATTCTCTTGGCTTGAGCCGTACCGAGGTTGGCCGCCTCGAACCCCCTTTCCTGGAGGTGGCATCCTGTGCAGCGCGCGAAAGCCGTTGAAGGTGCTGTGGTGACGTCTACTGTCGCCAACATGATGAACCGGGAACACATGCGTGCCTTCTTTCGGCGCGCCGCGGCGCTTGTCGCCTTTGTCGCACTGCTCTGGGCGGTTCACCTCCTCAATTGGATTATCGGTTACGGCTTGAACCCGGCCTTCGGCCTGATCCCCCGGCACGTCAGCGGATTGGATGGTGTCATCGCCATGCCCCTCCTGCATGGAAGCTTCGCGCATCTTATGGCCAATACGCCACCGCTCCTGGTGATGGGTGGGCTGCTTGTGGCAACGACCACGCGAGCCTTGCTGCCGGTGAACGCCGTGGTGATCGGCCTCGGCGGCGGTCTTGTCTGGCTGTTCGGAAGCTCGGCCATCCATATCGGCGCGTCAGGGCTCGTCTTCGGCTGGTTTGGCTTCCTCGTCGCGCGCGGCCTCGTGGATCGCTCACTGATCACGCTGGGCGCGGCACTGGTGGTCGGTTTGCTCTACGGCTCCATTCTCTGGGGCGTTCTTCCGGGTCAGCCTGGCGTCTCGTGGGAGGCTCATCTGTTCGGCGCTTTGGCCGGCGCGGCCGCTGCATTTCTTGTCCGAACGCATGTCCATGCGCCGCGTCTGGGCGACGTCGATCTGGATTGAAGCAGTACGCCTGACTTGGTCGGCCCTAAGCTGCCGCTCGGCGAGCTGTCCGGCGCTGGAGCGCAGCTGCACTAGAACGGTCATTTGCATAGGCGGCAGAATTTTCAATGGGTAAGCATCAGCAGACTGGGATAAAATGCCATTTCGCTGCGGTTAATCGACCGACTTGGCTTTACTCTCAACTCAAATAGCAAAGTGCCCGATGGGTTGCACCGGGCACTTCTTTGTTAACGCAGCTCGAGATTACTTGGCAGCAAGGATGTCGAAATTGCGGACGTTTGCCACCACACCATCGTCCCATCCGCCCGAGACCAATTCCGAAGCCCTTTCATTCAGTAGCCCGGCGACCTGTCCGGCAAAATGCGCTTCGCGGCCAGCATCGTCGGCAAAGATGTCGAAGATGGCAAAGTTGTTCTCGTCAATTTGCAGCGCCGCCCAGAACAATGTCATGGGTTCGGTATCTGCGACGATGGGGCCGGCGGCGGTCAGCAAGGCTGCCAATTCGCGGCCTTTCCCCGGCGCAGCTTCAAGCTTGATGTAAGTTGCGGTCGTTGCCGTGGTGAGATCAACCGGCGCCTTGACCGACAGGACATCGGAGTTGTTGATATTCGCGACAACACCTTCGTCCCATCCTCCGTCGACCAGTGTGTCGGCGTTTTGGTTCAAAGCCGCAGCAACCGCTCCTGAGAAGTGAGCGTTCCGTGCCTCTTCATCTGCAAAGATGTCAAAGATTGCGAGCGTATCGTTGGCTTGCAGAGCAAACCAAAGGACGGTGCCCGGCTCTGTGTCCCGCACGATAGGTGCGGCACCCGCCAGAAACTCCGCGAAAGCTTCGGACTGGCCTTCGGCGGCGGGCATGGCGATGTAGCTGGCGGTATGATTTTCCATTGGATTGTCCTGTGCAGTTGCAGAAGTTGCGATCAGAGCCAGTGCGGCGAGTGTCTGAAGAATTTGCGATTTCATGGTCGGCCCCTGCTTTGAAGTGCATCGTGTTTGGTTTCGATGCACTCTTGTCCCATGCCGGATGCGGTGGACTCCAATTCCGAAATGCTATTCTTTGATAGACATGGGCTATCGAACTTGTTTTGATGGCGCGGCCGGAGATGTGACGGAGAATGCGGCGATGGAAATGAACCAGATCAGATACTTTCTCGCTGTCTGCGAGCACCGAAACTTCACCCACGCGGCCAGTGCCTCCAATGTCTCCCAACCTTCCTTGACGACTGCGGTCAAGAAACTTGAAGACGAACTTGGAGGTGACCTGTTTGTCAGAGACCGTGCAGGCTGCAGGCTGACCGCGCTGGGAAAACTCGTGCAGCCAAGATTGCAGAAAATATACGACGAGACGCGACAGGCGAAGGCCGAGGCAGTCCGTCATATGCGGTTGGAGCGAGTTCCTATCACTGTCGGTGTCGGCGAAACGATTGGCCACAGCAGAATTTCGGCAGCTATGGAGCGTATGCGCAAGCGCGTGCCGCAAGCCGAAATCGAATTGATCGTTGCGTCATCCCACGAGCTTCTTTCCGGGTTACGAGATGGTGACTTTGACGTTGTCGTCACCGCGGACAAGGTCAGTGAAGACCTCTATCGTATAGACATTCTCTATGAAGAGGACTACAAGGTCGTGGTGTCAAAGTCGCATCCATTGTCTGAACTAAATACAATTTCTCTTTCGACGCTTGCTCAAACTGACATGCTTGACAGACTGAATTGCGAAATGCGGGATACTTTACATGGAACCTGCGCAGATCAAGGTTACGACCTCTACGCGGCCTATCGGTCAAATCGCGTGGATTGGTTAATCGAACTTGCCCGGCAGGGTTCGGGTGCGGTGATCCTACCAGCCACCGCTATTCCATCAGACATGGGCCTGGTGTCGAAACCCATCGATGGCCTTGAAATAACACGAACTGTTTTGGCCGTTCGATATCGGCACCAAACGACGAGATCAGAAACAAATGATCTGATCCGTGAGATTATGCGCACGCCAGCATAACGACGCCGGTTATCGACCCGGGCGCATCGTGTATCATTCTGCAATTAGGGCTCAAACGATGCTTTCGTGCCATCAGGCTCGACTTACGAGTGGTTCTGAAAATGGGGGCAGGTCAAACTGGCGCTGACGCTGAGACAATAATTGTCGCAATCATGTCTCAGACAGTATGCTTTCGCACTCGCAGTGAATGTCCGCTTTCCGCCGATCACGTCGAATGCCTGGACAAGCAATCCCTATAGTCGGCAGCGTAGTCCCTGCACATCAACCGTGGCCAGAGCCTTGCGGCCTCCCCTGCTCGGCTTCGCGTGTCGCAGGGGAGAACGGCCCTTCGGTCCGTCGCGCATTCGGCCATGCGGCCTCACCGCGGCGTCGCGCCTGGCATCCCGGTTTGCCCGCCTCGCGAGCACGTCCCTCCCCGGCCGCTCCGCCGGATTGCGCTCTGGTCTGTTTTGGCCCGAGGCCAAAACGATCCCGCCGCTCCATCCGTCTTCCGCGTCCGGTCGGGCCGTTTGCCTGCTCGGGTCGGGCAAACCTACCGTCAAAACACACACACATGAGTGCGGAAGCATATCCTCCGGATGGCCCCCAAATCAGCCCGCGTCAAGGATCGCAAAACTTTTCGGCGAGGGCGCCGCTTGTGGTGCGGCGCGGTCCCGTGCGTGAGGGCGCGCGTGTCTCGGGTGTTGCGCGCGGAAAACTTTTGCGCCCGGCAAGCCGGCGGCTGCGCCGTCCCTGACCCGGGCAGATTCGGAAACCAGACATTCGGCCATGCCCCCACACTCACGTGGTGGCTCTATAACCGAACACTGGAGACCAGACATGGCTTACGACACCGCAAACACCTACGAGACCATCGAACTTTTCGGGCTGACCGAGAGGGACGCGCAGCTCCCGATCCCGGAGGATCACGTCCTGACCGACCACATCATCCGCGAGAGCTTCGAGGCTTTGCTCGGTCAGCTGCGCGGGACCGGGCTTGAAGCCGAAATCGAACCGCTGGCCCATGGGCTCGCGACGATCCTGCAGCGGCGCAAGGTGGCGCTTGGCAAGGAGGTCGACCGCACCGCCGACAAGATCGGCGCGCTGGCAAAATCCCACGACGGATCGGAGATCGCCGAGACCGCGCTCGAAGAGGCGCAGGCCCGCTTCGTGCAGCTGCGCGAGATCGTCAGCGCCATTGAGGTGATGAGCGAGGCGGCGGCGGAATGCTACGAGATTGAAACGGGCCACGCCTTCATCCCGGCGGCAGGCTCCCGCGCAAGCGTCCGGGCGCAAGAGACCGGGGCGGTCTTCGAGGCACGGCAGCTCCTGGAGCAGCACGACCGCGAGACTGCCGAGAAATCGAAAGTCGAGGGGGTTCCCCTGATCGTCTCAGGCGCCACCGACTGGACCGATGTCGATGTGATCTTCAACACGCTCGACAAGGTTCGCGAACGCATCAAGCAGAACCGCAACCAGGAGATCTTCCTCTGCCACAAGGGTGGCAAGCACGGGGCGGAGATGATTGCGGCTCGGTGGGCCCGGGCACGCGGGGTCGCGCAGGCGCGCTTCGATCCGCGCTGGTCCGCGCACGGGCGGGCGGCACCGTTCAAGTGCAACGATGAGATGCTGGACGACAAGTTCGCGGCGACGGGGGTTGTACTCTTCGGCGGCAACGGGGTCGCACTGAACCTCGGGCAGAAGGCGGAAGCGAAAGGCCTGACGGTCATGCGGGTTGCGGACCCGGCGAAGAAGGCGTCGCAGGATTGAAGAGAGGGGGCCGCGCTTGGCGCGGCCCTTTCGTCATGTCTCATGGCGCGTGCGATCGGTCATGCGTGATCGGCAGTCTGCAGCGGCCGGCACTGCCATCCCTCTACCCAGTCCGTCAGAGTGCGGCCCATCCGCATCGGTACGGGATGGGGATGGTGAGCCCATGACGCACATCGTCAGCAGCGCAAGACGCGAGGGGTCGAGACGTCGCACATGAGGCTGAAGACCTGCACGTCCCTCGGGGCGTGTTTCGGAACATCGCATCCACGCGGGCGGGCTCCGTCAGCACCCCGGCCAGGCTCGGCGGGACGCGGACGCGGATGGTGGCGGCTGCGTGATGGCAAGGGTCATCCGGATCACTCCTTTTTGCTCATAGATGTGGATCGCACGGGGTCGGCCCGTCCGTGCCCTCCGCTCCCGCTTCGGCAAGCACAAATACGGCTTCCACGGCTGGCCGCGGACCCTCCGCATTTGCGCTTGCGACCGGGCCTCTTGCCCCCGTGCTGGATGATCCCCATCGCAACAAGGAGTAACCCAAATGACCAACCACTACGTCGCCACCGTCCCCGTCAAGTTCACCGACACCGATGGCCAGGAGCGCACCCGTTTTCAGCGCGTGGGTGCGATGTTCCGCAACACCCGCAACGGGGATGGATCGGAGTTCTTCAGCCTCAAGCTCGACTTCCCGGTCGCGGTCTCGGAGCTGGTGATGTTCCCACCGAGCGCGAAAGATCCCCAGGACTAAATCCTCTGACGAGGATGGGCCGCCCCAGGACGATCTTGGGGCGGCCCGATCCCTGTTCCAGGGATGCCGGTCCCCCGCGCGTTAAACGGACGCACTCCCCCCGGAATGACCAGGCCGCGACAGACCGGCCAGTCAGCCTCAAGGGGGCCATCCGCAAAAAACCTATCGGCCAAGGCCTCCCGGTTTTTGCGGCAGAGATTTGGCAAGCCAAATCTGGCCCTCCTTGACCCTGACTGTCCGCCCTGTCGGTGGGGTTTGCGCCCGCCCGCGGTTCCGTCCGAACACATGCGTGTTCGGCCAGAGCCTCGGGCGGGGCTGGCGGACGGGACCCTTAGGGCAGGTGGGTCGCCCGGTGGTGAGGGCGGCAGAGCCGCGCCCCTGCGGGCCGCGGGGGAAGCGGACACCAAGGCTGCCTGAGCCTGAATGCAACGTAAGTATATAATTGACAGCTTAGTATATTATCGTAATGTAGGGGCAGCCTTGGTGGAAGGTGGCAGGAAATAGGGGGTCTTTCTTCGCATGTCGCGCTCAAAACGTCTCACAGATGCGGACCGCATGGAGATCGTTCGCGAAGCTGCGGAAGGCGTTTCCACTTCAGTGCTGGCGGAACGGTTTGGCGTGTCGGTGCGGGCGATCCAGTACACGCTCAAAGCCGATGCCGAGCGCCAGACGGATGCCGCAATTCCGGTCTCAGCGGTCAGTGTGAAGGTCACGGCCGCTGAGCTTGCGGCGCTCGACGCGGTGCTGGCGAAGGCGGGGATCGAGAGCCGGGCCGAGGGGCTGCGGCGGCTCATTCAGGCGGCAGGCGGGGTGTTCGTTCCGGACGCGCAGATGGCGGCCGAGATGGCGCGCTACCGCGCTTCACTGCACGAGGTCGGCAATGGGGTCGCGCAGATTGCCAAGCAGATGACGCAGGCCAACCGGATGGGGCAGGGGGCCGTGGGGGGCACGAGTGCCGAGTTCACCGAACTGCGTCTTGCGCAGATGCGCGGGCTGGCGCGGTTCATTCTGGATTCCGCTGACGAGATCGACCTGCTACTGCGCCGCCGTCGGGACGCCATGCAGCTGCAGGCCACGGCCGCGCTGAGGGAGTTTGCGCATGCGGCTGAATGATGCCGTCCATGCCGTTACGGGCGAGGTCTTCCAGGATGGCTGGAGCCGCGTCCGGGGCTCAATGCAGGGGCTGCACGTGGCCAAGCAGACCCAGCTTACTCGCGCGGCAGCGGGGCATCGGCCAGCGGTCTTCAAGGCGATCCGGGGCGGGGGCACGCATACCAAATCGCAGCTCGCAAACCAGCTCGATTACCTCACGACCAAGTCCACCCATATCGTCGACTCCAGTGGGTTCTTGGATGGCAAGGCGAAGCTCGAGGCGGGTGACATCAAGGACCTCACCGAGCGCTTTGCCAAGCGGTGGGATGCGGGCTTCAAGCCCAAGCTCGGACAGACCACCCACATGCTCATGTCCTTCCCCATCG
>NZ_JAYKSL010000024.1:0-65767 GCF_035481585.1 Salipiger marinus | reverse complement strand
ATTTCCTATCGCCGCTGGGTCAGTTCTCAGTGACATCCAACACATCAGGCACTAAAGGCGGGCGCCCACCTTCCAAATCTTAGATCTCAGGTGGCAAACCGGAAAGCATCTCGATAGCATTCGTCATATCTTGGATATTCCGACGCGTGGACGCCGGGTTCAAATGTTTAGAGGTGACATCGCATGGATGGTTCTGATCACAACCATACGTTCTTCGACGGATGCATCCGTACTTATGGAGCTGCAACCCGTCATATGATGACAGTCTGGGAGGATGTTACCGGCGAGCCCATGGAGACGCTTTCGGGATATCCGAAGGATCGCTTCCGGCAGGCCCTCGGCTATTTCGTGCGAGCGATGGAAAGTGGAGACGCCTCGGAGCTGCGGGCGGAACTGAATGAAGCGATGGAGAATGACGAGAACGTCAAGTCCTTGATTGAGGACAGTTTGGCGTCTCCGGAAGAGGCGTCAGCCCCAGATGTCGACGATGTTCCTCCGTCCGTTTTTAAAAAGGCAATCTGGACGGAGGCAATCAACCGCGCGGGAGACGAGATCGTCGATGTCAATTTGGATGACTTTCTCAGGTCCGTCGTTGCACGAGTAATCGACGAAATGGGCTGGAAGCGCCGGTTCAACGTGGGGGAGAACCGCCACTTTCCGCGAATGGTTCAGTGGTTGCGGGAGGTGCAAGAGGAGACGACTTGGGACGAAGGCGTCGGCTTGTACCTGATGAATCGCGCTTCTGCCGGACGGGTCGCTTCCCACCCCAGCAACCCTCACCAACTGAAGGTGAGGCTCAACAGCGCTTTACTCTAACGGTCTGACAGACAGAAGCTGCGTATTGCTGTTCTATCGCTTCGAATTTCCGCGCCTACGCGTCAGTTGCAAGGGGCGGGAAGCCGACCTTTGCGGCGGTCGTTGGGTACGTTCGGTTCGGGTGTACTTCGTGGTGATCCGCGTGGCCGCCTCCGCCCTGATCTGCCGCACCGCCGCACGGTCGGCCCGAGCCCAATTGAGACATTGCAGCCCCCAAGAATACACGTTGAAATAGGTCGATGATCGACGACCTGGAGAAAGTCGTAACATCGGTCCTCCCGACCGACCCCAGCTTCCGCTTGATCGGACGCGAGGAATTGGATCGTTGCATCAACGAGGCCTGTCAGAACGCACTGGCGAACGCGAAGGACGCTTTCCTGCTTTCCCTGATGCGCCTTCTCGCACTTCCAGGAAATGGACATACACGGCTGATCCCGAACAACGCCATTTCGGTGCTGCCCCTGAGGTTCGTGACCATCGGCACCACGACACGCCTGCTCGATGCCAGGTCAGATATCTCCGCGGCGATCGGGGGAGAGCTGATATCCATCAATGGTGTTCCCGCAGACTATATCGAACGATCCGCAGAGAAATATCTGGCAGGCACACCGCAACGAAAACGCGTCATCGGCCCGATCATGTTCGCCTGGCCAAGTGCGTTGCAGCTCTTGGGAGTGCCTTCGGACGGCGAGAAGATCACGTACCGGATACGGCACGCCACGGGACGGATCCGCGAACTGTCTCTCGATACTGCAGATCTGGTTCGCGCCTCTACATTCTACCCACGAAATGAGCATGGCAAAGCCGACGCGTCCTGGGCTCCACAGTCCTATTGCAAGATCAGAGACTTCGGCCAGTCCGGGGCGCTCATCGTCCTGCCGAGTTTCTTCGACCCCAGTGAAACTGCACTTTCGGCTGCGATCGCCGAGGCGGCAACCCTCGCGGGATCGCTTCCGGCCCGCACCTTGCTCATTGACCTCCGCGGAAACTCAGGAGGCAACTTCCTACGGACCATGCCTTTGATCGACGCGATCTCGGAGGGCGCGAAGGATCGCCGGGTCGGTTTGCTCGTCGACAAATTCACCTTCTCTGCCGCAATCGTGTTCTCCGCCATCCTGAAGTACCGTCTGGGAGAACGGCTCGCACTGATCGGGGAAGAGATGGGGGATGGGCTGACCTTCTTTGCGGAAGGGGGAACCATCGAGCTGTCGTCCAGCGGAGCGGCGGTTCGATATTCTACTGCCTTCCATGATTGGGCCGGTGGTCGCACCGACGAGACCACTCCGGCCGAAATCGCCGAGCGAATGGTCCCGGCCGGCGCGCTAGAGCCGGACCGGATCTGGGCAGAGAATTCGGACGATGTTGAAGCACGAGATCGATTCTGCCGGGAAGTTTTCGAAAGTCTGAGCACCTAGACGACCGACCGTTTTGCCCGCTCTCGGACCAGAGCTGCCTTTTACGCTTGGATCAGCACCTGGCTGGAGGCAGCCCGAAGCTGACGGTCTAAAGAAAGCGCAGGGTGACCCTGCAGCGCCCCGTCAGCTGATCAGGACAAAGGTTATCTCGAAATCCGTGAAGTGAGAGGTCCAGCGTTCTGGTCCGCCCGCCACCAGCGACCTAGTTAAGACATCAGCGCAACGCGAGAGAGACTGAATGGCTGAACGTCCGCCGACCGAAGCAGGTCGCGATGCCGTCATCACCCACGGCATCGTCACCGCCAACCCGGAAGTCTTGCTGCACGGCACTGGCTGGCGCGCGGTATGGGCGATCTTCCGCGAGGGCGGTTTGCGGCTGTGGAGCGATGATGCGTTCGGGCTGGCCGGGAACGTCGCCTTCCGCGTGCTCATGGCCGTCTTCCCGTTCCTGATCTTCACCTCTTCGTTGACCGCTTTCGTCGGCAATCAAAGCATGGCCGAAGATCTGATCTCGTTTCTCATCGCCATCGTGCCGGAGACGCTGATCGAACCCATCGTGTCGGAGGTCCGCCAGGTGATGACGATCCAGCGCGGTGGTGTCCTGTCGTTGGGTATCCTCTTGACCATCTGGTTCGCACTCGGCGGCGTCGATGGCATCCGGGTGGGCCTCAACCGGGCCTACGGGGTGCGTGAGACCCGCCCGTGGTATGTGCTTTATCCGTTGATGGCCCTGATGGTCGTGATCGCCAGCATGGTTCTGGTGCTGGTCGGCTATCTGCTTGTCCTCGCCCCGCGCGCGGGCTCATCGCTTCACATCCTGTTTCCCGGCTTCGATCCGGCCTCCGTGACGGTGAGCCTCGTGCGCTACCCGTCGGCTGCGCTCATCCTTGTGGCATCCCTGTTCCTGGCCCATGTCCTCCTGCCGGCCCGTCGCACGCGCTTTTCATCAATCTATCCCGGCGTCCTGTTCACGGTCATCTCATGGATCGTGCTGACCGCCGCCTTCTCTTTCTACCTCGCGCATTTTGCCGCCTACGCAAGCTACTATGGGGGGCTCGCGGGGATCATTGCAGCACTCTATTTCACGTACTTGGCAGCTTTGGTTCTCATCTTCGGCGGAGAGCTCAACCGGGCGATCCGTATTCGCCGCCTGTCGCGAGCGCTGCGTGGCCGAACGTAGGTGTCGGCCAATCGCGATGAACCTTCAGGACCGGCCCTCACCTGCCGCTCGCGACACCCCTTGATGCTGCGGTGCAGCTTCACCGAAGCGGCCATTCGTGCCTTGTGCAGCATCGAAGATCAGGTGAAGGTCAGCCGTCTGCGGACGGAGCGGACAGTGGCTTCGTAGAGACCAGCCACGCTGCATGGAACCCGCTCAACCGGGCGGTAAGGGCTGTGTTGATAGGTCTGCGAGATTACTTGAGGGCTTTCCGCAGTAACATTTTGTTTATAAGACTCGCGCCGCTCTTTAAGCGCAATCCCAAAATATGGTGTGAGTAAATGGCTTACTTCCTGGCTCGGGTAGAGAACTTCCCCGATTTGACGGAGAGACCCTAACCGCAAAACCCGTCATGAGATACGGACAGAGCGGCCAGTCACCCCATGAAGTTCATAATTTCTCACGAGCGTCCGATGGCTTCATTTATGGCTATCTTCCGAAGGAAGGCGGGGGTGACTTAGCCCGTCTGGGCGGACATAGAGGTGCCGAAGAGATCTCAGGCGTGACTGTGATATTTATCAGCAGTGGTGCGCCATATTCAGAGAACTTCGAGACGCGCGCCTTGAATGTTTCTGATCTGGCCGTCCTTTGCGCAAATTGCCACCGGATGATCCACAGGATGCCAGATCTCGCAGACATCAAGGCTCTCAGGGATTATGTGTTGAATGGCTAAATGTTAGCCATTTAACAGCACGGGCCTGATCGCCCTATCGCCGCGACTTTGGCCGAAACCGCCCCTCAGACACCGCGCAGCGCAATCCGTCAAGAGATTGCAGCTCTGCGGGCCTTCCTCCCAGATCTTTGCGGATCTTCTGGTGTCTTGGGCTGCCCTCTGGATAGGTGAGGCCTTATTGATCGCGACAAGACATCCTGCTCAGCCCGTAAAGACGGCCTCGGCACCAGAGTGCTCGGTCATGAGCGGTGCCAGAAGCAAGTTTGCGGCAAAGACGGCCCCCCCTTTGAACAGCCGCTCTCCGGAATCGGCACCTTCGGTGGTCACACCACCCGCTTCGCGCACCATCAAAAGCCCTGCCAGAGCATCCCAGGAATTCATGTGCAGTTCGGCATATCCATCGGTTCGGCCTTCGGCCACCCAAGCCAACGCCAAGGCACCTGAGCCATGGCGGCGGACATTTGCACCCGCATCAAGCAGCCGGTGAAGCGCGGCTGTATAGGCGCTGCGTGAAACGCGGCTTGACCAGCCTAGCTCGACCGCCGAACAAGCTGGCGGATTTTCAGAAACGGCCAGGCGGAGTCCGTTCTTCGTTGCTCCACGCCCCTTTTCGGCTAGGTAAAGCTCGGATGTGCAGGGGTTAAAGATGGCGCCCAATCGGGTTTGACCGTTCACGACATATGCGATCGAGACGCAGAAATGGGGGATGCCGCGTGCAAAATTGTCGGTTCCGTCAATCGGATCGACAACCCAGACGTTTTCACCGCCGCTTGCCCCGCTTTCTTCGCCCAGAAAGCCATCGTCCGGGAAGGCTGCTGCCACACGTGACCGGATGAACTGTTCGACGGCCAGATCAGCCTCGGTCACCGGATCCTGCGGCCCTTTGAGCGCAAATCCAGCAGGACGGCTGTTAAAATGCTGCAAGGCGAGGCCGCCGGCATCCCGGATCAGCGTGTGCAGAAATAGGGCATGACCCATCTTGGAGTCTGTCATAGTGATCACCCAGAAAAAGGGCTGGGGACCAATACGATCCGCAGCGGCTGTCTGTCAGTGGCCCGAGTTCGGACGGGCAGAGGCTGGCGGGATACCGGCTGCCCCCTCAATGGGCGGGAGCGGCGGCTGGCAAGGATGTCTGGCCAAGATGCTCTTGCAGCACTTCGGGAAGATCGGTCTGCATGAGACGCATCCCTGCGCGCATCAGTCGCCCCCAGACCGCATCGGCGTCCTGCAACGCATGGGTATCGGTCAGGCCGGTCGATGCGATCTGATCCAGCGTATTGACGAAAATATCCCGGCCCGCAGCCATCATGCGCGCGCCGAATGCCTCCGCCTGCGGCCAATCCTCAAAGAACGCCTCAACCATCGGTGCACCCACATCGGCCAGCAGGCCCGCGACCGCGTCACTTGCCCCCGCGCCGACAAAGCAGATCGGTTTGGCGATAAGCCCCAAATCCGCCAAGTGCGCGCGCAGAGCAGCGATCTCGCTGGGGCCGGTTGCCCACAACTTGACGTTGACCGCATCGCTCATGCCATGTCGCCGCACAGCCTTGGCAATGGCGGGCAGCAGAACCGGCGATTTCGCATCGATATCAAGATAGATCCGGCCCCGTGCGGTCTCTAGGATCTGGTCGAAAAGCGGCAAGGTCTGGTCGCTAAACGCGGCATCCGGTCCACCTGCCCCCTTCCGCAACCGCACAGTCCCGAGGGTCGCCCAATCCAGCGCAGCAGGCATCACCGGCAGGCCCGCCGTCCGCATCAGCGACATGTCATGCAGGCAGAACAGCTGCCCATCGCGGCTTTCCTGCACGTCGATCTCGGCAAAGGCCACGCCAAGAGCGATGGCGCGCTCGACCGCCGCCACCGAGTTCTCTGCCGTGCCCTGCCAGGCACCGCGATGGGCCACAGTGGCACCTTGCCAACTTTTATCGGCCAGAAACTCTTGCAGAGGAGCGAAGGCGGCAGGGCTGGAGGGGATCATAATTTCGTTGGTCCTTTGGAACAGGTAAGAAGGTATCGGCCACGGCAAGATTTCCCCGTGGCCGGTTGGTTCGCGGCTGAGGTCAGCGCTCCAGGATCACATTTTCGATGAAATATGCCTCGACGCTGTCACGGAAGGGCCGGGCGGGAGCGGCCACCTGGTTGGCGCGATCCTCGGGCGAGACGAGTGCCTTGCTGCTGTCAGCTGCGGCATTCATCGGAACCGTGCCGAATGTGGCATTGAACATGGACTGAGTTTCAGCAGATGCCAGCCAGTTCACGAAGACTGCTGCGGCGGCGGGATGTGGCGCGTTCAGCGGAATGCCAACGCCATTGCCACCGCCATTCATACCCATCTCGGGGACATAGAATTCCAGGTCTTTGCGCACTTCGCCGCGCTGCTGCAGACCGGCAAGATGGTCCTCCCAGGCCGAGACCATCACCAGTTCGCCGTCCGACAGGCGGGTGATGCTGTCGGCATTCGATGCAGTGATGACATAGTTCGGCCCATTGTCACGGAAGAAGGCCATGGCGGGTTCCAGCGCCATCAGCCGATTGACATCTTCGGTGCCATCAGCGCGGTCCCAACCGCCTAGATTGACGATGACGTTGGTATAGAAGGATGGGCCCGCGCCGCCGTTTTCATAGTTGAAGCCGAATTTACCGGGGTTTGCCGCCCAGAATTCCGCAAACTCCGCCGCGTTCTGCGGCAGGTCGGTCTCATCCACCTTGGCGGGGTCATAGGCGATGCCGCTTTGGTTGCCCCAATAGGCCACGGCATGACCCTGACCCGAGACACCCGTCACCTCATAGGCGCGGCCGCTGTCGGGGGGCAGGATGTCCAGCGGGATATAAAGTCCGGCCAGATCCATGCCCTCGTAGCGGTCAAAGCCTAGGGCATGCACATCAACATCGCCGGTCTTGCGCATGCGGTCGGCCAGAACCTTGTCGAAATGGCCGCCGATGGTGCCCTCGGCGATGGTGACCTTGATCCCATACTCCGCCTCGAAGGGCTTGACCGCCTCGCGCAGCGCATCTTGCAGGTGCCAGACATACCAGGTCACCTCGCCCTCGGTCCTGGCTTGGGCGACGATCTCGTCCCAGCTTTTGCCGGCCAGATCATTGGCCAGGGCGGGCAGGCCAAGCAGGGCGAGCGCGGTGGCGGAAATCATCAACTTTTTCATCGGAATGGTCCTTTTGGGGTGTCGGAGAGAGGAAAACATCAGCCCTTGCCCGAGCTGAGCGACGGGTTGGCCGAGCGCAGCAGCTGTTCAAGGATCAGCATCAGGATCACGTTGGGCAGCACCAGGATCAGCGACAGCACCGCCGCATCGGGGCGCACGAAATCCTGCCCAAGCCGGGCGTAAAGCAGTGTGGGAATGGTGGTGAAATCCGGCGAGCCCAGAATGAAGGCGATGGCGAATTCCTCTATCGACTGGATGAAGACAATCAGGAAGGCGGCCAGCAGCCCCGGTTTCAGCGCGGGCAGCCAGGCGACGCGGAACCGCGCCAGCGGGCTGGCCCCCAGATCGCGCGCGGCGTCGATATGGTCCTGACGCACCTGCTCGAAGCTGACTGAAAGGATGCGGATCGCATAGGGCAGGAACAGCAGCGCATGCGAGAAGGCCACCGCCCAGAACCGCGACCCCGTAAAGCCGATCCGGTGCAGAAGCGCGGTCAGGAAGATCGCCGTCACGAAGCCGGGCACCACCAGCGGCAAGAGCGTCAGCATCCGGGCGATCTCGCGTCCGCGAAACGGGATGCGGCCAAGCGCGTAGGCGGTGGGTAGCGTCAGTGTCAGGGTCATCAGCGCGGCAGTGGGCGCCAGCAGATACGAATTCAGCAGCGCCACCTGCAGCACGGGATTGCCCAGCATGTTGCGCCACCGATCCAATGAGATGGCCGGAGGCAGGATGTGATCGGGTGTCCAGGGGGTCGAGGCATCGACCAGCGACCAAAGGATCGCCATCCCGAAGGGCAGGGCCAGCCAAAGGGTGCAGATCAGCAAGAGGGCAACGAAAAGCGCGCGGTTCAGCGTCATCACAGCACCCCCCGCAGGCGCAGCGCTCGCGACAGGACCGCAATCAGTGCCGCCCCCAGCAGGGATAGAACCATCAGCGTCACGCCCACCACCGCGGCCTCGTGCCAGCTGCGGGCCCGGCTGAACACCATCAGCTGGGCAAGGCTTTGCGCGTTGGTCGGCCCGGCGATGACCTGAAAGCTGTAGTCGGCCAAAGCGCCGATAAACACGATGGTCAGCGCCGCCTGCAGCGCCGACAGGGACAGCGGCAGGATCACCCGGCGGAACCGCGCGAAGGCGCCCGCGCCCAGATCTCGCGCCGCATCCAGAATGTCATCGCCGATCGCACGCACCGAACCCGACAACACCAAGAGCGCGAAGGGCAGGTTTTTCCACACCTGCAGGATCAGCACGCCCCACGCATTGCGGTCATTCTGCAGCTGGCGGGGCTCGGCCCAGACCCCAAGCGCGACCATCAGTTGATTGACCAGCCCGTGATAGGCGATGATGTTGACGAACAGGAAAGCCGCCACCAGCCCATGCACCAACAAAGGCGCCTGCAAAACGGCCGAGACCAAAGCCGAACCGCGAAAGGGTCGTCGCAGCCAGATCGCCAGCGGATAGGCCAGCGCTACCGAGATCAGCGCCGCCGCGAACCCCAGCCACAGCGAATAGCCCACGGCGCGCAGATAGAGCCTGCGGTCCAGCATCTTTTCCCAATGGTCCAGCGTCAGCCGGTCCTCGCCCATTGGGTTGTGCAGTCCAAAGCTCTGCGCCAGCGCGATCCAGGCTACGGCGCCGATCAGCACAAGGATCACCCCCAGCCCGGGCGCCAGCAGGGCCAGAAGCCGCAGCTTCGGCCAGACCGGATGCGCGCGCGTGCTCATGCGCCCTGCTCCAGCGGCAGGATATCTTCAAGGTCCAGCGCAAAGCGCAGCACTTCACCCACCGCCTGCGGACAGTGCGGCAGGCGAAGGCGCTGAATCAGGCCGTTGATCTCGACCTGCAGGTCGATGTGATCGCCAACAAAGGCGCGGTCGGTGATCCTTGCCTCGAAGGCATTCACCGCCCTAGCCCCCGGGGGCAGGATCCGCGCGCGCTCTGGCCTCCAGGCGATGGCGGGGCCGGTGACAGTGCCAGCCATGGTCAAAGCCCCCATCGGGGTCCGCACCAGACTGCCCTCGGCCAAAGGCTGTTGGTCCAGCACCGGCAGGATATTCGCCGCGCCGATGAAATCCGCGACAAAGGCCGTGCGGGGCTGGTGATACAGCACTTCCGGCGCGGCTTCCTGCTCGATCACGCCGCGGTTCATCACAAAGATCCGGTCCGACATTGACAGCGCCTCGGCCTGATCATGGGTGACATAAAGCGCGGTCAGCCCATGGGTGCGCTGGATGCGGCGGATCTCGATCCGCACCTGATCGCGCAGCTTGGCATCCAGATTAGACAGGGGTTCGTCGAAGAGGATGACCTTGGGCTGCATGACCAGCGCGCGGGCCAGCGAGACGCGCTGCTGCTGCCCGCCCGACAACTGATTGGGCAGCTTGGCCAGATGCGCGCCCAGCTCCAGTTGCGCGATCACGCTGTCCAGACGGCGGCTGCGCTCGGCCGGGGCCACACGCTTCTGGCGCAGCCCGAATTCCAGATTGGCCCGCACATCCAGATGCGGAAACAGCGCATAGGATTGAAAGCACATGGCAGTGTCACGGGCCTCGGGAGGCACATCTGTCACATCCATGCCGCCCATCAGGATCCGCCCGGCGCTTGGCGCCAGAAAGCCCGCGATGATCTTCAGCAGCGTGGTCTTGCCACAGCCCGAAGGGCCAAGCAGCGTGACGAACTCGCCCTCTGCGACCGAGAAATGCGCATCCGACACCGCAGTATGCGTGCCAAATTCCATGCGGATGTGTTGGGCGACAAGGCCGGACATCAGGGCTCCAATTTATTACCCGTTATGAGTTATTAACTAATACCTGTCATGAGTGAAAATAATGTGACACTCTTCACCGCAGGCCGAAAGAATGGAGGGAAGATGTCTAGCAACCTGATATCAGTCAGTAAAAGCCAAGGCCTCGTGCTGGACATGATCCGCCGTCAGCCGGGAACCACCCGGACGCGGATGCAAAACCAGCTGGGTCTGCCGCAGCAGTCGCTGCACCGCCTGACCACGCAGCTGGAGGAACAGGGGCTGATCCGCCAAAGCGGCCCTGCGACCGAAGGGCGCGGCAAGCCCACGCCGCCGTTCCAGCTGAACCCGGCGGGCGCCTTCGCCTTCGGCCTGTCGATCAATGCCGCCTCAGCCGAACTGGTGCTGACCGATCTGACCGGCGCGGTCCTGGCCGAAGAGACGCTGCGATCGGATCCCGACGATCCCCCGGCGGTGATTGCCGAAACCGCCCGCCTGTCCGCGATGCTGATCTCGCGCCAGAGGCTGGACCTCGCCCGCCATGCCGGCCTCGGGGTCGCGATGCAGGGCTTCCGCGCGGCCGGGCAGGATCAGTTCCGCACCATCGTGCAGCTAGACCGCTGGTATGACATGCCGATCCGCGCCGCCTTCGCCCAAGCCCTGGGCCCGTTAGTCTATGCCGAGAACAACGCCAAGCTGGGCGCCATCGCGGAGGCTTGGACCGGCCATGGCCAGCGCTTCCCGACCTTCGCCTATGTCTCGCTGAACTACGGGCTCGGCGGCGGGTTCATGGTCGAAGGCAACCTGTCATTCGGCGCGCATTGGAACGCGGGCGAGCTGACGACGCTGTTCAACCTGGACCAGAAGCCGCATCGCCCCGCCTTGGGCAATCTGCTGCGCTACTTGCGCGAACACGGTCATGAGGTGGCCTCGATCAAGGTAATCCCACGGCGCGGAACGCCCGGCTGGGATCTGGTCGAGGCCTGGGTGGAAGAGGTTCATCCCGCGCTGCATCAGCTGACCCGCGCTCTCTGGGGCATTCTGGATCCGGCAGCCATCATCATCGGCGGCGAAGCGCATGACGACCTGCGCAGCCTGATCGCCGCGCATTGCCCGTTCGAAATCCGGGACCGGCTCGGCAACCCGATGCGCGGCCCGCTCTGCCTGCCCGGTGCTGTGCGCGGTGACCCAAGCGCCTGTGGGGCGGCGATCTTCGCGATCAGGAATACGTTATACGGGACCCAGGGCTGATTCTGGCTGCAAGCATCGGTTTGGCCGCACGGTTTCGACCGCGCGCCCAAGTATGGAAATGGCGGCATAAGGTCATGCCCGCGACCGCAGTGTTCGAAATTGCCTTAACTATCGGTTCAAAGTCATTTTGGAGCCCATAAACGGCGACAGTCACGAGCTTCGCACCTACGCTCCCTCTCGACCCGTTCAAGGCCGGACTGCGCTTACTTTGCGGCGCGCAGCTTGCCCCACCGATCGGAGGTGGTTTGGGCGCAGCACCGAACGGAGCGCGTTGCGGGCGCCGATCTGGAGCCCTCGCGATCATGGCCATCGGTGGCTCCGCGGGCTTGTCGACCGGGCAGATCGACCCCGCGGAGGTTCTTATTGGTTCATCAACCTGACAATGAGATTTCCCGGCGCAGAGGCATTGCAGTCCGCAGGGGTGTCAGTCTCCTCGATGATTCCGAGGGCGCGCTTCCCCGCGGCATGTCCCAAAGCGGCCACTCAGACTTTCCGCCGCACCGGCGGGGTGGGAAGGGTTTCACAAAAGGCTGTTGTCACCGTGGAAAGAGGAAAAACGACCGAGATGCTGGTGTGGCCGTCAGCCGGGCTGATTGCCGGTCACTGTTCCCCAGTCGAGGCCAAAGCGCGACAAATACTTGCGCAAGCGGTCAGCGTCGTTCTGGCTGGCTTTTTCTTTCCGCGATACGGCGAACAGCCGACGCCCCGCCGCCGAAAGGCTGGCACATTCCCGGCAGGCGCGGACGACGGCGGCCAGTTGGGCGCGTTCGAATTCATCCAGACCAACGGCATCCGGGAGGAGTTCTGCCAGCAAGGCCTCGTCCAGATCGGCTGTTGCGGCGCTCCATTGGTCGGTCAGTGTTGCGATCTCGGCCTCGACCATCGGCACGGTGATGCGTCCACGCTGGGCCAGCACGGCCATGCGATGGGTCGAGGCCTGCAGATCCCGCAGATTGCCCGGCCACAGGGTGGCAGGATCCTGCGCGAACCTCAGATAGCGGGCCAGCGCATCAGCATTGAAGCCGGTCTTGCGGCCCAACTGACGCTCGGTGCTGTCGATCATGTCCAGAAGATGCGCCCGAATGTCCTGGCGTCGTTCCCGCAGGGGCGGCAGGCGCACCACCCATTGCGACAGCCTTGCGTGCAGATCGGGCCGCAGCCGCCCTGCGCGCAGCAGCGCGCCGGGGTCGCTGGCGGCGGTGGCGATCAGGTGGAACCGGGCTGTCACCTCGGCCTCTGACCCGACCGGGCAATAGCGGCCGGTTTCGATCACCTGCAGCAAAGCTGCCTGTTCGTCCGGACCTAGCTCATCGATCCGGTCAAGAAACAGAACGCCCCCGTCAGCCTCGTGCAGAAAGCCGGGCCGCTCGCTTCCCACCACGCCGGTCGCGGCGCGGCGCTGGCCAAACAGAGCGGGCAGCGCCTGTCCGCCGCGCAGGGTGGCACAGTTGACCTGCACCAGCCGTCCCTTGATGCGACGGCGCACCAGTTTCAGCTCATGAATACGGGCGGCGAGGGCGGATTTTCCGGTGCCCGGCTCTCCCAGAAGCAGGATCGGTCCGTCCGATCCGGTGGCAATCAGGTCCAGCCGTTCGGCCACGGCCTGCATCGCGGGGTTGGCGGTGTCCACCCCGCCCAGCAGCAGGGCGGAATGGTCCCGCGCGGCCGCCTCGAACCGACGCTGCAAAGCGTTGTAGCGGGCAAGATCTAGGTCGATGATATCCAGCGTGCCTTGTGGCGCCGCGCCATCACGCGGCGGGCCGGTCTGCACCAGCCGCGCCGGGATGTGGCGGCTTTCCGTCAGAAGAAACCAGCAGATCTGCGCCACATGCGTGCCGGTGGTCAGGTGGACATGATAGCGCTCGCGATCCTCGTCAAACCCGTAATCGGCGGCAAGGTCGTAAAGCTTGCCGTAGACCTCCTGGAAATCCCAAGGGTCGGCCATGTCGATCCTGACCTGGCGCACCTCGGTTTGGGGTGAGGTCTTGGCGATGGCGGCAGCCACATTGCAAGCCAGATGGTAGTGGCGCTGGTCGTGGATCAGTTCCAGCCGGTCGATGGGGAAATCGGGGTGCGCGCAGAGTTGAACCGAAGGCCGCCATTGGCGTCGCTTGCCCATGTCGAGCTGGGTGCCGAGAAAGCCAATGACGACATTGCGCATAGAGGTGATCCTTTTGGATAAATCCATATATCATCAGATAAATTTCGACGGAAGGCTTTCTGCCAATTCGTGGTTTAGTTTAATTTTTTCAACGACTTGAACGAAAGGCATGAATTTCTTCATGTCCCGCCCTGAACCGGGCAGAACGAGAGGGCGAAAACTGAAGGAATTCGATCATGGCAAACAAATCCGTGTTTGCATCGCGGGCAGAGCGGCTCCTGCCGCGAGCAACCGCCACCAACGCTGCAGGGGCCAAGGCTTATGCCTCTGGTGCCGAGCACAGGCTGGCGCAGCTGGCGATGACCGGCACCTTTGGCGGCGGGTACTATCAGGACGCACAGGCCGAGGTCTCGACCCTGGTCGAGGTGGCGATGGCGGTGGACCCGATGTTTCTGGCGCAGACGGCCGTGCATGTCCGCGAAAAGGGGCATATGAAGGATACCCCGGCGTTGTTGCTGGCGGTGCTGTCGGCCCGCGATCCGGCGCTGTTTGCGCAGGTTTTCGGTCGGGTGGTCACCTCGAGCAAGGTGCTGCGCAGCTTCGTGCAGATCCTGCGGTCGGGGCAGACCGGGCGGAAATCGCTGGGCTCGCGGCCCAAGGCCATGGTGCAGCACTGGCTGAACACGGCTACGGATGCGCAGCTGCTGGCAGCTTCGGTCGGGAAAGCTCCGTCGCTGGCAGATGTGATCCGGATGGTTCACCCCAAGCCGGGCACGGCGGAACGGGAGGCCTTCTATGCGTGGCTGATTGGCAAGCCTGCCGATATGGCGGCACTGCCGCGGCTGGTGCAGGATCTGCTGGCCTTCCGGGCGGGGACTTCGGCACAAGTGCCGGATGTGCCGTTCCAGATGCTGGCCGATCTGCCGATGACGCCGGACCAATGGGCCGATGTGGCGCGCAAGGGCTCGTGGCAGATGCTGCGGCAGGGGCTGAACATGCTGGATCGCAAAGGCGCCTTCACGAAGCCCGGTGTGGTCGATCATGTGGCAGGCGTCCTGCGCGATCCGGGGCGGATCCGGGCTGCGAAGGCGCTGCCCTATCAGCTGCTGGCGACGCTGAAGGCACTATCGCCCGAGGTGGACGCAAAGCTGCGCAATGCGCTGCATGACGCGATGGAACTGTCTGTGGCGAACGTGCCGGTGCTGAGCGGGTCGGTTGCGGTCTGCCCCGACGTGTCGGGCTCCATGTCCTCGCCGGTCACCGGCTATCGGCCCGGCGCCACTTCGGTTGTGCGGTGCATCGATGTCGGGGCTTTGGTCGCGGCGGCGGTGCTGCGCAAGAACCCCAAGGCCCGTGTCATGCCCTTCGAGGTGGGGGTGCGCGAGGCGACGCTGGAGGCGCGTGACACGATCCTGACCAATGCCGCGAAACTGGCGGCACTGGGCGGGGGCGGCACCAACTGCTCGGCGCCGCTGGCAGCACTGAATGCGGTCGGCCTGGCGCCCGATCTGGTGATCTTCGTCTCGGACAACCAGTCTTGGGTCGATGGTCGGCAGGGCAGGCAGGCCACGGCGATGATGGCGGAGTGGGGCAGGCTCAAGGCCCGGAACCGGGCGGCGAAACTGGTCTGCCTCGACATCCAGCCCCTTGGCACGACGCAGGCGGCCGAGCGGCGGGACGTGCTGAACATCGGCGGATTCTCGGATCAGGTCTTTGACCAGATCGCCGATTTCGCGGCCGGGCGGATGGGGCCGGACCATTGGGTCGGCCAGATCCGCGCGGTGGCGCTGTAAGCCTTTCCCGGGCTTCTGGCCGGGACGCGAGGCCGGGATCACTCTGTATCCCGTCCGGTTTGAATCCGGCCTCGCGCAGGGGGCGAAAGCCATTGCGCAGGTGTCCCGGCCCCAAGGCCTCCCGGCGAATGCTGGCGGAACTACAGACTGTCGCGGGTTCGATACCCGCCCGCCCCTTGGGGCGGTAGCTCAGCGGTAGAGCACCTGTTTCGCCGAGACCTTGTCGCCGGCGCCATTGAGAAGGAGATCACCCCCGGCGAATGCCGGCAGGACTACAGGGAAGAGCACCGGGTAAACCGGAGGTCGCGCGTTCAACTCGCGCCACGCGCAAGCGTGTAGCTCATGGAAAAGTCTTGCCAAACCTTGTCGCCGGACCCCGAAACCGGGGCGAATGCCGAAGAGACTACAACTCGACCCCGGATAACCTGTGGGGCTCAAGCCCCCACCTTGCTGGCGGTCATTCGTGTGGCCGGGCTTCCCATGGTCTCTTCCCCCATGTCGCCCCGGCCTCAACACCCCGGCGAATGCCGTGCGGCACTACAGGCTGTCAACTTCGTCTTCCGTCGCGGCGATCTGTTCCTGCACGGCAAGGGGGCGACCCCGGCCTGGGAAGGCTATGCATCAGATGCCACCGGTCTGACCCTGATCCCGCTGAACATGGCAGAGCCGGTTCTGGTGGTGCGTGGACGCGACGCCACGCGTGCGCTGGGGTTTTCTCCGCACGGGGCGGGACGCAACTTCTCGCGCACGGAACATCGCCGCCGGATGGGGGCGGTGACGCCCGCGCAGATGCTGGCGGCGGAAACGGCTGGGCTGGACATCCGCTTCCATGCCGGGGCGGTGGATGCCTCTGAACTGCCCTCCAGCTATAAGCGCGCCGGGGCGGTGATGGACCAGATGCGCGACTATGGTCTGGCCGATGTGGTCGATTGCATCGACCCCTATGGCTGCATCATGGCCGGAGGCATCGTGCCCCACTGGCAAGCAAAGCGGACCCGGCGCTAGCAGGGTTCGTTCCTTGGTCTTTGGTGGCTTTTGCGCTGTTTGCGTGATTGCCTAAACAATGTGCGGGCGCACGGCCGAACAAGATGCCGAACTTGCCACCTTGCAGGTCGCGACGAACGTCTACTGTTCTTGGGTCTTGCAAGAGCAAACGGGCGGCAGCAGATGACCGCTCTCCGCCCCCCGTGTGACGTCTATGCCTGTCCGCAGGCTCGGCGCAGACTTGCCGTTCATCCCAGCAATTGATGCTGCACTGCGACCTCACGGCGCGGCGACGTCACTCGCCCAGGGCAATGCCCTCCCGCCGCGGGTCGGCACCGCCACGCAGGCCCTCGCCAAGCGAGATCGCGTGCAGGCCCGAGGTCATCGTCGTCACGTTCGTCTCGAAACCCAGCCCGGACAGGGGCTCCGTCAGATCCTCGGCCCAGGTTCCGGCCTCGATCTGGTAGGTGCCGAAGCTGTTGACCAGATGCGGCATCGAGACGGCTTCCTGCACATCCATGCCCCAGTCGAGATGCGCGATGATCGCCTGCGCGGTGAAGCCGATGATCGTGGCGCCCCCCGGGCTGCCGATGGCCAGCACCGGCGCCCCGTCGCGCAGGACGATGGTGGGCGACATCGACGAGCGCGGGCGCTTGCCCGGTTCCACCCGGTTGGCGATGGGCCAGCCATTCGCGTGGGTGCGGAAGGAGAAATCGGTCAGCTCGTTGTTGAGCAGGAGCCCCCGCACGAAGATCCGCGATCCGAACGCGCCCTCGATCGTCGTGGTCATCGACAGCACGTTGCCGTCCGCATCGACGATGGAGATATGCGAGGTGCCCGGGCGCTCGTCGCGCAGGTCATCCCCCCAGAGAAAGGCGTGATCCCACTCCGGCGCGCCCGCCGAGACCTCCGGCAGGGCATCGTCGCCGCGCAGCAGTTCGGCCCGTTCGGCCAGATAGCTGCGGTCGATCAGCCCCTGCACCGGCACCGGGACGAAGTCGCTGTCAGCGAGGTAGCGCCCCCGGTCGGCAAAGGCGAGCCGTGTCGCATCCCCGATCAGGCGCCGCGCCTCCACATCCCGTGGCCCCATCCCGCCCAGATCGAAAGTCTCGAGCATGCCGAGGATCTGCGCGATGGCCACCGCCCCGGAGGAGGGCGGACCCATGCCGCAGACCTCGGCGCTGCGGTAATCAAAGCAGACCGCGGGCCGCTCGATCACCGCGTAGCGGGCAAGGTCGGTCACCGACAGCAGGCCGGGATGGGCGTCGGTGCGGGTCGCCGCTACGATGTCGGCCGCGATCTCGCCCGTATAGAAGGCGGCCGTGCCGTCTGCCGCGATCCGGCGCAGCGTCGCCGCGTAGTCGGGATTGACCAGGGTGGCACCGGCGGCAAGGGGCGCGCCGTCCGGCAGGAAGTACTCCGCCGCTGCGGGGAAGGTGGCAAGGCTTTCTGCTGCTGCAGCGACCGACTCCGACAGACGGGTCGAGACGCTGAAGCCCTCCTCGGCGTGCGCTATGGCCGCGTCGAAGAGGCTGCGCCAGTTCGACCGCCCCCAGCGGCGGTGCGCCTCCTCCATCAGCCTCGGCGTGCCCGGCGTCCCAACCGAGCGGCCGCTGGCGACGGCCGTCATGAACTCCAGCGGTTCGCCCTCCGCGTCCTGAAAGTAGCGCGGGTCGGCGGCCAGCGGCGCCGTCTCGCGCGCATCAAGCGTCGTGATTTCCCCCGTCGCGGCGTCATACCAGACCAGAAAGGCACCGCCGCCAAGGCCCGAGGACTGCGGCTCCACCAGCCCCAGCACCGCCTGAACGGCGACCATCGCATCCGCGGCACTCCCGCCCTCGCGCAGCACCCGGGCGCCCGCATCGACGGCCAACGGATGGGCGGCGGCGACCATCCAGTCTTCGGCTTCCGTCGGTTGACCGTCGCGCTTTGCCGCAAGCGCCGAAGCTGCGGCATCCGAGATCCCGGCAAAGTCCTGCGTGACCTGCGTTTCAGGCTCCGGCACGACGACATCGGAGGCCTGCTGCGCCATCGCGGGTGCCGCCAGAAAGAAAGCCAGAAGGGCCGTGGCTGTCGAAGGATACATGCGGATCTCCCCGGGCTGCATTGCGGGCGCTGTGCCCTGAAGACGGCACGCGACCAGGTCTCGAGGCAGTCTTTCCCCGAGACTGGCCTTCCACCTGATTTCAGAAACGCATGTCAGGGGGAGCAGATCAAGTATTTCTCGCCCTATGCGGAACTGTTCAGGACCGAGGCGCCTTCATACCTGATGCGCTCTGGTCGCCACGGCAAAAGACCGGGGACTGCAGTTCTCAGATTCATAGTCGTTAACTATTTCATCTGAAACACCGCCGGTTTGCCATCGACACGACCGGCCCAGAGCCACCATTCTGGACGCCGCGGAAGCCGCAGCGCAGCGTCACTGAACCGGCCATTTGTACTTGCCGCAGCATGCCGAGTGGCGCGAATGTCGGTAGTGCGGGACGGAGCGGACATTGCAGAAGGTGACGCGCACCGCTATTGCCCTCATGGTTTTGAATGTTAACGGCGGGACTGATGTGCCAAGAATATACTTGATCGGAGCATCATGCTCGGGCGTCTCAACGCTTGGTGCGACGCTGTCCGCGCAGATGGGCGTTCCAGTGCTGGACGTAGACGACTTCTATTGGATGCCAACAGACCCACCATTCACGACAAAGCGCCTGCCAGAAGATCGGGTCCGCTTGATGCAACAGCGGCAATCCCAGACGGATGGCTGGGTTCTGTCAGGCTCCTTTATGGGTTGGGGGGATATCCTGATTGAGCATGTCGAGATCATCGCCTTCCTATATACACCCACCGCGATACGGTTGCGACGTCTGGAGAGCCGAGAGGCACAAAGACATGGTGATCGTATCCTGCCGGGTGGCGACATGTATGAAGGCCATCTGGCATTCCGTGATTGGGCATCTCGCTATGATGAATCCTCGTTCACAGGACGCAATCTCGCGCAGCATGAACGCTGGCTCAAAGCACAAACTGCTCCGGTTCTGAGGCTTGACGGCACACAGCCTGCTGAAGTGTTAGCTGAGACAGTCACGACCGCGCTGGAACGGCTCTGAAAGGCCACGAAGGTCTCGATCCCTACCTTCGCGAATGTGGTCTGGCAGGGAATAGCCCTGCCAGACCTGTTCCCAGGTCTTTAAACGGAGTGCCACATTCGGGAACGGGAACCCGAAGTCATCGACCGCGCGCCGGGAAACCTCCTGAAATCCGAGCGTCCTGTAAAAGCGGAAGGCTTGTTCATTCTCGGTATAGACCTCAAGGGACAGTTCGCCCTTCCAGGTCAGGGCATCGGCGATAAGCGTGCGCCCGATACCGCGACCTTGCCAGCCCGGCGCGATGAATATCCCGCCAATGAAACATCCCAGAAGGCTGATGAAGCCAACAACTTCTCCGCCTAGGCAAGCCACGGAAGTCTCCGCCTTCGGCAGATAATCCTCCTCGATCAGCTTGCGCTGTTCAGTCAGCCTTTTCTCACCGATGAAGGGGTGCGCCTTCAGAGAGCCTTCGAACCAGATCACCCACAGAGAAACACTCTATGGGTGATCTGGTTCGTAGTCTGGTCGATATGCGGGTCTTTGCGGTTTAGAAAGCCGGTCCCGGGGATATCGACGGTTGGCTGAATTTGGCAACGCAATGCTCGCTATTCTCCGCTGAAGTGGTCCCGCAACGTTTCTTGTATCGCTGTGCAATCACCCGAGCGTAACAGGTCGAGAAGGCGGAGGTGAAGTTCCACCTCGCCGATCTTGTCGGAATGCCTGTGCCAGTCGCGGCAGAACTGGATGAGAAGCTGGGCGGAGAAATCGTCCCACATGCGGAGCAGAAGCGGGTTGTCTGACAACTCCATGATCGTGCGGTGGAAACGCACGTCGCATTGCGCGAGTGCGAGCATGTCCCCTCCATTGGCGAGACCATGCATGTCCTTGATGATCCGTTCGAGGGGATCGAGAAGGCCGGGCACATCCCACGATGCCGCCATCACCTTCTCGACGGCGATACCCTCCAGGCCAAGCCGGACCTCGCGGATGTTCGCGGCATCGTCGTCGGACACCGGGATGACGTGAAGCCCGCGCGCCCCGACGGGCACCAGCACGCCACGCGCGGCCAGGTTCAACAAGGCTTCCCTCGCGGGCGCGCGGCTGACGTTCATCGCCTCTGCGATCTGCGCCTCGGTGATACGCGCGCCGGGGGGCTGCTCTCCACTCGCAATCGCAAGGACGAGCCGTTCCGTGATTTCCTCGGAGATCGTCCGTTGTCGGGCGAGCGGGGCGAGTTGGAGCGCGGGCATCGGAATCCTCATGAGTTCAGGCTGACGGGGACTATCAGACATCAGCGTTGCAAAATCAAGACTTGCATACGGTATACAGTATTCCGTATGGAGTGATATGAGTGTCGAGACGACAGCATGGCGCAAATGATGATCACATGGTTTCTCTTGTGGGAGAGGGCGACCCCACCGGTCCGGCTCAACGCCCTGCGTCGCGATGGCATATTCGCCGAGGTCGATGCGCCGAGCTCCCTGACCCCGATCATTGCGATCGTCCCAGTCGCCTTGGCATTGGCTCTGACCGTGCGCCGCCAGTTTGAGATTGCACGATGACCAAGACCTACGCCGTTGCCGGCGCTGCCGGCGGAATCGAGCTTACCATCTTCCGCAGACTCGTGGCTCGTGGCGTCGTGATGCGTCTCGTCGATATCGACGCGGATGATGTGCCCGCCACGGCGGCCGCTATGAAGACCAAGCTGGCGAAAGGCGTGTGCCCCGTCATCAGAGACGAGGAGGCAATCAAGACTTTATTTTTTGGGGGGGCGACGCCAACGACGGCTTGGTTAACAACGCCAGTATTTCGGGTGTCACTCCGTTCGAGACGATGGACATGGCGCAATACCGGAAGGTCACGTCCGTCAAGCTCGAGGGGGCCGCCTGCCAGCGGGCCGGATCGGCACGCCCAAGGACATCGCCGGCCCCGTGGCATTCCTCCTCTCTCCCGACGCAGCCTACATCACCAAACAAGTCCTAATCGCCGACGGCGGCGTGACGGCATCCTACTGAAAGTATTTTCGATGACAGATGACCCTGTAACAACCCGCCAGACAACCACCAGCGATGGCTTCGCGATCACCGAGGTCGTGTGCGTTCCTTTGGTGGGCGAAAGCCCGGAAGGGGGATGGCGTGCCGAGATAAAGCCCGAGGACTCGGTCCATGGCATCATCGCTGTCCATACGGAAGGCGGCATATCCGGTTACGGATCGGTGTTCACGGACGGCTTTCTCGCAGCCGAGGCCGTGCGGCTGCTGACGCCGCACCTGATCGGTTGTGATGCCCGCAACGTCGGCCAGCTGACCGAGACGCTGCATCAGAATACGTTCTGGATGGGGCGGGGCGGCACAGTGACCCACGTGATCGGCGGCGTCGACATTGCACTCTGGGATATCCTCGGCAAGGCGACCGGACTGCCGATTTCCACCCTCCTCGGCGGGCGCTATCAGGAGAGAGTTCGCCCTTACGCGTCCATGCTTATGACGGGGGCCGAAGACATGGCCGAGCGCATCAAGCCGTACAAGGCACGAGGCTACCGCGCGGTGAAGATCGGGTGGGGGCCGTTCGGGCGATCGGAAAGTTACAGGCTGGACGAGACTATTATCGCCGCTGCGCGCGACGTGTTGGACGACGGTGAGGCGCTGATGGTCGATCCGGGGGCGAGCGATGCGTTTTGGCCAAACGGTCGTGCTTGGGCGCGGCGGACGGCCGACATGCTGGCCGCCTACGACGTGGCCTGGTTCGAGGAGGCTCTTCCTCCCGATGACATCGAAGGCTATGCGGATTTGCGCCGAATGAGCCGCGTGCCGATCGCAGGGGGCGAGGTGCTGACCCGCCGCCAATCCTTCGTGCCCTACCTCAAGGCCGGGGCCTTCGATATCGTCCAGCCGGACGTCACGAAGGTCGGCGGTATATCCGAGCAACGCCAGATCGTTGAAATGGCGCGGGCGATGGGGACCGACTATGTCGGCCATGGCTGGAACACCGCGCTCGGGCTGGCGGCGGACCTTCAAATGGCGGCGGGTCTACCGGGGGTGCGCTTCGTGGAGCACATCGTCGGCAGCAGGTACGTCGACGGCATTCTGTCCGAACCCTTTGAGATGGACAGAGAGGGGTTCATCGCGATCCCGACCGGCCCCGGCCTCGGCATAACGCTGGACCCAGACCGCTTGGAGCCGGTCACGCACGGTCTGGACGCCCTACGGCTCGGTTGACCGATGATGATGCTCTAGGGTGCCCGGGAGCATCCGTGGGTCCGACCAAGCATCGGTGCCCGAGATCGGGGCTGTCGCAAACATTTCGCTTAACCGCCTGTGACCGTGATCGTTGACTTTCGCGCTCACTTTGGCGGAGCGCCTCGCAATGATCTTGAACACTAACGCCGAGCATCTTCGCCACCTTACTCAAACCAGCCCAAAAGGTCGCATGAGATTTGGATCAGAGATCGGGGCAGATCCCGCCTATCATCGTGTCCCACCAGATATGCGGGGCCAGCTCTTCCGCTAGGTCGAGATCGGCATCACTGGGCTGAAAAGGCCCGGCAGCTTTCTGAAGGGTGGCGGATAGCTGCCGTTCCGTTCTCGACTCATATGCGGCGTTCTTTGACGAGCCGCGCGACTTGACCAGCTCCATGCCAGTAATTCAGCGGCTGGTGCGTCTCGTATCGGCGGCGATGGGGCGCCGCCTTACCCCATCCGACATCCACATCTCGGGGTTGATCGATGGCGAACACATGGCGGCGCTTGAGGCTGGCAAGGGCTATATCGAGCACAGAGTTCATTCCGTTTGGGCCTCTGGCACGCCAAATAGCGCTCTCTGGATCGGCTACCCTTTTGCGCTTTTTCACGACGGAGAAGTTGGCAGCATTTCTGAATTGAATCACGTGCGCACGAACAACCGAAGAGCGGACATGGTCTGGCAGGGAAAAGCCCTGCCAGACCTGTTCTCAGGTCTCTATATGGAGCGCCGCATTCGGGAACGGGAAGCCGAAGTCATCGACCGCGCGCCGGGACACCTCCTGAAATCCGAGTCTCTTGTAAAAGCGGACGGCCTGTTCGTTTTCGGTATAGACCTCAAGGGACAGTTCGCCATTCCGGGCCAGGGCATGGGCGATAAGCGTGCGCCCGATCCCGTGACCCTGCCAGCCCGGCGCGATGAAGATCCCGCCGATGAAACAGTCCAGAAGGCTGATGAAGCCAACAGCGTCTCCGTCAAGGCAGGCCACGGAGGTCTCCGCCTTCGGCAGATACGACTCCTCGATCAGCCTGCGCTGTTCCGTCAGTCTCTTCTCACCGATGAAGGGGTGCGCCTTCAGCGAGGCTTCGAACCAGATATTTGACAGTATTTTCAGATCCGTTGCCGCATCAAAGGGCCGGATCACCACGTTTGCGTTCCTCATGAGAACTCCACAGAAATCATGCAAAAAGGGTCGGCATCCATGTGCCGAGCGATGCCGCTACATGCGGGTCAATCGAAGCCTCTTTGCATAAATCTCCTTCTGTGACGGGATGAGCATAAGCCGCCGTGCCACCAGTTTCAATGACGACTGAGGGCTCGAAGCTGACTTGTGGCGCTACAGCACGCATGGCGTCTGGTCCGCCTTGGCCGCTAATTGATCCCCGGCCCAGAGCTCCGTCCCGCACGGATGCCTGCCGTGGTGTTGCTATACTGAAGCCTCCATTCGTGATCCACACGGAAAACTCGAACCGGCGAGATCGCCGATGCGGGACGATGCTGCCTGTCCTGCGACGACCCAGTGCGCCTCCTTCAGTCTCCGTTGCCGCGCAACCATGCCAAAAGAGGCCTCTCCGTTTCGCCTTTCACGTCCTTGCGGACAGAGTCTGCGCCAATCTTTCGCCAAAGCTGCGGCGATAGGCAGCGGCAAACCGGCCCAGATGGCTGATGCCGCTGTCCAGCGAGGTGGTGACACTGTGCCGGTCTGACAGCAGCCAGATCCGCGCCGCGTCCAACCGGATCCCGGCCAGAACGTCCTGGGGCGTCGCATGGCCTGCTTCGCGGAATGCCGCCTGCAAGCTGCGACAACTGCACCCGAGTTCCCGCGCAAGCGACGCGAGCATGACCGACTCCCTGTGCCGATCATGCATCAGCGAGATGGTCTGCGCCACGCGCCGCCGCCCGGCCGACGCGGGCATCTGATCCGGAGCAGCAAGCGCAATCGCCAGATCGGCGATGATATCTTCACTGGCCGCAGCCTGAGCAGTGACGGCATGGTCCCCCATGTCGGCTGTCAGGATCGAGCCCACCCTCAGACGAAGGCGGGCCATTGCGGCCGCCGCTGCGTCAAGACGGGAAAGAAATCGAGGCGCGTCAGCGGCAATGTCAGCACGTCTGCCAGATAAGGAGCTTGCCCGGAAGCTCGACCACCGTCCGTCTCTGGTTCGGCGCGAAGGCCAGAATCCCCCCCGCATCTGTCGCGATCATGTCATCGCGCACGGCACAGGTGAGGTGTCCGGCCCATGGAAACAGCACCGTCAGGCGGTCAGGCTCCTCCAGGGTGAGGTCGTGCCCGGTGGATCATACGCGGGCAAGGACCATCTGGTCAGCGCCGGCGCGGTGAACCGCCAGCCGCCCCGTCTTGTCCAGAAAGCGGAATCTGTCAGTGCGATGAAACAGCTGGGGCGTGTGGTCTGCGCCCTCATGCCACGCCGGAATGAAGCCATGACCTCTCATCTGCACCAGCAACTCCTTCCCGCAGGATTAAGCCTTCTCTCGCCCAGCCGTGAAGGCAGCCAGTTTCCACATTCTATGCATGTATTTTCACGTTCCGCCCTGAAAACCCTGATCTGCTTTCCCTGAAAGGTGCACTTCCATGACCCTGCGCAGATATAGCCGCATCGCGGCGCTTTTCCTGATGGTCACAGGCACGCCCGCGCTGGCGGATGACGTCCGGCGCGAGGCTGTGCATTTTGCTCCCGACACCTCGGTCACCATCCCGTCCAGCGGCAATTGCCTCATCGACGTCTATCTGATGCGCAATACTGCCCGACGCAATGAGACCGCCAATGACACCCTGACCCTTTACGTCGAATGACTCTGAAGGAGCTTTGGACATGACCACGAAATATGGGGCTTTGCTGTTGGGCGCGGTGATCCTTGCCGGATGTGACGACACGGGGATTGGTGGCGTCGCCGGAACGGGCCGCGATGATTTCCCCGAGGATGTCTCCGCCTGCAAACAGGCGATGGCGTTCCGGGAATCGACCACGCCAACCTTCATCGAGATTGTCAGCGCCGCACCCCTGCGGGACGGATCGGGGGTCCAGATGTTCGTGACGCATAACGGTCAGAACATGACCATCTGCCGCACTGACAGAAATCACAAGGTGACCGAGCTTTTCGCCTATGGCTGATCCACGATCCGGGATGCGCCTTGGCGCACCCGGCCTTTTTGCAGCATAGGTGGACATCGCATGACGGACAGGCCGGATTTTCCCTTTTATGCGGATCGCCCGATGCGTCTGGGTGGGCGGGACTGGCTGATCCTGATGGTATCTCTGGCGATTGCATTTGCCGCCTTGGTGCTGGTGCCGCTGAACCTCTTTCCCTTCAGCCCTGGCGCTGCTGTTTGTCGGCATTCCGCTGATCGTCCTGCGTATGGTGGCCGGGCCGCGCTGGACCAGCCTGTTCCGCAGGGTCGGCCCGCTCCAGATCGGCCAGATGGTGCTGTTCGGCGCGCTGCCTCTGGAGGGGTCAATGATCATTGGCCTGCTGCTGTCGCAGATCGTGACGTTCAGCCACAACCCGATTTCCATGTCGCTTGGCGCGATGACCACAGCAGAACTGCTCGCGTAGCTGATCTCCACCATTCCGCACCTGATCGGCGAGGAACTGTTCGGCATCCTGCCTTTCCTCGCCCTGCCTTCCGGCAGATCTCGGGCCCGGGTGTGCCGTCTTTGTCTTGTTTCAGGATAAATGTCTTCCGCGCGTCCGTGGTCCCTGTCTGATCCACGCAAAACTGTCCCCCGACCGTAAGCCGGGGGACAATCGTGTTTTTTGTATGGTGTGGATAAGCCGCTTCGTCAGCAGCCCGTCAAGCTGTGATCAGTCGTCCCATTTGGGAAGGTTTTTCAGCTCGTCCTCGGTCATGGAGGTGGTGAAATCGCCATCTTCGAAGGTCAGCTCTTCGAGCGGGACCACGATATCTTCGTCGCCGATGTCCAGAAAACCACCGGCTTCGACCACGGCGGCGACGGGGGTGCCGGAATCGTCGACGAGGATCTGCTCGATCTCTCCGATCCGGTTGCCATCGGGGCCCATTACGTCCGCGTCGTCGATGCTGTGCAGCGAGGATGTCTCCATGGTCTGAGCCGATGCGGCGCCAGCCATGAGGATGAGCGAAAGGGCGGGAAGGGTGATGTTGCGCATGGTGCCTCCGTTATCTTGCGTGTCAGAGTATCAATGCGGCACAGGTCAGGTGGTTCCATCCTGCGACAGGGCAGGCTGCGGGCAGAAGACTTTGCGGCTCTGCCGGAAGTCCCGCCGCACCTGCGCTGGCGGGGGGCTTCTGAGCCATTTCCCTGCGCGCCTGCCGCATCTGGCGCCCCGGTTGCGGGACCGGGATGTTCGGCATCGCCTCGGGTCGCGGGGGTTCATGGGCCTTGCGGCGCCACCTGCACATGACGTTCGGATCGTCCTTGGCAGCGTGGCGGGGGCTGGTGTGGCTGTGCTGGAGGTCTGGTCGGGGCGGCCTCTCGGCGTGCCGGGCGCGCGGGGATGTCGCGCGCCCCGGATGGTTCAGCTTGCGCCCGTAACGCGCCAGATGATGTCGCCCACGTCATCCGCCATCAGGAGCGATTTGCGGTCCGGCCCCAGCGTCACGCCGACAGGCCGCCCATAGGCCAGCTTTTCGTCCTCGGAGAGGAAGCCGGACAGGATGTCCCGTGCCGGACCGCTGGGCATTCCGTTCTCGAACGGCACGAAGATCAGCTTGTAGCCGCTCAGCTTCGAACGGTTCCACGATCCGTGCTGCCCGATCACCATGCCAGCGCCGAAGCCCGGCAGGGTGCCGTCCGGCATCCAGCACAGGCCAAGCGAGGCCGTGTGGCCGCCAAGCGCAAAATCCGGTGTGATGGCTTTGGCGACCATGGCCGCGTCCTGCGGCACGCGGTCATCCACGGTCTTGCCCCAGTAGCAATAGGGCCAGCCGTAGAAGCCGCCATCCACGACCGAGGTCAGATAGTCGGGCGGAGTCTCGTCGCCCAGACCGTCGCGTTCGTTGACGACTGTCCAGAGCTTCTGCGTTACCGGTTCCCACGCCATGCCCACGGCATTGCGCAGGCCCGAGGCAAAGATGCGCGCCTCATGGGTGGCCACGTCCAGTTCCCAGATCGCGGCGCGGCCTTCTTCGGCCTCCATGCCCTGATCGCCGATATTCGACAGCGACCCGACGCCCGCATAGATCTTGCTGCCATCGGGGGAGACGATCAGGCTTCTTGTCCAGTGGCCATGCGGCTTGAATTCGACCAGCGGCTCGCCGCTGCCCGCCAGCGCGGTGGCGCCGGGCACATAGTCAAAAACCCGGATGCCGTCGGTATTGCCGAGATAGAAGCGGTTGCCCACCAGCGCCATGCCAAAGGGCTGGTTCTGGTTTTCGACAAACACCTCGCGGATCTCTGCCGTGCCGTCCCCGTCGGCATCGCGCCACAGGGTCACGCGGTTCGCACTTGTGCCGATGGCCTTGACGCGCCGCATCGTCGCCTGCGCGGCATGATCCATCAGGGTCTTTGGCGGCCCGGCCTGTTCTTTCGACTCCGCCACCAGAACGTCGCCGTTCGGCAGAACCTCGATCCAGCGCGGATGATCCAGCCCGCTGGCAAAGGCATTGACCTTCAGCCCCGGCGCGCAGACGGGCAGGCGACCGTCTTTCCAGCCTTCCGCAGCCGGCATCTTCAGGGTCATGATCCCCTGCTTGCGGGCTGCCGGAATGTCGGGAGTGGCGCCGAAAGCCTGATGCGCGGGCGATCCCATCCGCCGCAGGAACGCGATCGTGCCGCCCACCACTGCGGTTGCTCTGGCGATAAGCTCCATGTCTGACTCCTTTAATGCCGGGAAAACCTATCGGAAGTCCTGGGTCAGTGAAAGCGTCTTGCGCCAGCGGCAGGATCGCGGAAAAGCCCGTGATGGTCGGGGGTGGGTGCAGGCTTTGCCCGGACCGGGTCAACGCGCAGGGGGCTGGCTTGCCTGTTCCGCCTCGGCAATGTCCCGAAACTCGCCAAGATATTCCGCGCGGTTTTTCTCGAGCCATCGGGTGATCCGGGGATTGCCCAGAATCCTGCGCAGATAGCCCCTCGCGACGGTCAGGTGCAGGGTGTCGACACCGAAACTCTCTTCAAAAGACCGGACCTGCGCCTGAAGGCTTGCCAGCTCACGCTCCATCTTCGCGATGTTTTCGCGGGATATGCTGCGCCCGTCAGCGACGGCAGCCCGTCCTCTTGGGTGCAGAAGCTGCGTGTCGGGTGTTGCGGCAAGCAGGGCCCTGGCAAATCCGGCGGTGAAATTGTTCTGTCCGATCATCAGATCTGCCGCCTCGATCTGGCGCAGCGGCACCATCTTGCGCAGGATGTCGAAGCTCGTCATCGGGCAGGCCGCCGCGTGAAGCAGCTCCGCCGCTTCCGGGCAGATGCCATCAAGCAGACGGGACCGGCGCAGGATCGACGTGACCTCCATGCCAAGCGCGTCCGCGATGGCCGCCTCCGGCACGCCACGGGCAATGGCCCGCTTGATCATCATGTGCTCTTGGATCGGCGGAATGCGGTTGATGCGCTTGTTATAGGTGTAGGCCTCGTCATCGGTGCTGACCAGACATTCGACGGTCGGGATCCCGAGGTCTTTCAGCGCTTCAAGACGCAAGGATCCGTCGAGCAGAAAGAAGACGCCGCTGGCCTCCGGATTTCGGGCCACCACCGGCGCCTCGACAAGGCCAACCGCCCTGACCGAGACGAGGACCTGCTTGTATTTGCTGCTGTCCTTCGTTCCGGGCCGAAGGGTCTTGAGCGGCAGGATCTGATCCAGCCGCAGCAGGACCGGGTCGGGTTCAAAGCCGAGCTTCACCGGTCGGGAGGGAGGATCGTCGCTGCTCATGGCGCCGCTTTCGGCTGAAGCCGTTCAGCCAGCGCTTTTGGCATGTCGGTCAGGCCCTCCTCCCTGAGCAGCGTGGAAAATTCGACGGCTGACAGAAGATCGCGCATCGCTTCGACGATGAAAAGAAGGCGGGCCTGCGTGACATCCGATTTCCGGACAAGGATGCGCTGGCGGTCGGCTTCCCGCTGGTAGAGTTGCATCAGATCGGTCTGGGTGAGCCTGCGTTTGGGGTCCCTGACCCCACGTCCAAGACGGCCCGTCTGCACGGTCTTTCGCTGCGCCGCCCGCTGCTCGAGGATGCGCCGGATCTGGGCGAGCTTCTTTCCCTTGAGGTGTCCGGCCTGATAGGCCTCCATCAGAAGGCTCTGCACATCATCGCCTTCGGCACGGGCAATTTCGGCGGCCAGCGTGACGGGGATCACGCCGGATTCAACCGCAGCGACCAGCCGCTCTTCGCCATTTTCCAGCAGGGCAGAGATCAGGCGCACCCAGCTTGGCGCAGAGCCGGTCTTGGTCGCGATCTCGCTTTCGGAATAGCCGCGCTGCCGCAGACTGCCGATTTCCCGCATCAGATCGATAGGCCGGTGCTGGCGACGGGCGATGTTTTCGACAAGGCTCATGACCATGCAATCGGCCTCGCTTGCGTCGATGATCACCGCAGGAATGACAGTCTGGCCCAGCATTCTGAATGCTTGCAGGCGGCCCTCGCCGCAGACCAGATCATAGCGATCCTCAGCCTCCGGGTGACGGCGCACCGTGACCGGGCGCTTCAGTCCGATGGCATCGATATTGTCGACGATTTCCTGATGGATGCGCCTGTTCCGCGCACGCGGGTTCAGGACCTCGATCTGGGATATCGGGATCATCTGCAGGGCGTGTGGTCGGGCCTTCTGCGTCATGCGACCTCCTCCAGACCCCGTCTCTCTGTCAGTGCGAAGAGCGGTGCGAGCGTTTCTGTCCGGAACGCATCCAGCGCGAGACCATTGTCCTCTCCAAGGCGGATCTGCCCCGTTCCGATGTCGATCAAGGGAAACAGGAAATAGTCAAGCGGGCGCTGGTTGCGCAGGTCCATCCGGATGACCACCGAGAGATCGGGAACAAGACCGGTGTCGAACCGGATCCGCCAGCGCAACGTACCCGAGGGCATCTGCGAGCATCGCGCGATCACAAGGGACAGGGTCAGTTCGTCATTGATGCACAGACATCCGGAAGCGGCGTCCGTGACCCGGCCCCCGGCAGTGCGAATGCCGTCGACGATGTCGCGGACGATCTCGGGGTGGACGTCGCGCAGCCGCCTGTTGATTTCGATATAGCGGTAATCCCGCCGCGGGTGGTAGCCGACAAGGCTGTAGGCGCGCAGCAGGCTTCCGAACCGGCTGGCATAGGCACGGCTGGACGGCAGGCCCTCCGCCTCGTTGATGATGAGGCCAGAAAGCGCGCCCTGTTCTGACAGAAGGCGTCCGAGGGCCGCCAGCATCTCGCCATCGGACAGGCCAGCGGAGCGCGCGGCGATGATCCGGGCGGCGGCCTTGAACGCTTCGGGATCGACAATCGCGGGAAAGCTGTTCGGCGCGCACAGCCAGTGGTCCGGATCATTCCGGATGCGGGTCTGCTTGAGCTTGAACGACACCCGGTTCCAGACATTCGTGCCGATGTATTTTTCGTTGATCAGAACCTGATGAACGGTGCCCCGAGTCCAGGCCCGGCCATGGTCGGTCAGAATGCCCCGCATGTTCAGGTCTTCGGCAATCTGCGCCTCGGTCCGGCCCTGCGTGACAAAATCGCGGTAGATGCCGCGCACAAGCGCAACCTCTTCCTCGGGGCCCGGCACAAGCACGACGCGATCGGTTTGCAGGCTCTTCTGCTCGCCTCGGGACAGCGTCGCTTTTGGCACCCCGTTCTGGTCAATCAGAAGACGCCGGAGGCCAAACCCTGCAGGGCCGCCCTGACGGAAGCCTTTCTCGATCAGGCGGCACTGGCCCGCAAACACCTTGTTTGACAGCTCCCGACTGTATTCGGCGGCCATGGAGCGTTTCATGCCTTTGAAGGCGGTCGCGATCAGGCTGCCATCATTCTCGAACGGTTCGGCGCAGTAATGAACCGCAATCCCGGCGCGGCGGCAGACATACTCGTAATAGGCGCTTTCATCAGCATCCTGAAACCGCCCCCAGCGGCTGATGTTATAGACGACGATGACCGCGAAATCGGCCTGTCCCGAACTCACCGTCTCGATCAGGGATTTGAGCGCGCTGCGGCCTTCGATGCGCAGGCCGCTCTTGCCCTCGTCGGCAAAGGTGCGCACGATTTCCATGCCGCGACCGGAGGCATAGGCCCTGATCGCGTCGGACTGGTTCTCGGTCGAATAGCGCTGGTGGTCTGTGGACATGCGCACATATTGAGCCGCGCGGAGCAAGGGCTTGGACTGCTCGTCATGTCCCGAACGCTTCGTCCGTTTCATCAGGCCCGCGCTTTCTCAATATCCGCTGACGCACCCGTCTGCTGGCATGGAACGCGCCAGAGACGAAATCGATTCCGAAATATCAATCAGAGAGCAGTGAGCGGCAGGATAGCACAAAATGCGCATGGTGGGGCAGCGCATTTCTTTCGGGGGGCAATGTCGTCGATCCAGAAGGCAAAGCTGGCGCACGCGCGGTCTGCAGATCCAGCACACTCGCAGGAGGCGCCTTGCGCCACGAGGTCGGGCAACCGCAGGCGACGGGTGTCAGGGCGCGCTTTGGAACAGCGCGAACAGCGGCCTGTCGCATGGCACCCAAAGGCTGAAAATTGAGGGGGGGAATCGCACGAAGCGCCGCAGCAGCGGGTGCTTTTGTGCACTGTCAAAGCCATATGGCGGAGACGATGGGATTCGAACCCACGAGACCCTTTCGGGCCTACTCCCTTAGCAGGGGAGCGCCTTCGACCACTCGGCCACGTCTCCGCTGACCCGTATAGCGAAGGCGGGGACGGGAGCACAAGGCGAAATTTCCCGGCTCTGGCCTGTCGCGGAACTTTCCTCTGGCGAGGGCCGCACGCGCCTGATCCGTTGCTTTGCCTGCGGTTTTCCCGCGTCGAGGCCGGGCGGGCGGAGGCGGGCAGAGTTGCGTCGCGCGGTATTATTGGCTTTTCTGATCGAAACCGCCGGATCAAAGAGGGCAGCATGATCGCCAAGCTGGAAATGTTCATTGCGCTGGCCCGGGAGCGGCATTTCGGGCGGGCGGCGCTGAGCCTTGGGGTCACGCAGCCCACGCTGTCGACCGGCATCCGCCAGCTGGAGGATCAGCTGGGCGTGAAGCTGGTCAGCCGGGGGTCGCGCTTTGGCGGGCTCACGCCGGAAGGCCAGCGCGCGCTGGTCATGGCGCGGCAGATCGTGGGCGATGCCCGCCGCCTGCGCGAAGAGATGCGCGCCTCGCGCGAGGGGCTGGCGGGCCATCTGCGGCTGGCGGTCATTCCCACGGCGCTGACATGGGGCTCGGCGCTGGCGGCGCGGTTCACGGCGCGTCATCCCAAGGTCAGCTTCACGGTGCTGTCGCGGGCCAGTGCCGACATCCTGTCGATGCTCGACGATCTGGAGATCGACGCGGGCATCTCCTATCTCGACAACGAACCGCTGGGCCGGGTCGTCACGCGTCCGCTGTACCGGGAATCCTATCGGCTGGTCTGCCGTCCGGATCATCCCTTGGCCGGGCGGGCGGATCTGGGCTGGGCGGAGCTTGCCGAGCAGAAGCTGTGCCTGCTGACCCCGGAGATGCAGAACCGCCGCATCATCAACCGCCAGTTTCTGGAGGCGGGGCTGACCCCGGCGGCGGCCATCGAGTCAAATTCCACCGTGGTGCTGGTGGCGACGGTGCTGCAGGGGCCATGGGTCACCATCCTGCCCAGCGATCTCGCGGCCTTTCTGACCGAGGGCAAGCCGCTGGCGCTGGTGCCGCTGCGACAGGAGGCCGTGGCGCCGGAGGTCGGGCTGATCGCGCCGCACCAGCCGCCCTATACCCCGGTGCTGCAGGCGCTTCTGGACGAGGCGGGAGAGCTGGCGCAGGTGCCGGATTGATAGGGATTCTTTATCGACTGACGGATCAACGCTATTGATTTAACAATGATCCGGGTGGCATCACCGGCGACATCCGCAAGGAGGAGACGCCGATGCGCCACGTTGCCCCGCAGCCAACGGTCGAAGATATCGAGACCCTGATCGCGCCGTTTCTGGCGCTGGAGGGGCCGCTGCTGCCGATCCTGCATGCGCTGCAGGAGGAATATGGCCATATCCCCGCGCAGGCGCATGTGCCGGTGGCCGAGGCGCTGAACATCAGCCGCGCCGAACTGCATGGCGTCATCAGTTTTTACCATGATTTCCGCGACAAGCCCGCCGGACGGCATGTGCTGAAACTGTGCCGGGCGGAAGCCTGCCAGTCGGTGGGCGGCGCGGCGCTTGCGGCGGAGACGCTGGCGCGGCTGGGGCTCGACTGGCACGGCACCACGCCGGATGGCGCGCTGACGGTGGAGCCGGTCTACTGTCTGGGCCTTTGCGCCTGCGCCCCGGCGGCGATGCTCGACAACCGGGTGGTGGCGCGCGTGGATGCGGCCAAGCTCGACCGTCTGCTGGCGGAGGCACGGGCATGAAGCTGCGGGTTCCCATGGACAGCGCCGCCCGGGCGCTGGGCGCCGACGAGGTGGTGGCCGCGCTGGTGGCGGAAGCCGGTCGGCGCGAGCAGCAGATCGAGGTGATCCGCACCGGATCGCGCGGGATGGTCTGGCTGGAGCCGCTGGTCGAGGTGGAGATTGACGGCATCCGCCATGGCTATGGCCCCGCCGGTCCCGAGGATGCGGCGGCCATTCTGGACGGCACCAGCGCCAAGGCGCTGGGTCCGGTCGCAGATCTGGACTGGATGCGGCGGCAGACCCGGCTGACCTTTGCCCGGGTCGGCGTGATCGATCCGCTGTCCTTGGCGGAATATGAGGCGCATGGCGGGCTGGCGGGGCTGCGCCGCGCGCTGGCCATGACCGGCCAGCAGATCGTGGACGAGGTCAAGCGTTCGGGGCTGCGCGGGCGCGGCGGCGCGGGCTTTCCGACCGGGATCAAATGGCAGACCGTGCATGATGCGGCGGGACCGCAGAAATACATCGTCTGCAACGCCGACGAGGGCGACAGCGGCACATTTGCCGACCGGATGCTGATGGAAGGCGACCCCTTCACCCTGATCGAGGGCATGGCGATTGCCGGGCTCGGCGTGGGGGCTACGCGGGGCTATGTCTATCTGCGGTCGGAATATCCTGATGCCGTCGCGGTGATGCGCCGCGCGGTGCTGACCGCGCGCGAGGCGGGGCTGCTGGGGCGCGACGTGCTGGGATCGGGCCGCGCCTTCGACATGGAGATCCGCGTGGGCGCGGGCGCCTATGTCTGCGGCGAGGAGACCTCGCTGCTCAATTCTCTGGAAGGCAAGCGGGGCGTGGTGCGGGCCAAGCCGCCGCTGCCCGCGCTGGAGGGCTTTCTGGGCCGTCCGACGGTGGTGAACAACGTGATCTCGCTGGCGACGGTGCCGGTGATCTTTGAAAAGGGCGCGCAGCATTACGCCGATTTTGGTCTGGGCCGGTCGCGCGGCACGGTGACGCTGCAGATCGCGGGCAATGTGGCGCGGGGCGGGCTGTTCGAAACCGCCTTCGGCATCTCGCTGGGCGAGGTGGTCAACGATCTGGGCGGCGGCACCGCCTCGGGGCGCCCGGTGAAGGCGGTGCAGGTGGGCGGCCCCTTGGGCGCCTATCTGCCGGTGTCGCGATTCGATGCGGCACTGGGCTATGAAGAACTGGATGCCAGCGGCGGGCTGCTGGGCCATGCCGGGCTGGTGGTGTTCGACGACACGGCGGACATGCTGGCCATGGCGCGCTTTGCCATGGAATTCTGCGCGGTGGAATCCTGCGGCAAATGCACCCCCTGCCGCATCGGTGCGGTGCGCGGGGTGGAAACGCTGGACCGCATCGCCGCCGGCGATCCGGCGGCCCTGCCGCTGCTGACCGACCTGTGCGAGACCATGAAAGACGGATCGCTCTGCGCGCTGGGGGGCTTCACGCCTTTCCCGGTGATGTCGGCGGTCACGCATTTCCCGGACGAATTTGCCCGCCTGAAGGAGGCTGCCGAATGAAGGATTTCATCCTGCCCGCCGATGCGCGCGACATGGGCACGCCCGCACGGCAGGGCGCGCCGGTCACGCTGCTGATCGACGGAGTCGAGGTGACGGTGCCCGAAGGCACCAGCGTCATGCGCGCCGCGGCAGAGGCTGGCATTTCCGTGCCCCGGCTCTGCGCCACCGACAGCCTCGAGGCCTTTGGCTCCTGCCGTCTCTGCGCGGTGGAAATCGAGGGGCGGCGCGGCACGCCCGCTTCCTGCACCACGCCGGTCAGCGCCGGAATGGTGGTGCGCACCCAGTCCGAAAAGGTGCGCCGCATCCGCCGGGGGGTGATGGAGCTTTACATCTCCGACCATCCGCTGGACTGCCTGACCTGCTCGGCCAATGGCGACTGCGAATTGCAGGACATGGCGGGCGCCGTGGGGCTGCGCGAGGTGCGCTATACCGCGCCCGAGGCCGGGATGGCCACACATTTCAAGGCGCGCAACACCTCGGGCGAGGTCAATCCGGACTGGCGCCCCAAGGACGACAGCAACCCCTATTTCAGCTATGATCCGTCGAAATGCATCGTCTGCAACCGTTGCGTGCGCGCATGCGAAGAGGTGCAGGGCACCTTCGCGCTGACTATCGAGGGGCGCGGCTTTGACAGCCGGGTGAAGGCCGGAGGGCCGGAGGACGATTTCCTGACCTCGGACTGCGTGTCCTGCGGCGCCTGCGTGCAGGCCTGCCCGACCGCGACCCTGCAGGAAAAATCCGTCATCGAACTGGGCACGCCGGAACGGTCGGTGGTGACCACCTGCGCCTATTGCGGGGTCGGCTGTTCCTTCAAGGCTGAACTGCAGGGCGACCAGCTGGTGCGCATGGTGCCGTGGAAGGACGGCAAGGCCAATCGCGGCCATAGCTGCGTCAAGGGCCGCTTCGCCTATGGCTATGCCGCGCATCGCGACCGCATCCTGTCGCCGATGATCCGCGACCGCATCGAAGATCCGTGGCGCGAAGTGTCATGGGACGAGGCGCTGCGCTTTGCCGCCGACCGAATGCGCGGCGTGCAGCAGACCTATGGCGCCAAATCGGTGGGGGTCATCACCTCCAGCCGCTGCACCAACGAAGAGGCCTATCTGGTGCAGAAGCTGACCCGCGCGGTCTTTGGCAACAACAACACCGACACCTGCGCGCGGGTCTGCCATTCGCCCACCGGCTACGGGCTGGGCCAGACCTTCGGCACCTCTGCGGGGACGCAGGATTTCGACAGCGTCGCCCATACCGATGTGGTGCTGGTCATCGGCGCCAACCCGACCGACGGCCACCCGGTCTTTGCCAGCCGCCTGAAGAAGCGGCTGCGTCAGGGCGCGCAGCTGATCGTCATCGACCCGCGCCGCATCGATCTGGTGAAATCGCCGCATGTGCGCGCAGCACATCATCTGGCGCTGACGCCGGGCACCAATGTGGCGGTGGTCACGGCACTGGCCCATGTCATCGTCACCGAAGGGCTGATGGACGAGGCCTTCATCCGCGAGCGCTGCGACTGGGACGAATTCCAGCATTACGCCGAATTTGTCAGCGAAGCGCGCCACAGCCCCGAAGCGGTGGCGCTGCTGACCGGGGTCAACGCGCAGGAGCTGCGCGCGGCGGCGCGGCTTTTTGCGACGGGGGGCAATGGCGCGATCTATTACGGGCTGGGCGTGACCGAACACAGCCAAGGATCGACCACCGTCATGGCCATCGCCAATCTGGCGATGCTGACCGGCAATGTCGGGCGCCCCGGCGTGGGGGTGAACCCGCTGCGCGGCCAGAACAACGTGCAGGGCAGCTGCGACATGGGGTCTTTCCCGCATGAACTGCCGGGTTACCGGCATGTGAAGGGCCCGGAGGTGCGCGACATCTTCCAGCAGGCCTGGGGCGTGGAGATCGACCCGGAGCCGGGCCTGCGCATCCCCAACATGCTTGACGCGGCGGTGGCGGGCAGCTTCAAGGGGCTTTACTGTCAGGGCGAGGACATCCTGCAGTCCGATCCCGACACCAAACATGTGGCGGCGGGACTGGCGGCCATGGACTGCGTCATCGTGCATGACCTGTTCCTGAACGAGACGGCGCATTACGCGCATGTCTTCCTGCCCGGCAGCAGCTTTCTGGAAAAGAACGGCACCTTCACCAATGCCGAACGGCGCATCAACCGCGTCCGCAAGGTGATGGCGCCCCGCAATGGGCACGAGGACTGGGAAGTGACGCAGCTTCTGGCCAATGCCCTGCTGGAGGGCACCGGGCGCCCGCTCTGGTCCTATACCCATCCCGAACAGATCATGGCGGAGATCGCCGCCACCACGCCCAGCTTCGCGGGCGTGAGCTATGATCTGCTGGACCGGCTGGGATCGGTGCAGTGGCCCTGCAATGACGACCATCCCGAAGGCACGCCGCTGATGCATGTGGACGGGTTCATGCGCGGCAAGGGCCGCTTCATCGTCACCGAATATGTGGCGACGCATGAACGCTCCGGGCCGCGCTTCCCGCTGCTGTTGACCACCGGGCGCATCCTGTCCCAGTATAACGTCGGCGCCCAGACCCGGCGCACCCATAATGTGCTGTGGCACGAGGAGGATCTGCTGGAAATCCACCCGCATGATGCCGACAACCGGGGCGTGAAAAACGGCGACTGGGTGCGGCTGGCCTCCCGCGCGGGGGAAACGACGCTGCGCGCCACGGTGACCGACAGGGTCAGCCCCGGCGTGGTCTACACCACCTTCCACCATCCCGACACGCAGGCCAACGTGATCACCACCGATCACTCGGACTGGGCCACCAACTGCCCCGAATACAAGGTGACGGCGGTGCAGGTGAGCCCCTCCAACGGTCCCACCGAATGGCAGGAACGTTACGCCGCGCAGGCCGTGCAGGCGCGCCGCATCCTGCCCGCTGCGGAATGACCGGCGTGCCGCCCGTTCCCCCGGTGCAAAGCCGGGCCGGGCTGGCGGTGCGCCGCGACGGCACGCGGGCGCTGTGCCGCAGCCTGCCCGAAGAGGTGCCGGTGGCGCTGGTCTTTGACGGCACCACGCAGGCGGTGATGATGGCGACCCCCGCCGACATCGCCGATTTCGCCATGGGCTTCGCACTGAGCGAGGGGATCGTGACCAACCCCGCGCAGATCCGCGAGATCGAGGTGGTGGACCAGGCGGCAGGGATCGAGGCCCGCCTCTGGCTGACCGAAGAACGCGGCGAGGCACTGGCCGCCCGCAGGCGGGCCATGCTGGGGCCGGTGGGCTGCGGGCTCTGCGGGATCGACAGTCTGGAGCAGGCGCTGCGCCCGCTGCCGGTGCTGCCCGACAGCGGGCTGCGGCTGACCCGGGCCGAGGTTGCGCAGGCCACGGAGGCGCTGCGCGACTTTCAGCCGCTGCATGACCAGACCCATGCGGTGCATGCCGCAGGCTTCCTGCGCCCCGGCGAGGGCATCGTGACGGTGCGCGAGGATGTGGGGCGGCATAACGCGCTCGACAAGCTGATTGGCGCGCTGGTCCGCGCCGGGAGTGATCCGGCGCAGGGTGCCGTGGTTCTGACCAGCCGCGTGTCGGTGGACATGGTGCAGAAAACCGTGATGGCGGGCTGTCCGGTGCTGATCGCCGTCTCCGCCCCCACCGCGCAGGCGCTGCGCGTGGCCGAGGCCGCCGGGCTGACCGTTGCGGCCTTTGCCCGTGCCAGCGCCTTTGATCTTTACGCCGCCCCCCACCGCATCATTCACGGAGAAGCGGATGTCGCCTGAAAAAATGGTCATGATGGCCAACCAGATCGCCACGTTTTTTGCCACCCAGCCCGGCACGGACGGGGCGGAGCGTGTCGCCGACCACCTCAACGATTTCTGGGAGCCCCGGATGCGCGCCCAGCTTCTGGACCATGCCGGGGCAGGGGGGGCGGGCCTGCATCCGCTGGTGATGCAGGCCATGGTTCACGTGAAACGCCCGGCCGAGGCGTAACCGGGCCGGGCAGGGGGGCTTAGCCCTGCTGCCGCTCCAGCGCGTCAAGCCGCGCCTTCAGCGTCTCGTTTTCTTCGCGGGCTTTCTGGGCCATGGCCCGGACCGCGTCGAATTCCTCGCGGGTCACGAAATCGCGATCCGCAAGCCAGCGGTCGACCAGCGATTTCAGCGCGGTTTCCGCCTCGGCGCGGGCGCCCTGGGCCACGCCCATGGCATTGGTCATCAGTTGGGACAGGTCGTCAAAGACCTTGTTGCGCGTCTGCATGGCTTTCTCCAGCTTGGAACTTGCCTTTAATATGGGCCGCCGGGCCCTGCGCCACAAGGTTGACTTCACCGCGAAACTCCCGGCACACATCGCGCATGAAAGCCGCCATTCCCTTTCCCCCTCTCTCGCCCGAGATCTTTTCGATCTCGCTCGGGGGCTTTGACTTTGCGCTGCGCTGGTATGCGCTGGCCTATATCGCGGGCATCCTGATCGGGTGGCGGCTGGCCGTGGCCGCCGTGCGCCGACCGGGGCTATGGCCCGCCCAGACCCCGCCGATGACGGCGGGGCGGGTCGAGGAACTGCTGACTTGGGTCATCCTTGGGGTGATCCTTGGCGGGCGCCTCGGCTTCGTGCTGTTCTACCAGCCCGCCTATTACCTGAGCCACCCGGCCGAAATCCTGATGGTCTGGCAGGGCGGCATGTCCTTCCATGGCGGTCTGCTGGGGGTCGTGCTTGCCGGTCTGGGCTTCTGCCTGAAACATGGCGTGCCGCTGGGATCCGCCGCCGACATGATGGCGCTGGCCACCCCGCCGGGCCTGCTGCTGGGGCGGCTGGCGAATTTCATCAATGCCGAGCTTTGGGGCCGTCCCACCGATCTGCCTTGGGGCGTGATCTTTCCGGGCGAGGCGGCGCAGGCCTGCGGGCAGGCGCTGGGTCAGGCCTGCGCGCGCCATCCCTCGCAGCTTTATGAAGCGGCGCTAGAGGGGCTGATCCTTGGCGCGCTGCTGCTCTGGCTCGCCTTCCGGCGCGGCGCGCTGAAAATGCCGTGGCTGGTGGCGGGCGTGTTCTTCGCGGGCTACGGGCTGGGGCGGTTTCTGGTGGAATTCGCCCGCCAGCCCGATGCGCAGTTCGTGACCGAGGGCAACCCGCTGGGGCTGGCGCTGCATGTCGGCGGCTGGGGCCTGACCATGGGGCAGATCCTGTCGCTGCCGATGATCGCTCTGGGGCTGGCGCTGGTCTGGACGGCGCGGCGGCGGGCATGAGCGCGCTGCTGCCGCTGCTGCAGGCGCGCCTGCGCGCCGAGGGCCCGATGACCGTGGCGGAATACATGATGCTGTGCCTGCAGCATCCGCAGCATGGCTATTACACCACCCGCGATCCGCTGGGCGTGGCAGGCGATTTCACCACCGCGCCGGAAATCAGCCAGATGTTCGGCGAAGTGCTGGGCCTCTGTCTGGGGCAGTGCTGGCTGGATCAGGGGCGGCCCGCGCGCTTCGTGCTGGCGGAACTGGGGCCGGGACGCGGCACGCTGATGGCCGATGCCCTGCGCGCCCTGCGCAGCGTGCCGGGCTTTCTGGACGCGGCAGAGCTGCATCTGGTGGAAAGCTCGCAGCATCTGCGCGCCGAACAGGCCAGCCGGCTGCAGGGCGCCGCCCCCGTCTGGCATGACGGGCTGGACACGCTGCCCGAAGCCCCGCTGTACCTGCTGGCCAACGAATTTTTTGACGCGCTGCCGGTGCGGCAGTTCCTGCGCGACGGCGCGGGCTGGCGCGAACGGGTGATCGGTCTGCGCGAGGATCAGCTTGCCTTTGGCCTGACCGAGGTCACGCCGCAGGCAGTGCTGGAGCCGCGGCTGGCCGACACGCAGGACGGCGATCTGGTCGAACGCTGCGCCCCCGCCGAGGCGCTGACCGCCGAGATCGGGCGGCGCATCGCCGAGCATGGCGGCGCCGCTTTGATCGTGGATTATGGGTCGGACCGCAGCCTTGGCGACACGCTGCAGGCGGTGCGCGCCCATGCCAAGGTGCCGGTGCTGGCGGATCCGGGGCAGGCCGATCTGACCGCGCATGTGGATTTTGGCGCGCTGGCCCGGGCCGCCGCCCCGGCCTGCGCCAGTGGCGCCGTGCCGCAGGGGGTGTTTCTGGAACGGCTTGGCATCACGCAGCGGGCGCAGGCGCTGGCCCGCAGGCTGGACGGTGCGGCGCTGCAAAGCCACATTGCCGCACATCGCCGGTTGACGCACCCCGATGAAATGGGAAGGCTGTTCAAGGTGCTGGGGTTACACCCGCGATCCGCACCGCCGCCGCCGGGACTGACCGAATGACGCTTGACTACATCACTTCGCCGCTGCTCGATCCGCTGCGGCATGGCTTTTTCACCCGCAAGGGCGGCGCCTCCTCCGGGATTTTCGCCGGGCTGAACTGCGGCCCCGGATCCTCGGACCAGTCAGAGATCGTGGCGATCAACCGCGCCCGCGTGGCGGCGGCGATGGATCTTGCGCCCGAGGCGCTGGTCAGCGTGACGCAGGTGCATTCGCCCGATGTGGTGACGGTGACCGCGCCGCTGCCCGATCCGCGCCCGCGCGCCGATGCCATGGTCACCGCCACGCCGGGTCTGGCGCTGGCCGTGCTGACCGCTGACTGCCAGCCGGTGCTGTTTGCCGATGCCGAGGCAGGCGTGATCGGCGCCGCCCATGCGGGCTGGCGCGGCGCCATGGCCGGGGTGCTGGGCGCCACGGTGGATGCGATGCTGGCGCTTGGCGCCAGCCGCAGCGGCATCCGCGCCGTCATCGGCCCCACGATCAGCCAGCGCGCCTATGAGGTCGGGCCGGAATTTCTGGAGGATTTCGTGACCGAGGATCCGCAGAATGCCCGGTTCTTCGCCGGGGGGCAGGGGGACCGGCTGCATTTCGATCTGCCCGCCTATGGTCTGCATCGCCTGCGCGACGAGGGGATCGAGGCGGAATGGACCCGGCACTGCACCTATGCCGATCCCGACCGCTTCTATTCCTACCGGCGGTCCTGCCACGAACGGCACGCGGATTATGGCAGGCTGATCTCTGTCATCCGCCTTTAATCAACAACTCGCAACAAACCGGGTCGAGTGCAGGGATTGTCTCTGTCCCGACCAAGATGTGCCGCATTCGGCAGCGAAACTGCGGAGACTGGGCACAGGCCACCGGCCCCCGCACAAGAAAAACACGAGCACGGAGCAGACCATGACCCGCAAAAGCCGTTTCCTGAAATCGGTGATCGCCGCCAGCCAGAACGCAAAGCTGACCCTGCCTTGGGCCCGGGGCACGGCGCGGGCCGCGATGATCGCCCGCCGCAAGCCGGTCGACGCCGGCACCCGCCGCGCCTGACCTTTGCCCCCCTTCGACACGCCGCTGCGGCGTCCGGGTCATGATCCGGGCGCCGATTCGCTTTTTTCGCGCCACACCTCTGGCAGACTGTCGCCTGTTTGCGGATCAGTCCGGGCGGGCGGGCCGGGATTGATCGTCAGGTTTACATCAAAATAAGGTCAAATTTGACAACCTGCGCCGATTGCGGCCATTTCTGGGCCTACGAACCACAATCGTCCTTCTGTCGTTGCTGGTGGGGGCCAGCACGGATGTGACCAGCCTGTGAAGGTGCTCACATGTTCCGTATCGTCCCACCCCCGCGCCCGCAGGCCGACGCGGTTCCGTCGTCTTTATCCGGTGACCTTGTCGCTCTTCGGGACGGGCGGCCTCGGCGCGCAGCTTCTCTCCTGCGCAAATACGAGGCCGCCGCGCTCCTGCCTGATCTTTCCGTCACCTTCCGGCAGCAGATGGCCCCGGCAATCCCGCTGTTCGAACAGGCCTGTTCGGCATTGGCACGGGGCACGCTGCTGCGCAGCCCGCGTGGGCCGGTGGCGATTGAGGATCTGCTGCCCGGCGATGTCATCGACACCAGCCATGGTCCGCAGCCGGTGACATGGATCGGCGCCACCAGCTATGTGCCGGGCCTGTCCGATCAGCCCTGCGGGGTGCAGGCGCTGACACGGCTTACCGCGGATGCGCTGGGGCTGGGGCGGCCTGCGGGCGATCTGCTGCTGGGGCCCGCCGCGCGCATGGTGGTCACGCGCCCCTATCTGCGCCGCCTGATCGGACGGGACCGGGTGCTGGTGCCGGTGGCCGATTACGCCGATGGCGACCGCATCATCGAGGTGCGGCCCGGCGGGGCGGTGCAGCTTTATCATCTGATGACACCGCGCCACGGCACCTTTTTCGTCGGCGGGATCGAGCTGGAAACCTATCATCCCGGTCGTGCCGTGGCCGATCTGACCGGGCACAACCTGCGGGCGCTGTTTCTGTCGCTCTTCCCGCAGCTGTCGGCGGTGGAGGAGTTTGGCGCGCTCAGCCTGACCCGGTCCACCCGCGAGGTGATCGACGGGCTGGTCGCCTCCTAGGCAGAGCGGTTGAGCCGCGCTTCCAGCACCTCGAAGGGCACGCCGGGTTCATCCTTGGCGCCACGGATCACCAGAGAGGTCTTGACCGATCCGACATTGGGCGCGGTCAGCAGCTGCCCGGTCAGGAAGCTCTGAAAGGTCGACAGATCCGGCGCCACGCATTTGAGGATAAAATCCACCTCGCCGTTCAGCATGTGGCATTCGCGGACCAGCGGCCATGCGCGGCAGCGATCCTCGAAGGCGCGCAGATCCACCTCGGCCTGACTCTGCAGCCCGACCATGGCAAAGACCTGCACTTCGAATCCCAGCTCGCGCGGGTCGACCTCGGCGTGATAGCCCCGGATGAAGCCCTGTTCCTCCAGCGTGCGCACGCGGCGCAGGCAGGGGGGCGCGGAAATGCCCACGCGGCGGGCAAGCTCCACGTTGGTCATCCGGCCATCGGCCTGAAGCTCTGCCAGAATTTTCCTGTCGATGGGATCGAGCCGGTTAGCGGGCATGCGCGGTCCTCAATGCTGTTCGCGATTATTATACCATTCGGGGCTGGCTGCGCAATTATCTTTCGCATTTTTGAAAGAATCTTGTCCGAGTGCAAAAGCCGCAGGATCCCGAAGATGCGCGGGGTTTGCGTCGCCGCGCGCCGTGGCTATATGCAGGTTCCAAACCAAATACCATAGCTTCCAAGAGGCGCGCCATGTCCGACACCCGCCACACCCGGCTTCTTATCATCGGCTCCGGCCCGGCAGGCTACACCGCCGGTGTCTATGGCGCCCGCGCGATGCTGCAGCCGCTGCTGGTGCAGGGGCTGGAGCCCGGCGGCCAGCTGACCACCACCACCGAGGTGGAGAACTGGCCCGGCGAGGTCGAGGTGCAGGGCCCCGAACTGATGGTCAAGATGGAGGCGCATGCCCGCGCCATGGGCACCGAGATTGTCGGCGACATCATCACCAAGCTTGATCTGGGCGTGCGGCCCTTCGTGGCACATGGCGACAGCGGCACCACCTATACCGCCGACGCGGTGATCCTTGCCACCGGCGCGCGGGCGAAATGGCTGGGCCTGCCCTCCGAAGACGCCTTCAAGGGCTTCGGCGTGTCGGCCTGCGCCACCTGTGACGGCTTCTTCTATCGCGGGCAGGAGATCGTGGTGATCGGCGGCGGCAACACCGCTGTCGAAGAGGCGCTGTTCCTGACCAACTTCGCCTCCAAGGTCACGCTGATCCACCGCCGCGACGAACTGCGCGCCGAAAAGATCCTGCAGGAGCGGCTGAAGAAGAACCCCAAGATCTCCCCGCTGTGGTTCCATGAACTGGTCGAGGTGGTGGGCGAGGACAGCCCCAAGGGCGTGACCGGCATCCGGGTGCGCGACGTGCGCAGCGGCGAGGAATCCGAAATTCCCTGCAAGGGCGTGTTTGTCGCCATCGGCCATGCGCCCGCGTCGGAACTGGTCAAAGACCAGCTGGAAACGCATATGGGCGGCTATGTGGTGACCAAGCCCGGATCGACCGAAACCGCCATTCCCGGCGTGTTCGCGGCGGGCGACCTGACCGATCACAAATATCGGCAGGCCGTGACCTCGGCGGGCATGGGCTGCATGGCCGCGCTGGAGGCGGAGCGCTGGCTGGCCGAACAGGGGCTGGACGAGGGCCGCGACGAGACCCTGCCGCTGGGCTATGGCGCCCCGGTCGACGAAGGCGTGTAAGACGGGCAAGGCGCCGGGCAACAGCTCCGTTTCCCGGCGCGCTGGCCCTGACATCGGCAAATTCATGCCACTGCCCGGCCAATCGCGGGGCAGTGGTGCGGCGTTTCCGTAACCGGGCGCTGCGGCGGGCACTGAAAATGTTGATTTTGCGCAGAGCGCGGCGCTAAGCCTTTTGGCGCAGATCCGTAATTTCTCACGCCATACATTATGAGAGCCTTGCCCATGTCCATGTCCAGCAACCTTGCCCCGATCCCCGAGCTTTACGTCTCTTACGAGAGCGCCCAGAAGCTCAAGATCGAGGCGGGGACTCTCGTCTCCCATGATCTATCGCCGCGTCAGATCTGCGATCTGGAACTGCTGATGAACGGCGGGTTCAACCCGCTGAAAGGCTTCCTGTCCGAGGCGGATTACACCGGCGTGGTCGAGGACATGCGCCTTGCCGATGGCACGCTCTGGCCCATGCCCGTCACGCTGGACGTGTCGCAGGCCTTTGCCGACAAGATCGAGATCGGTCAGGACATCGCGCTGCGCGATCAGGAAGGCGTCATTCTTGCCACCATGACCGTCACCGACAAATGGGTGCCCAACAAGGCGCGCGAGGCCGAGAAGGTGTTCGGCGCCGATGATTCCGCCCATCCCGCCGTGCATTACCTGCACCACACCGCCGGAGAGGTGTATCTGGGTGGTCCGGTGACCGGCATCCAGCAGCCGGTGCATTACGATTTCCGGGGTCGCCGCGACACGCCCAACGAACTGCGCGCCTATTTCCGCAAGCTGGGCTGGCGCAAGGTCGTGGCGTTCCAGACCCGCAACCCGCTGCACCGGGCGCATCAGGAACTGACCTTCCGCGCCGCGCGCGAGGCCGAGGCCAACCTGCTGATCCATCCCGTGGTCGGCATGACCAAGCCCGGCGATGTGGACCATTTCACCCGCGTCCGCTGCTACGAGGCGGTGCTGGACAAGTATCCGGCGGCCACCACCACCATGTCGCTGCTGCCGCTGGCCATGCGCATGGCGGGCCCGCGCGAGGCGGTGTGGCACGGGCTGATCCGCCGCAACCACGGCTGCACCCATTTCATCGTGGGCCGCGACCATGCGGGGCCGGGCAAGAACTCCAAGGGCGAGGATTTCTACGGCCCCTACGAGGCGCAGGATCTGTTCCGCGAACACGAGGAGGAGATCGGCGTCAAGATGGTGGACTTCAAGCACATGGTCTATGTGCAGGAGCGCGCCCAGTATGAGCCCGCCGACGAGATCGCCGACCGCGACACCGTCACCATCCTGAACATCTCCGGCACCGAACTGCGCCGCCGTCTGCAGGAAGGTCTGGAGATCCCGGAATGGTTCTCCTTCCCCGAAGTGGTGAAGGAGTTGCGCCGCACCAAGCCGCCGCGCTCCAATCAGGGGTTTACCGTGTTCTTCACCGGCTTTTCGGGCTCGGGAAAGTCGACTATCGCCAACGCGCTGTTGGTCAAGCTGATGGAAATGGGGGGCCGTCCGGTGACGCTGCTGGATGGCGACGTGGTGCGCAAGCATCTGTCCTCGGAGCTGGGCTTTTCCAAGGAGCATCGCGACATCAACATCAAGCGGATCGGCTATGTCGCGTCCGAGATCACCAAGAATGGCGGCATCGCCATCTGCGCCCCCATCGCGCCCTATGCGGCCACCCGCCGCGACGTGCGCGAGATGATCGAGAGTTATGGCGCCTTTGTCGAAGTCCATGTCGCCACCTCGATCGAGGATTGCGAAAAGCGGGATCGCAAGGGGCTCTACAAGCTGGCGCGCGAAGGCAAGATCAAGGAATTCACCGGCATCTCCGATCCCTATGACGTGCCGGAAAATCCTGAACTGCGCGTCGACACAGTGAATGTCGATGTCGACAACTGCGCGCATCAGGTGATCTTGAAGCTGGAAGCGATGGGCCTGATCGGCGGCGCGCAGTAACCGCCGCCAAGGTGCTGGAATGACGAAGGCCGGGCACTGCGCCCGGCCTTTTTCTGTGTGCGGCGTCAGGGATGCGGCGCGGGAAGGGCCCGGGCCGCTGCGGGCTAGTGCACCGTCACCGGCGCCAGATCGTTCTGGCGGGCCAGCGCAAAGGCCAGCTTGCGGTCGCGCACCAGTGCGAGCCGTTCGCCATCGGCGCGGTGCACGGCATACAGCGTCTGCTGCTGTCCGGCCTGCTGCTGCACCTCTTCGGGCAGGTCGGCGACCGCCACGGGGCGCACATAGACGATCCGTTCGGCGTCGAAATCGGGGAAACTCGTATTGATATTCATGGCTCAGCCCTTTCTGATCTGGATCGTCTGCACCACCGTTTCCGGGCGGGACATGGTCAGATCGATGTGCAGAAGACCGTTTTCCATCACGGCCTCACCCACCTCAACTCCATCAGCCAGCACAAAGCTCCGCTGAAACTGCCGCGCTGCAATGCCGCGATGCAGAAAGATGCGTTCGGACCCGTCATCGCGCTGACGCCCGCGGATCACCAGTTGGCGTTCTTCCACGGTGATGGACAGCTCGCCTTCGGCGAAGCCGGCCACGGCCAGAGTGATGCGATACGAGCGGTCCGAAGTCTGCTCGATGTTGAAGGGCGGGTATCCCTCGCTGGTTTTTGCGGTACGCTCGAGCAGACGCTCAAGCTGCTCGAAACCGAGCATATGCGGGTAGGAGCCCAGGGTCAGTTTGCTCATCGACATGTCCTTGACTTTAAGCGACCGTCTGCCCGAGTCCCGCTTTGCGGCGGCTCGGACATGTTAAATATGGGAAGCAGCCGTTTGTTGCGCAAGGGCTTTGCGAAACGGTCGCGACGCGGTATGTTTCTGCTCTGCCAAGGAACAGGGGTTTCCCGAATGAACGCACCGCAGGACATCTCGATGAAGACCGAGGAAGTGCTGCGCGTCGAACTGGCGGTGTTCAAACGGGAACACCGCGATCTCGACGACGCCATCCGCGCGCTGCAGGAGCGTGGTGTGGCCGATCAGCTGACGCTGCAGCGGCTGAAGAAGAAAAAGCTGCACCTCAAGGACAAGATCGCCCTGATCGAGGACCGGCTGACCCCCGACATCATCGCCTGAACCGGCTCAGCGCAGCTGCGCCGCCGTCTCCGCCAGCAGCTCGGCCGAGGCGCGCAGCGCCGTCGCCTCGTCCGCGTCCAGATCGGGCAGCAGCGTGGCGATGACCCCGGCGCGCCCGATGACCCGCGGCAGGCTCAGCGCCACGTCCGCCACGCCCTGAATTTCGGGCGTTGTGGCAGAGACCGACAGCACCGCGCGCTGGTCGTCGCGGATCGCCTGCACGATGCGCGCCAGCCCCGCGCCGATGCCATACCATGTGGCGCCCTTGCCCTCGATGATGCGATAGGCGGCGCGGCGCACCGCGTCGTCGATGCGGGCGCGCACTTCGGCGGTCAGGGGCGCGCCCATCTGGTCGGCAAAGCCCGCCAAAGGCACCGCCCCGGCGCGGGCGGAGGACCAGCCCAGCACCTCTGAATCGCCGTGTTCGCCCAGCACATAGGCATGCACCGACTGCGCGGCGATGCCCAGATGATCCCCCAGCAGGGCGCGGAACCGCGCGCTGTCCAGTATCGTGCCCGATCCGATCACCCGCGCCGCAGGCAGGCCCGAGACGCGCCGCGCCACGTCGGTCATCACGTCCACCGGGTTGGTCGCCACCAGCAGCAGCGCGTCGGGCGCGGCATCCCGCACCGACCCGATGACCTCGGCGAACACTTGGGCGTTGCGGGCCAGCAGGCTGAGCCTGCTTTCGCCGGGCTTCTGCGCCACACCGGCGGCAAGGATGACCACGGCGGCACCTGCCAGCGCGTCATAGCCGCCCGCGTGGATCTGGCACGGATGGGCAAAGGGCACGGCATGGGCGATGTCCTCGGCCTGCGCGCGGGCCAGTGCCGCGTTGCGGTCCACCAGCACCACCTCGCTCGCGCCGCCGCGCAGGGCCAGCGCATAGGCCGCCGCCGATCCGACCATGCCCGCCCCGATGATTCCCGCCTTCATGGCCATCTCCCTGTCTCTGGCCGCAGCCTTGCACGGCACGGGCCAAACACAAAGCGCCGCCATGGACACGGGGGGCGCAGCGGCTATAGTGCGTCTTTTCCCGGCGGCGCAGAGGGCACGGATGACGGAACAAGCGGTGAAGGTCGGCATCATCATGGGCAGCCAGTCGGACTGGTCCACGATGCAGGAAGCGGCGGCGATGCTGGACGAACTGGGCATCCCGCACGAGGTGCGCATCGTGTCGGCCCATCGCACGCCGGACCGGCTGTGGTCCTATGGCAAGGAAGCCGTGGCGCGCGGGCTGCAGGTCATCATCGCGGGCGCTGGCGGTGCGGCGCATCTGCCCGGCATGATGGCGTCCAAGACGCGGGTGCCGGTGATCGGCGTGCCGGTGCAGACCCGCGCGCTTCATGGTGTGGACAGCCTTTATTCCATCCTGCAGATGCCGCGCGGCTTTCCGGTGGCCACCATGGCGATCGGGGCGGCGGGTGCGGCCAATGCCGGGCTGATGGCGGCGGGGATCCTCGCGCTGCAGGATCCGGCGCTGGCGCAGCGGCTGGAGGACTGGCGCGACGCGCTGTCGGCCTCGATCCCCGAAGAGCCGCTGCGCGACTGAGCCGCCCAAATGCGCGGTTGCGGGCGCGGGCGTTTCGCAGGAAAAGCGGGAACAGACACGCAAGGAGGCGCAGATGACCGGACCCCTGCCGCAAGGCGCAACTCTCGGTATTCTTGGCGGTGGCCAGCTGGGCCGCATGCTGTCGGTGGCGGCCAGCCGTCTGGGGTTCCGGAGCCACATCTTTGAACCGGGGGCGGATGCGCCCGCGGCGCAGGTGGCCGATGCCGTCACCACCGCCTCTTACGAGGATGTGCAGGCGCTGACCCGCTTCGCCGAAGCGGTCGATGTGGTGACCTATGAATTCGAGAACGTGCCGACCTCGGCGCTGGAGGTGCTGCAGGTGCTGCGGCCCATCCGTCCGGGGCGCGAGGCGCTGCGGGTCAGTCAGGACCGGCTGACCGAAAAGGATTTCCTGTCCGGTCTCGGCCTGCGCACGGCGCCCTATGCGCCCGTCGACAGCCTTGAGGATCTGCACCGCGCGCTGGGGGCAATCGGCGCGCCCGCCATCCTCAAGACCCGCCGCTTCGGCTATGACGGCAAGGGGCAGGTGCGGATCATGGCCCCCGAAGAGGCCGTGGCCGCCTTTGACGCGCTGCAGGGCGCGCCCGCGATTCTGGAAGGCTTTGTCGATTTCAGCCACGAGGTGTCGGTGATCGCCGCGCGCGGGCAGGACGGATCGGTGGCCTGTTACGATCCCGGCGAAAACGTGCATCGCGACGGCATCCTGCGCACCACCACCGTGCCCGCGCGGCTGACCGCCTCGCAGCGGCAGGATGCGGTGCTGCTGGCCGGGCGCATCCTGACCGAGCTTGACTATGTGGGCGTGATGGGGGTGGAGCTGTTCTGCGCGCCCGGCGGGCTGGTGGTCAACGAGATCGCGCCGCGCGTCCACAATTCCGGCCACTGGACCCAGAACGGCTGCACCATCGACCAGTTCGAACAGCATATCCGCGCCGTGGCGGGCTGGCCTTTGGGCGATGGCAGCCGCTATGCCGATGTGCAGATGGAAAACCTGATCGGCGCCGATATGGACCGCGTGCCCGAACTGGCCCGCGAAGCCGACACCGCGCTGCATCTTTACGGCAAGGCCGAGGTCAAGGCCGGGCGCAAGATGGGCCATGTGAACCGCATCATCCGGGGCACCTGACATGGCGGCGGTGTTCCTGCTGCTGGCCTCCAGCCGTGACACCGGGTCGGGATGGGGCGCCGTGGCGCAGCATCTGTCAGAGGCGCTGGCGGCAGAAGGCCGGGTGATCCTGCTGACCGGCGACGAGGCCGAGCCGGAGGCGCGGCGCCTGACCAGCCAGCAGCGGGGGCGCGGGCGGCTGCTGCGGCTCTGGCGCGACGCGGCGCGGGTGCGCAGGGTGCTGGCCTCCGAAGGGCTCGATCCGGCGCGGGTCACGCTGCTGGCGGTGGATGAGACCGTGCTGCCGCTGGCCGCCTTTCTGAACATGCGGCACGGGCTGCGCTTCGGTCTGGTCTATCACGGCACCTATGCGGTGGATCCCGGCACCGGGTTCGACCGCCGCGCCATGGCGCTGGCCGAACGCCGGGCCACGGCGATCTTTGCCGTCAGCCGCTTTACCCGCGATGCTGTGCTGGAAACCCGTCCGGCGCTTGCCGCCAAGATCCATGTCGCCAATCCCGGCGTGCCCCGGCGCGACATCACCCCCTTGCCCCGCGCCGACCGGGCGCCCGTGGTGCTGTCGGTCGCGGCGGTCAAGCCGCGCAAGGGCGCCGACCGTCTGGTGGAAGCGCTGGCGCTGATCCCCGCCGCGCGCAGGCCAAGGCTGGAGATTCTCGGCCTGACCAAGCCGCGCAGCACCTTTCAGCGCAAGGTCATGGACCGCATCGCCGCGCTGGGGCTGGAGGATCATGTCACCTTCCGCGGCTTTGTCAGCGCGGCAGAGCGCGATCAGGCCTATGCCCGCGCCATGCTGTTCGCGCTGCCCTCGCAGCAGTCCCGCACCGGGTTCGAAGGCTTCGGTCTGGTGCATCTGGAGGCCAACCAGTTCGGCACCCCCACCATCGGCTGCCTGAACTGCGGCAACGAGGATGCCATCACCGATGGCGAAACCGGTTTTCTGGTCGATCCCGAGGATACGGCGGCCCTCGCCGACCGTATCGACCGGCTCTGTTCCGACCCCGGCCTGTGGCAGCGCCTGTCCGAGGCAGGTCATGCGCAAGTGCAGGCGCAGACCTATGCGCCCATGGCCGAGGTGGTGCGCCGCACTCTTAGCTGAGGAACCGCGCCGCCACCGCGCCCGACATGAAGGCCAGCTGCCCCCCGGCAAAGGTGGCCTCGATCCGGCGGGTGGCGCTGTCCCTCACGATCAGGTCGGCGCGCAGGCCCGGCTCCAGCCGTCCGCGATCCGTCAGACCCAGCAGCCGCGCGGGCCCTTCCGACACCAGCGCCCAGGCCTGCGCTTCGGTCAGGATCCCCAGTTCCACGCAGCGCCACGCCGCGCGGGCAGGGGCGGGATAATGGTAATCCGAGGCGAGCGCATCACACAGCCCCTCTGCCACCAGATCCAGCGCCGAGACATTGCCCGCATGGCTGGCGCCGCGCACCACATTGGGCGCGCCCAGCACCACGGCATCGCCCGCCTGCCGCGCCGCCAGCGCCGCCTCGCGCGTTTCGGGAAATTCGGACACGCGCGCGCCGCGCGCGCGCCACAGCGCGCGGGTGTCGGCGCTGCCATCATCATGGCTGCCCATGGTCACGCCGCGCGCCGCCAGCCGCGCGCAGAGCGCGTCCAGGGCGGCGGGCACCTCGGCGGCGCGGGCATGCAGCCCCTGCATCAGCGCCAGATGCGCCTCCGGGCTGCGACCGCTTTTCAGCGCCTGCCCGGTCAGCCGGGGCGGGGTGCGCCCCGCCGCCAGCCGGTCATGCGGCAGATGGTCGTTGAACACCACATGCCCGATCCCCCAGCGCGCGACCGCCGCCTCTGCCGCGGCGAAGCCATCCAGAAAATGCGTCTCCAGCCGCAGCTGCAGGCGCAGATCCACCGGCACCGTCGGCGCCACGGCGGCCACGGCGGCAAAAACCTCGGCGGCGAAGTCCGGGCCGCGCATCCCGCCTTCCCATGACCAGAACTGCGCAAGGGCGGCGGTGGTGATGCCATTGGCGGCAAGCTCTGCCGCCACCGCCACCATGCCCGCATCGCGTTCGCGCAGCGCGCCCCGGCGCGGCGCCATATGCCGTTCGAACCCGTCGCCATGGGCATCCACGATCCCCGGCAGCAGATCATAGCCCGCCAGATCCACCCGCCGCACCTGTGGGTCGGCACAGATCCGCCCCCCGGCCATGGACAGCGGCTGGTCGTCCCAGCCTTCGGGGCGCAGCACGCGGGCATTGTCGAAGCTGAGCGCGATCATCCGGGTCTCCCTTGGCGGCACGGCGCTTGAGATACAGGCGCCCCTGCGCTTATGAAAGGGCGAACAGCCGGAGCCCTGCCCATGTCCCTTTCGCCCCGTCTTGCGGCTCGTGCCGTGATCCTGATGGACAACCGGCTGCTGCTGGTCAACGCTTGGCCGGGCGGGGTCAGCGACCTGTGGTGCGCGCCCGGCGGCGGGGTCGAACGCGGCGCCTCGCTGCCCGACAACCTCGCCCGCGAGGTGCATGAGGAAACCGGCCTGACCGTCGCCGTAGGCCCGCCCTGTCTGGTCAACGAATACCACGACCCCGCCAGCGGCTTTCATCAGGTCGAGGTGTTCTTTCGCGCCCGCATCACCGCCGGCGTGCTGGACCCGCTCTGGCGCGATCCCGAAGGCGTGGTCAGCGAACGCCGGTTCGTCACGCGCGAAGAAATGGCGGGCCTGCGCTTCAAACCCGACAGCCTGCCGCATGTGGCATGGGGCCGGGGCCTTGGCTACGATCCGCTTGAACTGCTGGCGCGCTAGGTGCTGGACCGCCGCGCGCGCCGCGCCTAACCTCGCGCCATGATGGGCTATCTCCTCAAACGTCTGGCGTCGCTTGCGGTCTCGCTGCTGGCTGCCTCGCTGGTGATCTTTCTGGTGGTCGAGGTCGCGCCCGGCGACCCCGCCAGCTTCATGCTGGGGATGAACGCGCGGCCCGATACGGTGGCGGCGCTGCGGGCGGAACTGGGGCTCGATCTGCCGGTGCACCTGCGCTATCTCGACTGGCTGGGCGGGATGCTCACCGGTGATTTCGGCATTTCCTACACTTACCGCACGCCGGTGGCGCAGATGGTGGCGGACCGGCTGGCGGTCTCGCTGCCGCTGGCGGCGGGGGCGCTGGCGCTGTCGACGCTGATCGCGCTGCCCGCCGGGCTGATCGCCGCCGCGCGCCGGGGCCGGGCGCCGGACATGGCGGTGATGGGCGCCACGCAGCTGGGCATCGCGCTGCCGAATTTCTGGCTGGCCCTGCTGCTGGTGCTGCTCTTCGCGCTGAAGCTGCACTGGCTGCCTGCGGGCGGCTTTCCCGGCTGGGAGGATCCCGCCGCCGCCCTGCGCGCGCTGATCCTGCCCGCCACGGCGCTGGCCCTGCCGCAGGCGGCGATCCTTGCGCGGGTGCTGCGCTCGGCCCTGCTCGACATTCTGGAGGAGGAGTTCATCCGCACCGCCCGCGCCAAGGGGCTGAGCCGCGGTCAGGCGCTGCTGCGCCACGGGCTGCGCAACGCGCTGATCCCGGTGCTGACCATTCTGGGGCTGCAGTTTTCCTTCCTGCTGGCGGGGGCGATCATCATCGAACAGGTGTTCTTCCTGCCCGGGCTCGGGCGGCTGATCTTTCAGGCCATCACCCAGCGCGACCTGATCGTGGTGGAATCGGTGGTGCTGCTGCTGGTCTTTGCGGTGATCGTGGTGAATTTCCTGACCGATCTCGCCTATGCCGCCGCCGATCCACGGCTGAGGCACCGGCGGTGAGGCGCGCCGCGATCCTGCTGGGCCTGCCGCTCAGCGCGCTGGTTCTGGGCGCGGCGCTGCTGTCGCTGGTCTGGACGCCCGGCGATGTCACGGCGCTCGACATCCCGGCACGGCTGCAGCCGCCCTCGTCCGCGCACTGGCTGGGCACCGACCATTTTGGCCGCGACCTCCTCAGCATGGTGATGGTGGGGGCGCGCGCCTCGCTGATGGTGGCGCTGGTGGCGGTGGGGCTGGGCCTGCTGCTGGGGGTGCCGCTGGGGCTTGCCGCCGCCTCCCGTGCGGGCGGGCCGCTGGACGAGCTGGTGATGCGCACCAATGACCTGATCTTCGCCTTTCCCTCGCTGGTCATCGCCATCCTGATCACCGCGCTGGCGGGCCCCGGGGCGCTCAACGCCATCCTCGCCATCGGCATCTTCAACATTCCGGTGTTTGCCCGCGTGACGCGCGGCGCGGCGCTGCCGCTCTGGCGGCGCGACTTCATCCTTGCCGCGCGGCTGGCGGGCAAGCACCGCAGCCGCATCAGCGCCGAACATATCCTTCCCAACCTGATCCCGCTGCTGATCGTGCAGGGCACCATCCAGATCTCGCTGGGCATTCTGGCCGAGGCGGGCCTGTCCTATGTCGGGCTGGGCGCGCAGCCGCCGCTGCCCTCATGGGGCCGGATGCTGGCCGAGGCGCAGACCATGGTGGCGCTGGCGCCGCATGTGGCGCTGGTGCCCGGAGCGGCGATCCTGCTGAGCGTGCTGGGTCTGAACCTGCTCGGCGACGGGCTGCGCGACCATCTCGACCCAAGGCTGAGGCCCGCGCGCGCATGAGTGTTTCCATTGGCTCCAAATATCCCGGGGAGCGCGAGGGGCAGAGCCCCTCGTCTCTTCGCGTGTTGCAGCGCGGCGGCGCCGGGTCAGGCGGCGAATTCCGCCCGGGAATAGCCCTGCAGGAACAGCAGCGCGGTCAGATCGCCGTGATTCACCNCCCCCCCCCCCCCCTTTGCCGGAGCCGGGCCTTCGTCCCGAGGGGCAGAGCCCCTCGCCTTTGTCGGAACCGGGCCCTCGCCCCGAGGGGCAGCGCCTTTCCCTGCGCGGCCTGTCGGTGACGCTGGGCGGCAGCGCGGTGCTGCAGGAAATCTCGCTGGATCTGGCGGCGGGGGAAATCCTTGCGCTGACCGGGGAATCGGGCTCGGGCAAATCCATGACCGCGCTCGCCATCATGGGCCTTCTGCCCGAGGGCGCCGCGACCCGCGGGGACATCACGCTGGGCGACACCCGGCTGGACACCCTGACCGACCAGCAGATGTGCGGCCTGCGCGGGCGGCGGCTTGGCATGGTGTTTCAGGAACCGATGACGGCGCTCGATCCGGTGATGACCATCGGCGCGCAGGTGATGGAGACGATCCTCATCCACCGCGCCCTGCCTCGGGCCGAGGCGCGGATCCGTGCGGCGGAAACCCTTGCGCGGGTCGGGCTGCCGCCCGATCAGGTGCCGCCGACGCGTTATCCGCATGAACTCTCCGGCGGGCAGCGCCAGCGCGTGGTCATCGCCATGGCCATCGCGCTGCGCCCGCAGATCCTGATCGCGGACGAACCGACCACGGCGCTGGACGTGACCACACAGGCGCAGATCCTCGATCTGCTGACGGATCTGGTGCGGCAGGAGGGCATGGGCCTGCTGCTGGTGACCCATGATCTTGCGGTGGTGGCGGGCCGGGCCGACCGGCTGGCGGTGATGCAGGCCGGGCGCATCGTCGAGGAGGGGCCCGCCGCAGATCTGCTGGCCGCACCGCGCCATGCCTATACCCGCGCGCTGATCGCCGCCGCGCGCCACCAGCCGGTTCTGCCCCCGCGCGACCCCGGCGGCCCGCTCTTGCAGGTCAGCGGGCTGCACCGCCACCACGCGCTGCCGCGCGCCCATCCCTTTGCGAAGCGTCGCCTGTTCCACGCGGTGCAGGGGGTCGATCTGCAGATCCGGCAGGGCGAACGGGTGGCTCTGGTCGGCGCCTCGGGCTGTGGCAAATCCACGCTGGCGCGCGCGCTGCTGGGGCTGGATGCGGTGCAGGGGGGCACGATCACGCTGGCCGGGCATCCGGTGCTGGCGGGCCGCCGTGCCGATCCCGACCAGCGCCGCCGCCTTCAGGCGGTGTTTCAGGATCCCTATGGCTCGTTCAATCCGCGTCACAGCGTGGGCCGCCTGATCGCCGAACCGTTCCACCTGCTGCCCGACCCGCCGCAGGGGGCCGCACGAGAGGCCGCCGTGGCCGAGGCGCTGCGCGCGGTGGGTCTGTCGCCCGATCATGCCCGGAGCCCGATCCACGCCTTTTCCGGCGGCCAGCGCCAGCGCATCGCCATCGCCCGCGCGCTGATCATCCGGCCCGACATGGTGATCTTCGACGAGGCGGTGTCGGCGCTGGACGTGCGGGTGCGGGCGCAGATCCTCGACCTGATCGCGGATCTGTCGCGCAGTCACGGGCTGGCCTGGCTTTTCATCAGCCACGATCTGTCGGTGGTGCGGGGAATCGCCGACCGGGTGCTGGTCATGGAGGCCGGGCGCATCGTGGAGGAGGGCGCGCCCGCGCGGATTTTTGATGCGCCCCAGCATCCCGCCACCCGCGCGCTGCTGGCCGCGGCACCACATCTGCCCGATCCGGTGGGCTGACCGCTGCGCGGGGCTTGCCTTGGGCGGCTCCTGCGGCGGAAGATGGGGCGACACGTCCGCAAGGAGGATGCGATGCGACCCGGACCGCGCAACCTGATCACCGATGTCGCGGGGCTGCGCGTCGGCAATGCCGATGACCTTGCGCTGAAAAGCGGCACCACGGTGGTGGTGGCGGAGGCGCCTTTTGTCGCCTCGGTGGCGGTGATGGGCGGCGCCCCCGGCACGCGGGAAACCGATCTGCTGGCCCCGGACAAGACCGCGCCCGGGGTCGATGCGCTGGTGCTGTCGGGGGGCAGCGCCTTTGGTCTGGCGGCGGCGCAGGGGGTGATGGACGCGCTGCACGAACAGGGGCGCGGCTTTGCCGTGCTGTCGGCGCGGGTGCCCATCGTGCCCGCCGCCATCCTGTTCGACCTGCTGAATGGCGGGCACAAGGGCTGGGGCGTGAACCCCTATCCGGCGCTGGGGCGGCAGGCGCTGGCCAATGCCGGCGAAAGCTTTGCGCTTGGCAGCGCCGGGGCAGGGACCGGGGCGCAGACGGCGCAGCACAAGGGCGGGCTGGGCTCGGCTTCGGTGGTGCTGCCGGGCGGGGTCACCGTGGGGGCGCTGGTGGCGGTGAACCCGATGGGCAGCGTCACCACGCCTTCGGGGCGGCATTTCTGGGCGGCCCCCTTCGAGATGGGCGAGGAATTCGGCGGGCTGGGGCCTGATCCCGCGCGCGGCTTCCAGCCGCTGCCCGACAGCCGCAAGCTGGCGGCCATGGCGGGCATGGGCAATACCACCATCGCCGTGGTGGCCACCGATGCCGAGCTTGACAAGGCACAGGCGCACCGGCTGGCGGTGGCCGCGCATGACGGCATCGGGCGGGCGATCCATCCCGCCCATTCGCCCATGGATGGCGATCTGGTCTTTGCCGCCGCCACCGGGCACAGACGCCTGACATCGCCACAGCAGCTGGCCGAGATCGGCCATGCCGCCAGCCTGTGCCTTGCCCGCGCCATCGCCCGCGCGGTCTGGGAGGCGCGGCCCGCCCCCGGCGACACCCTGCCGACGCTGCGGCAGGATCTGGGGCTTTAGCGCAGGATCGGCGGGCGGTTCGGATCCGATCCCGGCGCCACCGGCTCCAGCCGTTCGGGTGCGGTGATCTGCGGCAGATCAAACCGCAGGCCGACCCGCGCCAGCCGCGCCGCAAGCTCGTCGCTGTCGCGCAGGAACAGCACGTCCAGCGCCCCCGCCTCGATGCCCGAAAAGACCAGCGCCTCGTTCACGGCGCGGGCCAGCGCGGATTCCGCCCCCGGCACATGCCCGGCAAAGGCCAGCACATGGCCGCGCGTGCCATCGGCATAGCGCGCCGCCGCCAGCCACGCGCAGCGCGCAAACCCCGCCGCCGTGGCAAGCTTGGTGTCAAGCGCGGTCAGCAGCGCCTCTGGCAGGCCCTTGGGGGCCAGCACCTCGGCCAGCTGCGCCTCTTCCTCGGCGGGGCCATGGGTCAGGGTTTCCGCCAGCCAGTCCACCGCCTCGGCGGGCAGCAGGATGGAGGCGGGGGAGACGTCAAGGTTCACGCCCAGCCCGATGCCCTGACCGGCCAGCATGCTGACCACGGCGCGGCCCGACAGCGCCGCATAGGGGGCAGCACGGCCCACGAACTGCGACAGCCGGTCCTCCCGGTCGAAGACCAGCACGAAGCGGGCATCGCCCAGATCGAACACTTCGGGATCGACGCTGTCGCCGCTTGCCTCGTGCGCCAGCAGCAGGAACAGTTCGCCATCGGCCAGCCGTTCGTAAAAGCGCAGGCGCTTGGTCTCATCCTCGGGGCTGGCCTCCATCGCGGAGAGCGCGGCATCAAGCGGTGTCTGTGTCATTCCATCACCTCGCGGACCCGGCTGCGGAGCGCGGGCAGAAGCTCCTCGCCGAACCATGGGTTGCGTTTCAGCCATCCCGTATTGCGCCAAGACGGATGCGGCAAGGGCATGGCGCGGGGCATGTGGTCGCGCCAGCCCCGCACGGTGTCGGTCACGCTGGCCCGCGTGCCCAGATGATAGCGCTGCGCATGGCCGCCAACATAGACCCGCAGCGGAATTTCGCCCAGTTCGGCGAAGATCGCGTCATGCCATGTGGCGCGGCAGACCGGGGGCGGCGGCAGGTCCGATCCTTTGGCGTCATAGCCGGGAAAACAGAAGGCCATGGGCACGATGGCCACAAGCGAGGTGTCCCAGAACTGCGCCTCGGTCAGGCCCAGCCAGTCGCGCAGCCGCACCCCCGACGCATCGTCGAAGGGCCGCCCGGACCCGTGCACGCGCGCGCCGGGCGCTTGACCCGCGACCAGAATCCGCGCGCCGGGGCGGAACCAGACCACGGGACGCGGCGCATGACGGGTGGCGGTGGCGGCAAAGCGCGGCGCGCACAGGCGGCAGGACCGCAGCCGGGTGGCAAGATCGGGCAGGGCATCGGTCATGCTGGTGAGATAGGGGCGCAAAGCCCGCGCCGCCAGACCCGGCGAGGGCGGCGACAGGGGCCGGGCGCAGGAAAGTGAACCGGGCGGTTCGCAAGGCTCTTTTCTTTCGCTGCGGCCTGTCACAAGACTGCGCGCATGCATGACCATGGACACCAGAGTCGGACGAGACAGGACGGGGCGGCGCAGCCAAATCCCCCGCTTCGGGTGTTTCGCCACATCATCAAGACAATCACCGGAACCGGGAGCGGGGGGAGACTTATGTATCGCGTCTGGAATTTCCTGACGAGTTATTCGTTGCTGCTGATCATCGGCGCGCTGGCCGCGCTGGTCTGGGCCAACACGAATGCCGAAAGCTATCATCATTTCGTGGAGTTCGTGATCTGGGACAATGCGCCCATCGGTCACCTGCATGACGGCCACCGCACCCTGACGCTGCACTACCTGATCAATGACGTGCTGATGGCGATGTTCTTCGCCATCGCCGCCAAGGAGGTCTGGGAGGCGGTCATTCTGGAAAAGGGCAGCCTGCGGGGCCGCCGGGCGGCGACGCCGCTTTTCGCCACGCTGGGCGGCATGCTGGGGCCGATCGTGGTCTTTCTGGGGCTGGCCACGGTCATGGGATCCAGCGTGTATACCGCCGTGGCGAATGGCTGGGCGATCCCCACGGCCACCGACATCGCCTTTTCCTACCTGGTGGGGCGGCTGGTCTTCGGTGCCGGGCATCCGGCGGTGCGGTTCCTGCTGCTGCTGGCCATCGCCGATGACGCGGCGGGGCTGATCATTCTGGCGCTGTTCTACCCTTCGGCCGATCTTGCGCCGCAATGGCTGCTGCTGTCGCTGGGTGCGGCCATCGGGGTGTTTGTGCTGTTCAACTGGCTGCCGCGTCGGCTGGACGCGGGCAAGCAGGAGCGGCCCAATTCCACATGGGTCCGCAACAAGCTCAGCTTCTGGCCCTATGCCATCGCGGGCTGCCTGTCGTGGTATGGCTTCATGCGGTCGGGGATCCATCCGGCGCTGGGGCTGCTGCCGATCGTGCCCGCCATCCCCCATGCCGACCGCGCCTTCGGCATCTTCGCCGAGGCCGAGGAGCACTTGACCGACCTGCTCAACACGATGGAACACGCGCTGAAATATCCCGTGGAGATCGTGCTGTTCTTCTTCGGCCTGCTCAATGCCGGGGTGGAGTTTTCCTTCATCGGTCCGGCCACATGGCTGGTGCTGCTGGGGCTGCTGGTGGGCAAGCCGATGGGCATCTTCCTGTTCGGCTGGATCGCTGCCCGCCCGCTGCGGCTGGGGATCCCGCAGGGGATGCGCATCCTTGATCTGGTGGTGGTGGGCTGCGTCGCGGCCATCGGCTTTACCGTGTCGCTGTTCGTGGCCTCCGTCGCCTTTCAGGCGGGGCCGGTGCAGGACGCCGCCAAGATGGGCGCGCTGTTCAGCTTTGCCGCCGCAGGCATCTCGATGATCATGGGGATGCTGCTGCGCGTGCAGAAACAGGCGATCTAAGACCAAGGCGCGGGCGCCTGCCGGACGGCGGGCGCCCGTAACATCTTCGCGCCCAAGTGTGGAATCATTGTGGTTTGCATCTAATTTAGGACATATTCTGACCAAACTCGCCGCCTAAGACATGCTTAATCGCCGCTTGCTAAACCGGCGCTTGCGGATCGGGGCAGGGCAATGATCGAATTCGATATGGTCAGCAAGTCCTTCTGGACGGGGCAGCGCCGCAAGGTGATCCTTGACCGTGTCTCGTTCCGGGTCGAGCTTGGCGAAAGTCTGGGCATCCTTGCGCCCAACGGCACCGGCAAGACCACGCTGATCAAGATGATGGCGGGGCTGGAAAAACCCGACGAGGGCGAGATCCGCCGCACCTCCCGCGTGTCCTTTCCGCTGGGCTTCATGGGCGGGGTGGTCAGCAAGATTTCGGCCCGCGAAAACGCCCGGTTCATCGCGCGGCTTTACGGGCTTGACCCCGACTATGTGGAATCGTTCTGCCGCTGGCTCTGTGATCTGCGGGAATATTTCGACCAGCCCATCGGCACCTATTCTTCGGGGATGCGGTCGCGGTTCACCTTTTCGCTGATGCTGGCGCTGGATTTCGACATCTACCTGATCGACGAGGGCATGCCCAATTCCACCGATGCGGAGTTCAACCGCAAGGCCAGCGAGATCCTGCTGGAACGGCTGCGCACCACGACCATCGTGATCGTGTCCCACCAGCCGGCGATTCTTGAAAAGTTTGCGCGCAAGGCTGCCGTCCTGATGGATGGGCGGCTGCACATGTTTGAAACCTTGGAAGAGGCGAAGCGGCTTTATGACTACGAAACCCAAGGCTAGAAAATTCCGCATCCGCCGCGCCACCCCCGCCGACGCCGATCTGCCCGAAGAGCGGTCCGTCGCCAGTGACACGCCGCCGCCTGCCGCGACTGGGCCGAGGCCGCCTGACCCCGCCGAGGCGCTGCGTCAGGAGGAACTGACCGGGCGCCAGCTGCGCATGGCCCGCCGTGTGGCACAGAAGCACGGGCTGGAGCCTGCCTCGGATCTGGATGCGGTGCGGCTGCTGCGCGCGCGGGGCATCGACCCGTTCCAGCGCACCACCATGCTGGAACTGGTGGTGCCGGGCCATGGCGCCGACGGCGCGGCGCCGCCCGCCCGCCCCGAGGGTCGGGTGCAGCTGCCCCAGACGGTGCCCACAGGCCAGAGCCTGCCGCAGACCGTGCCGGAGGGGCGCCCGCAGCTGCCCTCGACCCGGACGGCCAGCCCGGCGGAGCGCCGCGCGGCGGAGATCTCCCAGATCCAGCGCGACCTTGCCAAGCGGCGGCGGCGCAAGATGGTGCTGCTGCTGACGCGGCTGGCGTTTTTCGTGATGCTGCCGACGCTGATCGCGGGCTACTATTTTTATGTGGTCGCCACGCCGATGTATGCGACCAAATCGGAATTCCTGATCCTGAAGGCGGAAAGCTCTGCCGCCGGCATGGGCAGCCTGTTTTCCGGCACGCAGTTCGCCACCAATCAGGATGCCATCGCGGTGCAAAGCTATCTGCTGTCCAAGGATGCGATGCTGCGGCTGGACCGTGACGAGGGCTTCAAGACGCATTACGAACAGGCGTGGATCGACCCGATCCAGCGGCTGGAACCCGGAGCCTCGAACGAGGAGGCCTACAGTCTTTACAAGCGCAACATCGAGATCGGCTATGATCCGACCGAAGGCGTGGTGAAGATGGAAATCATGGCCGCAGATCCGGAAACCGCCGCCCGGTTCAGTCGCGCCCTGATCGGCTATGCCGAAGAGCGCGTGGACAACCTGTCGCTGCGCAAGCGGTCCAACGCCGTGACCGATGCCGAGGCCGGGCTGCTGGATGCCGAACGGCAGCGCGCCGAGGCGCAGGAAAAGCTGGTGCGGCTGCAGCAGGATGGCGCGGTGATCGACCCCGAGGGGCGCATCGCCTCGCTGCGGACGCAGATCAGCAATGTCGAGGTGCAGCTGCAGGAAAAGCGGCTGACGCTGCAGGCGCTTCTGGACAATGCCCGCCCCAACAGCAGCCGGGTCGATGGCGCGGAAGGCGACGTGCGGCGGCTGGAGGCGCTGCTGGCGCAGCTCAATTCGGAGATGACCACCGCCACCACCGGCGAAAACTCGCTGGCCGAGGTGGCGGTGCAGATCCAGCTGGCGCAGGCCGATCTGGCCACGCGCGACCTGATGCTGCAGACGGCGCTGGAACGGCTGGATCAGGCGCGGCGCGATGCCGACAGTCAGGCGCGCTATCTCACCACCTCGGTGGTGCCGGTCGCCTCCGAGGATCCGAGTTATCCGCGCAAGTTCGAGAATACGATCCTCGCCTTCCTGATCTTTGCGGGGATCTATCTGATGATCTCGCTGACCGCGTCGATCCTGCGCGAACAGGTGTCGACCTGACCGGTGGGCATCGAACGAAAAAGGGCCGCCGGAGCGATCCGGCGGCCCTTCTTTTCGGGTAAGCCTTGGCTCAGGCGCGGGTGGGCTTCAGCGCTGCGGCCCAGATGGCCAGCTCGTCCAGCATGCCTGCCGTGCCCTTGCCGACTTCCGAGTTGGGCGAAAGTTTGCCATCCTCTTTGATGTCGCCAAAGACCATGGGCATCGGCACGACCTGCTTCAGCGGCATGATGTTCATGTTGGCGAGCAGCATCCGCAGTTCCTGAGCGGAGCGCAGACCCCCCGAGATGCCGCCATAGGAGACGACGCCCGCGGGCTTGCGTTCCCATTCCAGCACCAGCGCCTGCAGCGCGTTGACCACGGCGGCGGGCGGGAAGGAGTTGTATTCCGGCGTCACGAAGATGAAGGCATCGGCATCATTGACCGCAGCGCTCCATGCCTTGGTGTGCTCGTGCGTGTAGGACTGCATCGCCGGGTGGTTCGGCTCGTCAAGCAGGGGCAGGCCGAAGGTGTCGAGGTCAAGGATCTCGACCTCGAACTTGCCATGCGCGGTGGCCTGTTCGGCAACCCAGCTGCTGATGATGGGCCCGATTCGGCCGGGGCGGGTGCTGGAGGTGATGATCTTCAGCTTGAGCGACATAAGACGTCCTTTCGTGATCCAGTGGGCCGGGGCAGGGCGCACCGGCAAATGCTTACCGACGCCAACCTAGGCTTTCGCCGCAGCGCCGCAATTGCCTGCACCGCACAGCGCGGGTGCATTGCCGCACGAAGCCTGCGTGCGGGAACCATCAGGGTGCGGTGATGCGTTGGTCCTGATCTGCCAGACAAAGCCCGCGAAAGGAGCATCCGATGCCCGATGCCGCCCCCGCCACCGCCCGGCTTTACCGGATGGTGATGCCTGACCACCTGTGCCCATGGGGCCTGAAATCCCGCCACCTGCTGCGCCGTCAGGGCTACAAGGTCGAGGATCATCCCCTGACCAGCCGTGCCGAAACCGAAGAGTTCCAGCGCCGGGAGGGCGTGAAGACCACGCCACAAACCTATATCGACGGCGAGCGGATCGGCGGCTACGAGGATCTGCGCCGCTTTTTCGGCAAGCCGGTGGCGGATCCCGACGCGACCTCCTACCGCCCGGTGATCGCGATCTTTGCCGTGGCGCTGCTGGTCGCGCTGGCGCTTGCTTGGGTGGCGGAGGGGAGCCTGCTGGCGCCGCGGCTGCCGGAATGGTTTGTGGCCACCGCGATGGTGCTGCTGGGGCTGCAGAAGCTGCAGGATGTCGACAGTTTTGCCACCATGTTCCTGAATTACGACCTGCTGGCGCAGCGCTGGGTGCCCTATGGCCATGTCTATCCCTTTGCCGAAACCGGTGCGGGGGTGCTGATGCTGGCCGGGGTCCTGACATGGATCGCGGCACCGGTGGCGCTGTTCATCGGCACGGTGGGCGCGGTCTCGGTGCTCAAGGCGGTCTATGTCGACCGGAGAGAGCTGAAATGCGCCTGTGTCGGCGGCTCCAGCAACGTGCCGCTGGGGTTCGTGTCGCTGACCGAAAACCTTGGCATGGCTGGCATGGCGGTCTGGATGATGGCCAAAAGCCTTATGTAAAAACCCAAACAAAAAGGCCCGCCGGAGCGGGCCTTTGTCATGGATGTGCAGGGTCTCAGACTTTCTGGGTCAGCTCGGGGACCAGCTGGAACAGGTCGCCGACGAGGCC
>NZ_JAYKSL010000023.1:0-74254 GCF_035481585.1 Salipiger marinus | reverse complement strand
ATTTCATCCAGCGCTTTTGGGGAGATTACGTCCAGCACTCACAACAGCAGCGGCACATGGGCCAAGAAATCAACGGGCTGCAGCCCGACAGAGGTGGCGAGCCATGCCAGAATGCCATTGACCGGGTTCATGAACATGTTCTTCCAGACCAGCGCGCTGACGGTGGGCATGACGAAGAACGGCGTGATGACAAGGATCCGGATCACGTTGATCCCGTAGATCGGCTGATCCAGCAGCAGCGCCAGAAAGATGCCGCCAAACACCGACAGGACCAGCACCCCGCCGACGAGGATCAGGGTATTGAGCATGGCGGCGGTGAAGGCCGGATCGGTCACGAAGAACTCGTAGTTCATCAGTCCGGCGAATTCCTGCATCCCGGGCATGAGCAGGTTGTATCGCTGAAACGAGAAATAGAGCGTCATTACCAGCGGGACGATCATCCATCCCAGCAGCACAAGGACCGCCGGGGACAGCATGAGCCGCCCGGCAGCGCGCGAAGATTTCGTCGACATGTGGGGCTCCTGATGCAGGGGTCAGGTCGGGCGCTTGGCCCGACCCATGGGCTGCGGGGCCGAGGTCACCAGCAGGTAAAGCCGCCGTCGGCCACGACCGTGGTGCCGGTCATCAGGCTGGACGCGTCAGAGGCGAGGAAATGCACGACGGAGGCGATCTCGTCGGGCCGTCCCATCCGGTGCATCGGCGTGTCGCGCAGCCAGACATCGATCATTCCGGCATTGTCGTGCCGGTAGGAGGTCATCTCGGTCTCGATATAGGTGGGGGCCACCGCATTCACGCGCACCCCGCGATCCGCCCATTCCGCAGCAAGCGAGGAGGTCATCTGATGCACCGCCGCCTTGGCCGCATTGTAATAGGTCTGTTTCTGCGGACGGTTCGAGATGATGCCGGACATCGACCCGATATTGACGATGGCGCCACCGCCACTGGTCAGCATGTGCCGCGCAAAGGCCCGGTTGCACCAGAAGACGCCGTTATAGTTCACGTCATTCACGTTCAGCCAGTGTTCGTCGGTCGTGTCTTCTGCGGCAACGCCAGAGCGCGCGATGCCGGCATTTGCCACCAGCACATGCACCTTGCCAAAGGTCTCGTTCAGCTCGGCGGCAAGGGCTTCGACATCCTGCGGCTTGGTGACGTCAAGCTCGCGGGTCTCGACCTCGAAGCCAAGCGCGGCCATCTTTTTCTGCCCCTCTGCGGCAATCTCGGGCGAGATGTCGGCAATCACCACCTTGGCGCCGAATTCGCAGAGCGCCTGAACGCAGCTCAGGCCAATTCCCTTGCCACCACCGGTCACGACGGCAATCTTGCCATCCAGTCTGAATTTGTCGGCAAACATGGTGTCTCCTCCCATTGCGACAGTTGAGTTTCGGGGTCAGTCGATAAAGGGATGACGGCCCGGCTGATTGAATTTTTCCCGGCGCACGTTCAGGAGCTTTTCCACCTGATCCGCGTTGAATTCATTGGCCCCGCCATAAGCAGCCGCGAGATAGACAACCTTCGCGTAGTAATCGAGGGCCTCCATCTTGAAATAGGCGCTTTGCAGATCGTGCCCGTAGGAGAGGGCGCCGTGGTTCTCCAGCAGGATGGCGTCATGCTTGTCCAGCGCGGGAATGATGGCGTCGCAAAGCTCGGTGGTGGAGGGCAGCCCGTAGGGGGTCAGCGGCACCTCGCCCAGAAACATCGTGGATTCCGGCATGATCTGCTGGGTCAGGGGCTTGCCGCAGATGGCGTGCACGGTGGCGTAAAGCGGGTGGGCATGAACCACGGCTTTTACGTCCTCGCGGCGGTCATAAACACACAGATGCATCTTCATTTCTGTGGAGGGCCGGTAGGCGCCTGCCTCGACCAGCTCGCCGGAGCGGTCGATCCGGCAGATCATGTCCGGGGTCATGAAGCCTTTCGACACGCCGGTCGGGGTGCACAGCAGCGTGTCATCGTCCAGCAGAACCGAGATGTTGCCGTCATTGGCAGCGCCCATGCCGCGGTTATACGCCCTGCGCCCGATTTCGCAGATGAACTCCCGGAGTTCCTTGTTGTCCATCACTGAGTCCTCCCTTTCACGGGAGAGAAAATCAAGTCAGGGCAATCAAGTCAACATAAAACAACAACAACCCACATAAACGCAGGAAATACTATTGTGGGAACAGCAGTTCGACCCCGGCAGCCTCTGCCGCCTCGCGCCACTCCTTCGGAGGGGCGCGGTCGGTGATCAGCGTATCCACCTGCGACAGGTCGCAGACCGCGATCAGCCCGGTCTGGTCAAACTTGGAATGATCCGCGAGCAGGCAGACCCGCCTTGAGGCCATGATGAAGGCGCGCTTCAGCTCGGCATCGGCGAGGCTCGCATCCATGACGCCTTTCTCCAGAGACAGCGCCTTGCAGCTGATGAAGCAGATGTCCGCGGCAAAGCGCTGGATGTTGTCGATGGCGATCTGGCTCGCCAGCGTCAGCGAGCGGTGACGCAGCTCGCCGCCCACCGAAATCACCGTATGCGGCGCGCTTGCGGAGCTGGCCAGAATCCTCACCGAATTGGTGATGATCGTGACGTCGCGCGCCTGCGACATCTGTGGCAGAACCTCGAAACTGGTCGAGGAACTGTCGATCATCACCGCATCCCCCTCGGCTACGAGCGAGGCCGCAACCGCCGCCAAGGTCCGCTTTTCCGCAATATTGGTGATCTGCCGGGTCGGGTAGGGCAGGTCTTCGGGATCGTCCTTTGCGGCAAGGACCGCGCCGCCATAGGTGCGGGAAATCTGCCCGCTTTTTTCAAGCTTCAGCAGATCCCGCCGGATCGTTTCTTCCGAAACCCCGTAGCGCGTGCTCAGATCCGAGACCAGAACGCTCCGGTCACGGCCGATGGACTCCATGATGAGCTTCTGCCGTTCTACCGCGAGCATGGCATCCTCCCCGTTGTATCGGGTCGTGAGTGCTCAGGAAAATAGGTCTGGGTCAAGCCGGACGTGGCGATGAGCCGCCGCGCCGCTGCAAGGTCAGGGATCACGCCGAGGGCAATCAGCTGCAGGGCGCCATTGCCCATGGCGCTGGCCTCGACCGGGCCCGCAGCCACGGGGCGCCCCACACGATCCGCCAGAAGCGTGCAGAAATAGGCATCGCGCGCGCCGCCGCCGCCCACCCTGAGGCAGCTGACGGGGGCGCCGGTCAGCTTTTCGATCACCTCGATCCCCGCACAGATCGCCGTGCACAGGCCGTCATAAACGGCAAAGGCGGCGGCCTGCGGCGTAAAGCCGGACCCCATCTGCGCCCGCAGCGAGTGCAGGAACCCTTCGGCTGAGCCAAGCTCCAGCCGCGCCAGATCGACACGGGCCGCCGCGCCTTGCCTTGCGAGCGCCGCGAGATCCTCGAACCCGTAACCCGTGCCGCTTTCGCGCGACAACCCGTCCCGCAGGAGGCGCAGCAGCAGCGTCCCTTCCAGACTTTTTGTCATCAACTGGCGCCCCTCGACCCCGCCTTCGGCGCCGAACCCGTTCTCCAGCGCGGCAGCCGGGATCGACAGGGTTTCGAACCCGAGCAGGTTCCAGCTTCCGGCGACAAGATAGGCCTCGCCCGGCTGCAGGGGCAGGCCGCAGACGGCGCTGGCCGTGTCATGCCCGGCCACGGCAATCACCGGCAGAGCCTTGGCACCCGTGCGCTGTCTGATCTCGGGGCGCAGGGTGCCCCGCACGGTCGCGGGGGTGAGGAGATCGGCAAACAAGTGTCCGGGAAGCTTGGCATTTTCAAGTATCTCGCGGGACCAGCCCTCATGCACCGAATGAAGCCCCGTTGTCCGCGCCAGAGTCAGGTCGCTGCCGAGGATGCCGGTCAGGTGATGGGCCAGCAGATCGGCCATCATCAGGATCCGGTCGGCCCGCGCGATGATCCGGGGCCGTTCGTTCTGATCCGCGATCAGCTGAAACAGCGTGTTCACGTTCAGAACCTGCGCCAGCGTGGCCTGCGCAAGCGCCGCTGTCGGGATGCGTGAGGCGGCAAAGCCCTTGGCCGAGCGCGGATCGCGGTAATGCCACGGATCTTCCAGCAGCTGCCCCTCGGCGGTCAGATAGCCGAAATCCAGCCCCCATGTGTCAATGCCCACGGAGCACAGGTCGTAACCCTGGTCCAGCGCCGCGCGGATGCCCGTTTCAAGCTGGTCAAACAGCCGCGCCGCGTTCCATCGCAGACCCTCTGGCGATACATACTCGGCGCTTGGAAACCGCATGACCTCTGCCGCCGCAAGGCTGCGGCCATCCGAGGTGACCGCCACCGCGCGTCCACTTCCGGCGCCAAAATCGAAGGCAAGGCAGGTCTTCGGCTTATTGCTCATCTGGGTCATCCTCCTTGCGTCAGGATGAGCATCCCGCACTCACCGTGTAAAGTCCATAGAATCATGTTGTTTTGATTGTGACTGTGTGGAAATGTGTGGAAATCAGATTCTGAAGGAGGAGACAGATGAAGACGTTTTCAAGATTCTGCACCGTATCCCTGCTTGCGCTTGCAGCAGCGGGTCCGGCCTTGGCGCAGACCGAAATCGTTGTCGCGACGGTCAACAATGCGGACATGATCCGTATGCAGGAAGTCACGTCGGTTTTCGAGGAGGCCCATCCCGAGATTTCGGTGAAATGGGTGACGCTTGAAGAAAACATCCTGCGCCAGCGCGTCACCACCGACATCGCCACGGGGAGCGGGCAATATGATGTCATGACCATCGGCAATTACGAGGTGCCGATCTGGGGTAAGCAGGAATGGCTGGTGCCGCTCGACAACCTTGATGCCGAATATGATGTCGATGACCTGCTGCCGAAGGTGAAGGCGAGCCTGTCGTATGAGGGCACGCTTTACGCAGCGCCCTTCTATGCCGAAGCGTCGATGACCTATTACCGGACCGATCTTTTCGAGAAGGCCGGGCTCGAGATGCCCGAACGCCCGGACTGGGAGTTCATCAAGACCGCCGCGGCAAAGGTTCACGACCCGGAGAACGGCGTTTACGGCATCTGCCTGCGCGGCAAGGCCGGCTGGGGCGAGAACATGAATTTCATCACCGCCATGGCCAATTCCTATGGCGCGCGCTGGTTCGATGAAGCGTGGGATCCGCAGTTCGATACGGCGGAATGGAAAGCAACGCTGACCGACTATGTCGACCTGATGCAGAATGCCGGTCCTCCGGGGGCAAGCACCAATGGCGCCACGCAGGCGCTGGCGCAGTTTTCGTCCGGCGGCTGCGGGATCTTCATCGATGCCACCGTCTTTGCCTCGGTGGTGAGCGATCCCGAACAGTCCTCCATCGCGGATAAGGTCGGCTTCGCCTTCTCGCCGGATGCGGGCAAGGGCAAAAGTGCTGTCACGCTGTGGTCCTGGGCGCTGGGGATTCCCGCGGCCTCGCGGAATGTCGATGCCGCCAAAGAGTTCATCATGTGGGCGACGTCCAGGGAATACACGGATCTGATCGCGGAACGCTATGGCATCCTGAATGCGCCGCCCGCCACGCGCCAGAGCCTTTATGACAATGACGCCTATCTGGAGGCCGCGCCCTTTGCGCAGCTGACGCTGGAAGCGGTCGATGCCGCCGATCCCGAAAACCCGACCGTCGATCCGGTGCCCTATGTCGGCGTGCAGTTCGTGGCGATCCCGGAATTTCAGGCCTTTGGCACCAGCGTCGGTCAGTCCTTCTCGGCGGCGGCAGCCGGGACCATGTCCGTGGATCAGGCGCTGGCTTCCGCACAGTCGCTGACGGAACGCGCGATGCGGCAGGGGGGTTATAGCGAGTAACCGGACTGCGCGTGGCGGCAGACGCTCGCCACGCGACCTGCTACGGCTTGGGGGCTTGCAACGGGACTCTCCTGTTCCGGGACCGCCGCACCGGGTCAGGGGCCCGCGCTGAAAGGAAGGCATATGAAAAAGTTCATCAACACGCCAAAACTGGCCGTCCGCGAAGCTCTGGAAGGTCTCGCCGCGTCAAATGATGCGGTCTGCCTTCTGTCTTCCGCGAATGTCCTGCTGCGCTCCGACATTCCGTCCGACCCGAAGGACCGGCCCATCGCCATCCTGTCGGGGGGTGGCGCCGGGCACGAGCCCGCCCATGCGGGCTATGTGGGCAAGGGCATGCTGAGCGCCGCCGTGGCGGGGGATGTCTTCACCTCTCCCAGCGTCGATGCGGTGCTGGCGGGGATCCGGGCCTGTGCAGGCCCTGCGGGGGCGGTTCTTGTCGTCAAGAATTACACCGGCGACCGGCTGAACTTTGGTCTCGCCGCCGAACTGGCCCGCGCCGAGGGCATCCCGACCGAGGTGGTGCTGGTGGCGGATGATGTCGCCCTTCTGGAGATGTCGAAGGACAATGCCCGGGGCATCGCGGGCACGGTGCTGGTCCACAAGATCGCCGGGGCCGCCGTGGAGGAGGGCATGGGCTTTGCCGATGTGGTCGCCACGGCCCGGGCCGCCGCGGCGGATCTGGCAAGCATGGGTGTGGCGCTGGATGGCTGCACCCTTCCGGGGGCGGAGCGGTCCGGTTTTGACCTTGGCGAGGACGAGATCGAATACGGCATGGGCATCCATGGCGAAAAAGGCCAGCGGCGTGGCCCGATGGCCGAGGCCGACGAGATCGTCGATGCGGTGATCGGGACGGTGATCGCCCAGCTTGACGCAGGCTCGAAACGCGTGGGCCTGCTCGTCAATGGTCTTGGCAGCACGACCCCGCTGGAGCTTGCGATCGTCGCGCGGCGCGCGGTGATGGGTCTGAAGGCCGCAGGGTTCGTGCCCGAACTGGTCTGGACCGGAAATTTCATGACCGCGCTCGACATGCCCGGCATGTCCCTGACCGTCCTGCCGCTGGACGACCGGCGCGCGGCGCTGCTTGGCGCGCCGACAGCTGTCCGGGTCTGGCCGGTCGAGGCGTCGGCCCCGAAAGAGCCGATCATCGTGGAAGACGGCGGCGCCGAAGCGGCGGAGGTTCTTGGCGGCACGGCACGCCCCGAGCTGAAACGCGCGGCGCTGGCGGCGGCCACGGCGCTCCGTCAGGCGGAGCCAGATCTGACCCGGCTTGATGCCGAAACCGGCGATGGCGATCTTGGCCAGAGCATGCTGCGCGCCGCCGAGGCGCTGGAAGCGCTGCCGGATGGCGCCTTTGCCGATCCTGCGACCCTGCTGGCACAGGCGGGCATGGCGCTGCGCCGGGTCATCGGCGGCAGCTCCGGTCCCTTTTATGCCGCAGCCCTGCTGCGCGCCTCGCAGAAGCTGCAGGGGGTGTCCTCGCCCGGTCCGGCGGACTGGCTTGGCGCGCTCAGGGCCGCGTGCGAGGCGATCTCGGACATGGGGGGTGCCGCCCCCGGAGACCGCACCATGCTGGACGCGCTGGCCGCTGCCCATGAGGCGGGCAATGCACCGGCGGCGGGCGAAACCGTGGCCGCCGCCGCAGCCCGAGGCGCCAGAGAGGGCGCGGCGCGGACTGCCGAGATGCAGGCGAAGTTCGGACGCGCCAGCTACCTTGGCGACCGCGCGATGGGGCATCAGGATGCCGGGGCGGCGGCCGTGGCCGTGTGGATGCAGGCCCTCGCGTCCTGACCCCGCCCGCCGAGCTTCATTGAAGCCCGCCTGACACGCCGCCCCTCTGCCCGCGTCGCCGACATCGCGACAGGCGGGCAGGGGGCCATGCTCACGGCTGCCGCGTGCTCCAAACCGGGCCCCGTGGAACCAGACGCGCGCGAATGGCTTGCAGCCGCCGCCGATCTCTCCGCGGTCACCCGCGTCCACGCCAAGACCCAGCCTCCAAGGGGTGCACCCCTTCCGAAGCGTGGCCCGGCTGCTGGTCGCCGCCATGGGCCGTGCCGCCTGCCCGGAAGATCGCGCGCAAGGGCCGGATCCCGCGTATCCTGCTGATGGATGAAGAACTGCCGCCGCGCACGGTCTGCCGCGCCGCTGCCGGAGCGGATCACATGCGCCGCTGTCTTGACGCGCGCTCCGGTGCCGCGCCATACGGGCAGGGCAGATTTGCATGACGCGCGGGCAGGGTGGTCCGCCGCGGGCGCAATCACAAGGGAGGCCTGATGCCGCGTGACAGTTTCGACGTGCCGCTGGCCGGACTGGGGCCGGGCATGGGGGGCAGCGTCCGGTTCCTGCGCTACGGATCGGCGGAGGCCGCCCCGAAGGCCTATCTTCACGCGGCGCTGCACGCCGACGAGGCGCCGGGGCTGCTGGTGCTGCATCACCTGCGGGATCTGCTGGATGCGGCGGAAGCCCGGGGCGAGATCCTTGGACAGATCGTCATCGCACCCTATGCCAATCCGCTGGGCCTGTCGCAGGTGATCCATGGCGATCATCTGGGCCGGTTCGATCTGGCCAGCGGGCAGAATTTCAACCGGGGCTGGCCCGATCTGGCGCCAGACCTGATCGCGCGGCTCGGGGCCCGGCTTGGATCCTGCGCCGAGGCCAACCGCGCGCTGATCCGGGCCACGATCCGCGACATCCTTGCCGCGCGCCGGGCCGCGTCGCCGCTCCAGTCGCTGTTCGGCGTGCTTGCCGCCGAGGCGTTTGACGCGGATCTGGTGCTGGACCTGCATTGCGACGACGAAGGGCTCATGCATCTGTTCCTGCATCCCGAGATCTGGCCGCAGATGCAGGATCTGGCCGCAGGGCTGGGCTGCCATGCCGTGTTTGCGCAGCGGGGGGCCGCAGGTGGACCCTTTGCCGCCGCCTGCATGGAGCCGTGGCTGCAGCTTGCGGCAGCCTTCCCCGACCACCCCGTGCCGGTGGGCTGCCAGAGCGCCACGGTCGAACTGCGGGGCTTTGCCGATGTCTCGGACGGGCTGGCGCGGGCTGATGCCTTGGCGCTGATGGACGCGCTGCGGCGGCGCGGCTATCTGGCGGGCCCGGTGCCGCCCGCCCCCGATCCCCTTTGTGCAATGACCGACTTTGCGGCCTGCGACATGCTGCGGGCGCCCGGCTTTGGGGTCATCGTCTATCACGCGGCGCTGGGGGAGCGGGTGAGCAAGGGTCAGATGGTGGCGGAAATCGTCGATCCATCCGGCAGCGGCGCCGCCGCCCGGACGCCGGTACTGGCCTGCACCGACGGGCTCGTGCTGACGCGCAGGCTGAAGAAGCTGGTGGCAGCCGGGCAGGTGATCGCCAAGATCGCGGGGGAGACGCCGCTGCCGCATCGCAGCGGCTATCTGTTGGAGGACTGAGGCGCGCCGTCAGTCCGCCCGGAAGCGGATATGCGGCGCGCCGCCCTGCGGGGCGAGGCTGATCTCTGCCTCCACCCGGAAGACATCACGCAGCAGCGCCCGGGTCAGCACCGTTTCGGGCGTGCCGCTGGCGATGATCCTGCCGCCCTGCAGCACGATGATCCGGTCGCAGAACATCGCCGCAAGGTTGAGGTCGTGCAGGGCGATGATGCTGGTCAGGTCAAGATCGCGCACCATGCGCAGGATTTCGATCTGGTGGTGGATGTCGAGATGGTTGGTCGGCTCGTCAAGAAACATCACCCGGGGCGACTGCGCAAGGGCGCGGGCGATATGGACCCGCTGGCGTTCGCCGCCCGACAGGGTCTGCCACGGCTGCGCGCGCCGGTCGGTCATGTCGACCCGGGCCAGCGCTGCGGCGACGGCGGCCTCGTCCTCCGCCGACCAGCCCGCAAGGGCTGACCGGTGCGGCGTCCGGCCCAGCCGGACCACGTCGCGCACCGACACGTTGGTGTCCGTCGCCGCACTCTGCTGCACGAAGGCCACCTGCCGCGCGAGGAGGCGCCGCGGCACATGGGCGATGTCCTGCCCGTTGATCTCGATCCGGCCGGAGCTGGGCCGTTTCAGCCCCGCCAGCAGCCGCAGCAGCGAAGATTTGCCCGAGCCGTTGGGGCCGATCAGCCCCAGCGTCTCGCCCTGCGCCACGGACAGCGACACATCCGACACGATGGTCCTGCGCCGGACGCCCCAGATCAGATGGGAGGCGGTGACGGTCATGTCTGCGGCCTTGAACGGTAAAGAATGATGGCGAAGAAGGGCACGCCGACCAGCGCCGTGACCACGCCGATGGGCACGATCTGCTGGGGCACGATCACCCGCGACGCGATGTCCGCGAGCACGAGAAACACCGCCCCGATGGCGGCGCAGGCGGGCAGCAGGCGCAGATGCATCGGCCCCACGATGTAGCGCGCGGCATGGGGCACGACGAGGCCGACAAAGCCGATGGCCCCCACCATGCTGACGATGGTCGCGGTCATCATCGCGGTGATCCCGAACAGGATCAGCCGGATCCGCGCCACGGGCACGCCAAGCGCGCTGGCATCCTCGTCCCCGAAGGTGAAGGCGTCGAGCGACCGGGCCATCCACAGGCAGACCGCAAGACCCAGCACGACCACAAGGACCAGCAGCTGGAAATCCGGCCAGCGCACACCGCCGAAGCTGCCAAGCAGCCAGAACATCACGTCGCGCGCCTGCTGGGCATTGCCCGAGGTGGTGACGATGTAAGAGGTGAGCGCGTTGAACAGCTGCGACGCGGCGACCCCGGCAAGGATGGTGTGATTGGGCCCGCTTGTCGCGCCATTGGACAGCAGGGCGACCAGCGCAAAAGCAGCGAAGGCGCCGGCAAAGGCGCCCATGGACAGCGACAGCCCGCCCGCGCCGATGCCCAGCACGATGACGCAGACCGCGCCGGTGGAGGCCCCGGCAGAGACCCCCAGCACGAAAGGCTCCGCCAGCGCATTGCGCAGCAGCGCCTGCAGGATCGCCCCGCACAGCGCCAGCCCCGCCCCGGCCAGCGCCGCCACCAGCGCCCGGCTCAGCCGCAGATCCCAGACCACGCTCTGCTCGATGGGCGGGATCTCGGCGCCGGTCAGGCCAAGCCCGTTGGTGACCGCCAGAAACACGGTGCCAAGCCCGATGGCATAATCCCCGATCGCGGTCGCCACGGCCACGGCAAAGACAAGCACGACAAGGGTAAAGCCCAGAAGCAGGACGAGCCCGGTCGTCCCGCTTCCGGCGTCATCGGCCGTTTTCACGGCAGATCAAGCGTCTTGAGCTGCTCGGCCAGCTCTTCGGCGCCGTAAAGCGTGCGGATGCTCGGGTTCATCGCCGCACCGCTCATCACCACGATGCGGCCCGCCTGGACCGCCTCCATCTGGCTGACCGTCGGATCGCTGGTCAGATAGGCGATCTTGGCCTCGGCATTGTCCAGCTCCCAGCGGTCCCGGTCGACCTGCGTGGCGACAAAGACGGCGGGATTGGCGGCCATGATGCCTTCCCAGCCCAGCGTCGGCCATTCGGCCTCGGTCTGCAGCGCGTTGGTCCCGCCAAGAATGTCCGCGATATAGCCCGAAGGCCCGTTGCCGCCGCCCAGATAGGCGTCATCGGCGGGCGAGGGGCTGGAGAACCAGAACAGGAAGGTCAGATCCTCGTTGCGCGCAAAATCCGCCCGCAGCCGCGCCTCGCGCTCCTTGAACTCCGCGATCAGCGCCTCGCCGCGCTCGGCCACGTCAAAGATGCGCGACAGGTCGTCAATCTCTTGGTAGAGCAGATCCATGGTCCAGAGGTTGTCGCGGCTGCCATAGGCGTCATGGGCATCCAGCGCGGTGGTGCAGGCACTGGGCGACAGATAGGTCGGGATGTCGAGCTTTTCGAAATCCTCGCGCTTGGCGACCTTGCTGTCGGGGCCCATCAGCGTCAGCAGCATCGCGGGCACAAAATCCGGCTGTTTGGACAGCACCGCTTCCAGCGTCGGAAATTCGACGGTCAGCACATCGACCTTGCTGTTCGCCTCCTCAAGCTCGGGCAGCACGCTGTTCGGCCAGAAGGCGGTGGCGGCCATGCGGTCCTCGAGCCCGAGCAGCAGCAGGATCTCGGCGCTGTTCTGCCCAAGAGCCACGGCGCGTTCGGGCGCCTTGTCGAAGGTGACCTGCTGCCCGCAGTTTTCCAGCGTAAGCGGATAGCGGGTCGGCTCGGCCTGCAGCGCGGTGCAGAAGGCGGCTGCGGCAACGCCGCCGACCGCCGCAAGGCATGTGTTGCGCATGATGTGCTCCATATCCGACAAAAATTGTCGGCATGCCGTAGGCCGAGGCCAGACGGAAATCAAGAGCCTTTCCGCCAGAGCCGCGTCATGGCGAAAAGGCCGCTGCCGCGCGCCTCAGGTTGGCGCGCAGTCGGAAAAGCCGCGATAGCCGACGGTCAGCCCCTGGTCGAGCGCAAAGACCAGCTCGGCACTCTGGCGCCAGTCGGCCTGCTCGCCCAGATCCCGCAGCGTGACCGTGATGCCGGGGGCGGAAAAGGCGGTCGGGCCGTCCTGCGGATCGTCCTCCGCCTCCAGCGTCACCAGCACGCCGTTGAGCTTCAGCGCGGCGGTGCCCTCGGTATCCGTCCAGAGAACGGGATCACTGACCGGGCTGCGGTGAAAGCTGCAGCTTGGGGCGGTCCCCAGCAGCGGGGCGGCCTCGTCTTCGGGCAGCGGGGCAAGGTCAAGCTGGCTGACAAGCGTATTGGCCAGCGCATCCTCGACGCTGCCCGGTCGGGCGGGCGGATCGTGATAAACCTCCTCCGCGATGGAGCCGCCGGTGGTTTCCGCGATCAGATAACGCATCTCGGCGATCTCGCGGCGCTGCGCCGCGATGATCTCGTCGGCCAGCTTGCGCACCCGTGCATCGCGGATCTGCGCGCGTTCCGAGGTCATGATGGCAATCGAATGATGCGGGATCATCGCCCGCATGTAGCTGGGGCCCGACACCGTGGCCTGACCGCGCACCAGCCACAGCATTCCGCCAAACACGACCACCGCACCCGCAAGGATCGCAAGGTTCAGGCGCCAGTTGCGATACATGCCAAGCATGTAGCCCAGCATGATGACGGCCATGGTCGCCCCCATCAGCAGCGCCATGTAGGCCCGGGTTTCGGAAAAGAACACATGCTCCATGGCATAGGTGTTCAGATACATCAGGACGAACATCACCACCGTGGACGTGAGGATCATCAGACCGAAGCGGATATAGGACATGTCTCGCCTTCCTGACTGCTGGCGGGTGGGCTGCTGCTCCCGGGGCTGGGCTGTCAACAGGCGCGGGCCGCCAAGGTTCCCGCAGGCAGGGCAGCAGGCCGGGCGCGGGGCGCCCGGCGCTTGGAGATCAGCGGCGGTAAAGCACCATGCCGCCGTGATGCAGCACGTCCGGTTCGACAAACTCGCCATCGGCGGTGAAGCCGGTGTCGTCCCAATACTCGATATGGCTGCCGGTGACCTCGTAACGCCCCTCATAGGCGCGTTCGCGCGGGCCCCGGGCCTCGACATAGCGGCCATTGGGCAGAAGTTCGTGCCGCACGCGGTTGTCGGCGGTGACCCACATCCCGACATAAGGATGGGGCGCCTCGCTGCGGGCGGGATCGGCGCCAAGGGCCAGCAGCGCGGTGGCAAGCAGGGTGGTTCGTGTCATCTTGGACCTCAGTTCGGGGATGCGGTGGGGCGGATGGTGATTTCGCTGGTGTCGACGCTCTGCGGCGCCTCGATCAGCTGGCGCACGGCGCGGGCGATGTCGGCGGGCTGCAGCGCGATGGCGCGGTAGCCGTCCATGGCCGCCTGCGTTTCGGCATGGGTGATGGTGGCGGCAAGCTCGCTTTCCACCACGCCGGGATTGACGCAGGTGACGCGGATGGCACGGCTTTCCTGCCGCAGCCCGTCAGAGATGGCGCGCACCGCAAACTTGGTGCCGCAATAGACCGCCGCCGTCGGCACCGCCTGCAGCGCCCCGATGGAGCCGATATTGATGATCTGGCCCGCGCCCTGCCGGTCCATCACCGGCAGCACCGCGCCGATGCCCCAGAGCACGCCCTTGATGTTGACATCCACCATCCGCTCCCACTCGTCGAGCTTGCCCGCAGACATCGGCGACAGCGGCATGATCCCCGCATTGTTCACCAGCACGTCGATGCGCCCCCAGAGATCAAGCGCGGTCTGCGCAAAGGCCTGCATCGCGGCGCGGTCGGTGACGTCAAGCGCCGCCGTGGCGACGGTGCCGCCCGCGCCGCGCAGCTCGGCGGCGATCTCCTCCAGCCGGTCGGTGCGGCGCGCGCCCATCAGCACCTTCGCGCCCCGTCCCGCGAGATCGCGCGCGATGCCCGCGCCGATCCCGCTTGAGGCGCCGGTGATCAGAATGACCTTGTCCATGGCTTTCTCCTTGTCAGCCTGTTGCCGGCACAAGATGGACAGGCTGCGCTGTCCACGGTATTCCCCCAGTGCTGGACTGGGCGGTTAGCCCTGCTGGACACCGGAGGCGCCGCATGGACCTGAACCTGCTGCCGCTGCTGCTTGCCGTGGCCGAGGAACGCAACTTCCGCGCCGCCGCCGACCGGCTTGGCGTCACCCGCTCTGCCGTAAGCCAAGGGGTGCGGCGGCTGGAGGATGGCCTGGGGATCCAGCTGGTTATGCGCACCACCCGGTCGGTGCGGCTGACAGAGGCGGGGGCGCGGCTGGTCGACAGCCTGCGCGGGCCAATGGCGGCGGTGCAGGGCGCGCTGGAGGCGCGCGAGGAGGCGCCGCGCGGCAGGCTGCGGCTGGCGGTCACCTCCATCGCGCATGACTTCCTGTCGGGGCCGCTGCTGGCGCGCTTTGCCGAAGCCTGTCCGCAGGTGACGCTGGACGTGACCGTGACCGATGACGAATTCGACATCGTGGCACATGGCTATGACGCGGGCGTCCGGCTGGGCGAGGTGATCGAGCAGGACATGATCGCCGTGCCGGTCAGCGGCCCGCAGCGTGAGGTGGCGGCGGCCTCTCCGGCCTATCTGGCGCAGCGGGGTGCTCCGGCCCATCCCCGCGACCTGCTGGATCACCGCTGCATCGGCTGGCGGCCCGCGCCCGACACCGCGCCGTGGCGGTGGGAATTTGTCGAAGAGGGCAGGCCCTTCGATGTCATGGTGAATCCGCAGATCACCACCAATGACCTGACGCTGATGCTGCGGCTGGCGCTGGCGGATGGCGGCATCACGTTTGCGCCTTGGGACTGTCTGCGCGCGCATGTCCGGAGCGGGGCGCTGGTGCCGCTTCTGGAGGAGTATCTGCCGCCCTTCCCGGGGTTTTCGCTGTATTTTCCGCAGCGCCAGAACATGGCCCCGAAGCTGCGCGCGCTCATCGACCATATCCGCGCCGCACGCGGCTAAAAAGCGGCCCCATCGGGCATAGCGGGCGGGCCGGGGGCGGCGGCAGGCCGCGTGCCTTGCGGGTCTGGTGCAAGAATTCTGTGAACCCTTCGGGCGCGCAGGGGTTTTAGACCTGACGACGGCCAGTCACGGAGGCTACTTATGTCGCATCCCCGACGCTATTCCCCCGCGCTTGGCGCAAGGCGTGCCGCCTGCGCGGTCTTCCTGCTGGACCGTGGCGCAGGCCTGTGCCGGAAGGGCGCGCCATGACCCCCGACAGCCTGCCCCGCGATCCCGCCTCCGATGCCACGCTGGCGCTGCTGCGGCAGGGCTACCGCTTTATCCCCGACCGCTGCGCCCGGTTTGGCGGCGATGCCTTCCGCACCCGGCTTCTGGGGCGCGAGGTGCTTTGCTTCAGCGGGCCGCGCGGGGTGCGGCTGCTTTACGGGGCAGGGGGGCTGACCCGCCAAGGCGCCATGCCGCCCACCGTGCTGCGCCTGCTGCAGGACAAGGGCAGCGTCCAGCAGCTGGAGGGGGCGGCGCACCGGCACCGCAAGGCGCTGTTCCTTCGGCTGCTGGTCGAGGAGGAGGCGGGCGAGACGCTGGCGACCGGCTTCCGGCGCGCATGGGCGGAGCAGCTGCGGCAGCAGGGAGAGTCCCGCGTGCTCGATAGCGCCAGCGACACGCTGGCAGAGGTCGCCTGCCGCTGGGTCGGTTTCGGGCCGCAGATCAGCGCCGATGCGGATCTGCGGCGCGCGCTTTACGTGATGAGCGCGCGCACCGGATCGGTCGGCCCCCGCGTGCTGATGGCGCTGCTGCGGCGCAGGCGGGTGGAACGGCGGCTGGTCGGGGCTCTGGACACGCTGGCGCCGGGCAGTCCTGGCCATCGCATCGCGCGCTTTGCCGAAGACGGCAGGCCGCTTCCGCCCGAGGTTGCGGTGGTTGAAATCCTCAACCTGCTGCGCCCCATCGTGGCCGTGGGCCGCTACATCGCCTTTGCCGCGCGGATCTTGGTGGTAGAGCCGCGCTGGATCCCGTGGCTGCGCGCGGCGGACGATCCGGAGCTTGAGGCGTTCTGCGAGGAGCTGCGCCGCACCTCGCCGTTTTTCCCGATGACGGCGGCACTCACCACCCGCCCGGTCCGGCACGAGGGGCTGGACCTGCCCGAAGGTCAGTGGCTGCTGGCGGATCTGTGGGGGCCGATGCAGGCCGCCTCTGCCTTCGCCCGCCCCGGAGACTTTGACCCGGCGCGGGGGCAGAGCTGGCGCGGGCAGGACAGCGCCTTTGCCCCGCAGGGCGCGGGGGATCTGGCCAGCACGCATCGCTGCCCCGGTGAAAAGGTGACGCTGGCGCTGATGGCGGCGGGGCTGAAGGTGCTGTGCCGCGATCTGGACTGGCACGCGCCGCCACAGGATCTGTCCGTGGCGCTGAACCGGGTGCCTGCCCGGCCCGAAAGCGGCGTGATCCTGAGCGGGATCACCCCCCGCGCCTGAGACCCCTATCTTCGCCATCCGAAGGAAGAGCCCATGTCAGCCACCGACCGAGACGCGGAACTTGTCTACGCGATCACCCACCGCGGGACACCGCCCGATCCGCCGGAATGGTGGCGCGGCGCGGTGTTCTACGAGGTCTATACCCATTCCTTCCGGGACACGATGGGCAACGGGCTGGGCGACATCCCCGGCGTCACCGAAAAGCTGGACTATATCCGCGATCTTGGCGTGGACGGGCTGTGGCTGACGCCGTTCTACCCCTCGCCACAGCAGGACAATGGCTATGATGTCAGCGATTTCTGCGGCGTGCATCCGCCTTTTGGCACGGTGGAGGATGTTCAGACCCTGATCGACCGCGCCCATGCGCTGGATCTGAAGATCATGTTCGACTTTGTCTTCGGCCATACCTCTGACGAACATCCGTGGTTTGCGGAAAGCGCTTCCTCGCGCGACAATGACAAGGCGGACTGGTATGTCTGGGCCGATCCCGCCCCCGATGGCGGCCCGCCCAACAACTGGATCAGCTCCTTTGGCGGGCGGGCATGGCGCTGGGTGCCCGCGCGGGCGCAATACTGCTACCGCCCGTTTCTGGACTGCCAGCCCGCGCTCAACCTGCGCAACCAGCAGGTCATGGCCGAGATGGTCGGCAACATGCGCTTCTGGCTCGACATGGGGCTGGACGGGTTCCGGCTGGATGCCATCCAGTGCCTGAGCCATGACCGCGACCTGCGCTCCAACCCGCCCGCCCGCGCCAGCGAGAACCCCTCGGTCGGGGGTGGCCCCAACAACCCGTTCAAGCAGCAGATCCACCTCTTTGACCGCGACGTGCCGGAGGCCATTCCGCTGCTGCACCAGATCCGCCGCGTGGCCAATGACTATGACCCGCCCCGGGTGCTGATCGGCGAGCTGGCCGATGTGGACAGTTCGCGGCTGGCGCCAAAATACACCGTCGACACCGACCGGCTGCACGCGGTCTATGATTTCGACCTCATCAACCGGGCCGACACGCTGCGCGACTGGACGCAGATGCTGGCGCTGCGCTCCAGCTACCTGACGCCGGGATCAAGCCTCAACGTCTTCACCAACCACGATTCCCCCCGCGCCGTGTCTAACCTGATGCCCAAGGCCTGCGCCGCCGGGCGCGACCGGGATGCGGCCAAGCTGCTGTTGTTCCTGCAATGCACGCTGATGGGGGGTGCCATCATCTTTCAGGGCGAGGAACTGGGCCTGACCCAGCCCGACATCCCGGAAGACGAGATCAAGGATCCGTGGGCCAAGGCGCTCTGGCCGGATTTTCAGGGGCGCGATGGCGTGCGCTGCCCGCTGCCTTGGGTGCGGGGGGAAAAGAACTGCGGCTTTTCCACCTCTGACAGCCCGTGGCACCGCGTGCCCGAAGAGCATCACGACCGGTCCGTGGATCAGCAGGAGCGCGATCCTGACTCGGTGCTGGCCTTCACCCGTCGGGTGCTGCGCTGGCGGCGGTCGCTGCCGATGCTGCGGACGGCGGCGGAGCACATCCTTGCCGACACGCCGCTGAAGGTCATCGCCTTCCAGCGCGAAAAGGCGGGGCAGGCGCTGGTCTGCGCCGCCAATTTCGGCCTTGAGGCGGCCAAGATCACCCTGCCGCGGTCCTCGCTGACGCCGCAGTTTTCCCATGGCGAGTTCACGCTGGACGCGGATCACCTGACGCTGGGTCCGCTGGCCGTGATCGCCCTGTCCTGACACCACATCCGGAGGTTTCATGTCCGATCTCACCACCCGTCCCCATCCCGCGCCCGACGCGGCCTCAGAGATCACCGAACGCTGGTGGCATCGCGCGACGGGCTACCAGATCTATCCGCGCAGCTTTGCCGACAGCAATGGCGACGGCATGGGCGACATTCCCGGCATCATCGCGAAACTGCCGCATCTGTCGGATCTGGGCATCGGCTTTGTCTGGCTGTCGCCGGTCTATGCCTCGCCCATGGTCGATAACGGCTATGACATCTCCGATTACCGCAACATCGCCCCCGAGTTTGGGACGCTTGACGATATGGACCGGCTCATCGCGGCGGCACGCGAGCGGGGCATCGGCATCGTGATGGATCTGGTGGTCAACCATTCCTCGTCCCTGCATGCGTGGTTCTGCAAGGCGCGCGCCGCGCGCGACTGCCCCGAGCATGACTATTACATCTGGCGCGATCCCGGCCCCGAGGGCGGCCCGCCCGACGATGCCCGCGCCGCGTTCGGCGGCCCGGCCTGGACCTATGTGCCGGAGGTCGGGCAGTATTATTTCCACTATTTCAGCCCGGCCCAGCCCGATCTCAACTGGCAGAACCCCGCCCTGCGCGCCGAGATCCATGACATGATGCGCTGGTGGCTGGACCGGGGCATCGCGGGCTTCCGCATGGATGTGATCAGCCTGATCGGCAAGGATGTGGATGCCCGTCTTTACGAGGAAGGCCCGCATCTGCACCCCTTCCTGCAGGAGATGCACCGTGAGGTTCTGGCCGGGCGCGACGTGCTGACCATCGGCGAAAGCTGGTCGGTCTCGACCGAGACGGGGCTGCTTTACTGCGGGCGCGACCGGGACGAGCTGGATATGGTGTTCGAATTCAGCCATATCCGCGAAGGCTGGCACCCCGAGCTGGGCAAGTTCGCGCCCAAGCCCTTTGATCTGGTGGCTTTCAAGCGGGCGCTGTTCTCGTGGCAGGATCTGACGCGCGAAGATGGCTGGCACGCGCTGTTCCTGTCCAACCACGATCTGCCGCGGCAGGTGTCGTTCTACGCCGATGACCAGCAGTTCCGCCGCGCCGGGGCCAAGATGCTGGCCACCGTGCTGCACCTGCTCAAGGGCACGCCCTTTGTCTATCAGGGCGAAGAGATCGGCATGACCAATGCCCGCTTTGACCGCATCGACCAGTATCGCGACCTTGAAACGCTCAACCATTTCGAGGAGCAGATCGCGCTTGGCGTGGAGCCGGAGGTGTTCATCACCGGCGCCAACCGCAACAGCCGCGACCATTCCCGCACCCCGATGCAATGGAGCGACGCGCCCAATGGCGGCTTCACCACCGGCACGCCGTGGATCGAGGTCAATCCGAATTTCTGCGACATCAACGTGGCGCAGGATCTGGGCGATCCCGACAGCATCTTCACGCATTACCGGCGGCTGATCGCGCTGCGCCAGCAGAACGACATCGTGGCCTTCGGCCATACCCGCCAGCTTCTGGCCGCAGATGCCGGGGTTCTGGCCTTTGAACGCAGGCTGGGCGGGCGCCGGATCGTGGTCTTTGCGAACTTCACCCCGCATCCGCAGCGGCGCGATCTGCCCGAAGACGTGACGGGCAGGGGCGAGGCGCTGGTGCACAGCCATGCGCGGCGCGACGAGGTGCCGGGGCAGCTTGACCTTGCCCCCTTTGAAAGCTTCGCCTGCCAGATCTGAGGCCGCCCAAGGGCCGGGCGCCGCGCCCGGCTTAGCCGCAGGAAGAGGCGAAGGCCACGGGGAACAGCGTCCAGACCATCGCCACGACGGCGGAGATGGCCAGCGTCACGGTGACCTGCTGGATAAGCGGGCTGCGGCTCGCCCATGGGCGGGCGACCAGATACAGCACCGCCGCCTGCAGCAGGATCGCCACCCCCCAAGCCGCGATCAGCGCCACCCGGTGTAGCGAGGCCGGGCCAAAATCCTGCTGCGGCCAGCCAAGGCCGCAGCCCAGCCCGTGCAGGGCATAGACCCCGGTGAACAGCCCCAGCCAGATCAGGATCGGCGCAAAGATGCGGGCTACCTCGGTCATTGCAGCAGCCCCGGCGCCAGACAGGCCGCCATGGCGACGATGCCGACAAAGCCCGCGTAGTCGATCCAGAGCCGCGCGATGCGGATCTCGGTGCAGCGCGCCTGCGACACGAAGCCGGACCGCAGCCGCGCAAGGCAGTAGCCGGTCAGCAGCAGCGCCAGCGCCGCATGCAGCGCCGCATAGCCCGCGATGACGGCGACGGTGGCGCCATAGGCATGGCCGGTCGGATCGGGGGCGGCGGCCAGCAGCCACAGCGCCGAGGCAAGCAGCAGCATCTGCCCCACCGCCGCCACGCCAAGCCCGACATGGGGTGCGGCGCGGCGTTCCGCCAGCCGGATGGCGGGGGAGGCAAGCCCGGCCCCGGCCAGCACCAGCAGCGGCAGCAGCGGCATCCAGTCCAGATAGCGCGGCGGTGGCCATCCCGGCGCGATGGTCCACAGAAAGGCGTAGCCGAACAGCAGCGAGCCAAAGAGCGTCGCATTGGCCAGCAGCAGGAACACCGATCCCCACCATGCCGGGGCGCCCGGACGTTCGGCGGCAAGCGGCAGCATGGTGTCGCGCCCCACCGGCTGCGGTCCCTGATCGGCGCGGTGGCCAAGGCTCCATGCCCATTTCAGCGCAAGGGACGCCACCAGCACCACGGCGATGGGCGGCAGCCAGTAAAGCTTGAACAGGAAACCCGCGAAGAAAAGCCCGGTGACGGCGGACATCACCACCGGCAGCGCGGTATTGCCGGGCAGGATCACCATGGCCTCGGGCGTGCCGCGGGCGGTGCTGACCGTCAGGATCTCGCGCTGGTTGCCGCGGGGGGCGCCCAGAAATCCCTCGCCCTTGGCGATGGCCACGCCGATCTTGGGATCGCTCCAGAGCGGATCGCGCCCGTGGATCAGCGGCAGGCTGGCGAAGTTGTAGGAGGGCGGCGGGGTCGGCATCGCCCATTCAAGGCTGGCGGCGCCCCACGGGTTGCGCGATCCGCGCACCGACACCAGCAGGTTGGTCGCGATGTCGATCACCACCAGCGCAAAGCCGATCGCCATGACAAAGGCGCTGATCGAGGAGGCGAGGTTGATCAGCTCCCAGCCGCTGCCCGCATCATAGGTGGGGATGCGCCGCCGCTGCCCCATCAGGCCCGACCAGTGCAGCAGCAGGAAGGTGCCGTGGAAGCCCAGAAAGATCAGCCAGAACGCCGTCTTGCCCAGCTTGAAGAACCGCTTGCGCCCGCCGACCTGCGGCAGCCAGTAATAAAGCGCCGCCAGCATCGGAAAGACGAAGCCCCCGACCAGCACGTAATGCAGGTGTGCCACGATGAAGGTGGTGTCATGCGCCTGCCAGTTGAAGGGCACGATGGCCACCATGACCCCGGTCAGCCCGCCGATCACGAACGTGGCGAAAAAGGCGACGATCCAGAGCATGGGCATGTGCATCTCTGGCCGCCCTTTCCAGAGCGTGCCGATCCACGCAAAGACCTGAATGGCGGTCGGCACCGCCACCAGCGTGGAGGCTGCGGAAAACAGCGCAAGGCCCAGATGCGGGATCCCCGTGGTGAACATGTGATGCACCCAGAGCCCGAAGCTGAGAAAGCCAAGCGCCACCGCGCCCGCGACCACCCAGCCATAGCCCAGAAGCGGCGTGCGGGCCATCACCGGCAGGATGGTGGAGATCACCCCGGCGGCGGGCAGGAAGATGATATAGACCTCCGGATGGCCGAAGAGCCAGAACAGATGCTGCCAGAGCAGGCTGTCCCCGCCCAGATCGGCCTGAAAGAACGGCAGGCCGAAGGCGCGTTCCAGTTCCAGCAGGATGGAGCCGAGGATCAGCGGCGGAAAGCCGGTCAGGATCATCAGCGAGGTGACCAGCGCATACCACGCAAAGATCGGCATGCGGTCAAGGCTCATGCCGGGCGCGCGGATCTTCAGGATGCTGACCGTCAGCTCCACCGCGGCGGCCATGGCCGAGATCTCGACAAAGGTAATGCCAAGCAGCCAGAAATCCGGGTTGATGCCCGGCGAGCCCAGCGTGGAGGAGAGCGGCGGATACATGAACCAGCCGCCATCGGGCGCCACCCCCGCCAGCAGCGACAGCAGCAGCATGGTGCCGCCAAAGACGTAGCACCAGAAGCCGTAGGCGGTCAGCCGGGGAAAGGCGAGATCGCGCGTGCCCAGAAGTTTTGGCAGCAGATAGACCGCCAGCCCCTCGAACAGCGGGATGGCGAAGAGGAACATCATCACGGTGCCATGCATCGTGAAGATCTGGTTGTAGACCTCGGCCTCCATGAAGGCGGAATGCGGCGTGGCCAGCTGCGCGCGGATCATCATGGCAAGGATGCCGCCGACGCCGAAAAAGAAGAACGCCGCCAGCATGAACATGCGGCCCAGATCGGAATGGTTCACCGTCGTGAACGGACGGCGCCAGCCCCGGTCCGAGGCCCAGATCCGGCTCAGCTCGCGGTGTCGGCGTAGGGCGTTCATGGGGTGTCTCCCGCAAGGAATGTGGTCCAGTCGGCCGGGTCAAGCGCGCGCAGGGTGAAGCGGTGGCCCAGATAGCCGATGCCGCTGAATTCCGCGCCAAGGCCGCGATACTCCCCGGCGCTGTCCGCCTGCAGGCCCAGAATGTTGGTGCGCCCCGGGATCGCGTCCAGCTTTCCGGCAAGGCGCGGCACCCAGAAGCTGTGGATCACGTCGATGGAGGTGATCTCGATCTCCACCGGCTGGCCTGCGGGGATGAACAGCACATCCTCCGTCGGCGCCCGGTCGGTGCCGGGATAGCGGAAGGTCCATGCCCATTGACGCGCCTCGGCCTGCACCCGCGTGGCCTCGGGCTTGCCTGCCACAAGGAACCGCTCGCCCAGCATCAGGCCCCAGACCAGCAGCGCGGCCAGCACCGTCAGCGGAAAGGCCAGCCCAAGCCCCGCCAGCCAGACCCGCTGTCCGTCGCGGCCATGGCCGCCCCGGCGAAAGGCGGCGGCCAGCAGCGCCATCACGAAGACAAAGATCACGGTGCCGCCGACCAGCATCCCCCACCACAGATCCGCCACCGCCGCGGCCACCGGACCCGCCGGATGCAGCGTTGACAGATCCTCTGCGCAACCGACAAGCAGCACAGGCGTTGAGCCTGCGACACAGCGGCGAAAGAGGAGCCCAGAATGGCGGAACGGGAGAAAATCGAAGGCGCGGAGGAACTGATCGATCCGATCGCGCAGCGCGTGGGGTTTGACGAGACGGAATCGCGCATCGCGATCCTCGGCCATCCCATCCACGCCATGGCCGTCGCCTTTCCGGTGGCGCTGACCTTCTGCACGCTTGGCGGCGATCTGCTTTACTGGTGGACGGGCGACGCCTTCTGGGCACGCGCGGCCCTCTGGGCGGCGGGGACCAGCTTTCTGTTCGGCATGCTGGCGGGCATCTCCGGCACGGCGGAACTGCTGCTGGTGCCGGGCATCCGCAGCCGCGCCTCGGCCTGGACGCATTTCATCATCGCCGTCACCCTGCTGTCGCTGCTTGGCGCCAACTGGGGGCACCGGCTTGACGGCTACGAGGCGGCGGTGCTGCCTTACGGGCTGCTCCTGTCGGGGCTGTCGGCGGTCGTGGTGGCGGCAACGGGTTGGCATGGGGGCAAGCTCGTTTTCGATTATCGGCTGGGCACGTCGAAGGGCAGCTGACGCCCCTGCGGTTCGGCCAGCCAGTCAGGAATGCCAAGCCCGCGCAGTTCGGGCTTGGCCAGCACCAGCGTCAGGATCACGAGGATGGTGCCGCAAAGCACCCCTGTCGGCAGGCCCGGCGCAGGCGGGCGGTGCATGCCGGAGGATTCCGCCACGGCCACGATGGTGCGCCCGACCCATGCGTGAAACGCGACCAGCACCGCCACGAACAGCAGCTTGAGATACAGCCACGGCTCATAGACCTCGCGGATCAGGATCAGCCATGTGCCCGCGATCACCGCAATCACCGCCGCAGGGGTCGCGACAAAGGTGTAAGTGTAATGGCTGACGCGGCGGATGCGCTGGTAATCGGCAATGCCGATGGCCGGGTCGTGCCGCGCCATCATGTTGGGCAGCGCAAACAGCGCGCCGCACCAAATCAGCAGCCCGGTGATGTGCAGCGCCTTGAGATGGGGCACGATGTCCGCAATGGTCATGCGGGTGCCCTGAGTTGAACCCAGCCGCGGCGCGCGACAAGGGCGGCGAAGATCGCATAGGGCAGCCCCGCCGGAACCCACATCAGCAGCCCGGCAAGCTGCTGGTCGGCCAGCGGCAGCAGGCCCCAAGCCATGGGGGCGGTCTGGTGGATCTCGTAAAGCGGCGCGGGGGCAAAGGTCAGCACCGCGCCCAGCAGGGCCATCTGGATATAGGCCGCCGTGACCAGCAGCAGCGCGCCGGGGGTGGGCGCGTCCTCGGACAGCACGGCGCGCCAGAAAAACAGCGCCGGAAGGAACAGCGTCGCCTGCATCAGCCAGTAGGCCGCCACATTGGACAGCGCGAGATCATAGGCGGCAGGCGCGTGCCAGCCCCAGAGCGCCACCGTCGACAGCGCAAAAAACGCCGTCCCGCCGCCGCGCCGCCATTGCGGCAGCGCCTGCGCCAGAAGCGGCGCCGCCACGGCGACCAGCAGCACGTGATGCACGGTGCGGGCGGAAAACAGCGCCGAGGACAGCGCGCAGAGCGGCGAGACAAAGACGATGGCCAGCGTCACCACCGCCGCCGCACCGGGGCGGCTGCGACCGATCACGAAGGCCAGCACCGCAAGCCCGCACAGCACCACCGGGTCAAGGTTCCACCGCGTCCAGAGCGCGCCGGGGGCCGGGGCGGGGCCGCAGTAAATGTCGTTCAGCGCTTCGAACATGCCATCTCCGTCAGGTCACGATCCGCACGGGCACGCCCTTGTAGGCGGGCGTCTTGGACAGTTTGTCATGATAACTCAGCGGGACAAGCGGATTGACCTCCGGGTAATAGGCGGCAACGCAGCCATCGGGCAGATCATAGGGCACCACGCGCAGGCCGCCGATGCGGCGGGCGGTGCCATCCTCTACCGTGCTTTCCAGCGTCACGCGCTGGTCGGCGGCAAGCCCCAGACGCTGCATGTCCTCGGGGTTGATCAGCACCACGTCGCGCCCGCCTTCGATGCCGCGCAGACGGTCGCTGAAGCCGTAGATCGTGGTGTTGAACTGGTCGTTGGACCGCAGCGTGACCAGCGTCAGCCCGCCCGGCTCCGGCGTCTCGCCCAAGGCACACAGGAACTCGGGCGTGGTCAGCTCGGCGCGGCCGCTTTCGGTTTTCCACTCACGGTCGCGCGCGGGATTGCCCCGGTAAAACCCGCCGGGGGTGAACAGCCGGGCGTTGAAATCGTGGAACATGTCGGGGAAGGCCTCGGCGATCAGGTCGCGGATCAGGCGATGATCGTCGGTCCAGTCGTCCCAGCGGAGTTTGGGATTGGCCGCCAGCGTCGCCTTGGCAAGCCCGCCGATGATGGCGATTTCCGACCGCAGGTCGGGTGCTGCGGGCGCCCGGCGCCCGACCGAGCCATGCACATGGCTCAGACTGTCCTCCATCGACACCGCGCGGCGCGGCGAGGTGTCGCCATCAAGTTCCGACCGGACCAGGCAGGGCAGCAGCCATGCCGATCTGCCCACCAGCACATGCGAGCGGTTCAGCTTTGTCGCCACGTTCACGCTTAGATCGAGCCCCGACCATGCGCTGTCGCTGCGGCCCTGATCGGGGATGGCGCGGGCGAAATTGCCGCCAAGGCTGACAAATCCCTTCACCGACCTGTCAAGCAGCCCTTCCACCGCCTCGACCGTGGTGCGCCCGGTTTCGCGCGGGGGGGTGAAATCGAACATCTCCGCCAGCTTGTCGAGCGGCACAAGTTCCGGCTTTTCGCTGATCCCGACGGTGCGCTGGCCCTGCACGTTGGAATGGCCCCGCACCGGCGACACACCCGCACCCTCGCGCCCGATATTGCCGCGCAGCAGCAGCAGGTTCACCAGCATCGCGACATTCAGCCAGCCATGCACATGCTGGGTCAGGCCCATGCCATAAATGCCGACCACCCGTTCGGAGGTGGCATAGATCTCCGCCACCTCCTCCAGATCCACGCGGCGCAGGCCGGAGACCTTTTCGATCTCGTCCCATGACGCTTCGCGCATGGCGGTGGCGAACGCATCCATCCCGGTGCAGTGCTGCTGCAGAAACTCGTGATCCAGCACGCCGCCGCGCGTGTCTTCAAGCTCGAACAGTCGTTTGCACAGGCCAGCCATCGCGGCGATGTCGCCACCGGGGCGCACCTGCAGGTATTTCTGCGAAATGCGGGTCGGATCGGCTACGGTCATCTGCGCAGGGTTCTGTGGATCGGCAAAATCCACCAGCCCCTTTTCGCGCAGCGGGTTGAAGGTGATGATCCGGCAGCCGCGATCCACGGCGGATTTCAGCGGATGCAGGAAGCGCGGGCTGTTGCTGCCGGTGTTCTGGCCGAAGAACAGGATCAGGTCGCAATGGTCGAAATCCGACAGCACGCAGGTGCCGACCGACGATCCGATGACCTTTTTCAGCCCGACGCTGGTGGTTTCGTGGCACATGTTGGAACTGTCGGGCAGGTTGTTATGCCCGTAAAGCCGCGCGTAAAGCTGGAACAGGAACGCCGCCTCCAGACTGGCGCGGCCCGAGGTATAAAACACCGTCTGCTCGGGGGGCAGGCGGTGCAGTTCGGCGGCGATGCCCTCGAACGCCTCGTCCCAGCTGCAGGGCAGATAGCGGTCGCGGGCCGCATCGTAACGCAGCGGATGGGTCAGCCGCCCGGCCATTTCCAGCGCGTGGTCGGTCCAGCCGCGCAGTTCGGTCAGCGTGTGCCGTTCGAAAAACTCGGGGTCGCAGCGGTCGCGGGTCAGATCCCAGAGGGTGGCCTTGGCCCCGTTTTCGCAGAACTCAAAGGCATGGGGCTTGGCGGGTTTGGTCCATGCGCAGGAGGTGCACATATGCCCGCCCGGCTTGTTCTGCCGCATCAGGGTGTCCAGCGCGCCGGGGCTTGGGCGGGCCTCGCCGATGACCTGGGCGATGCCGCGAAGCGACCCCCAGCCACCTGCGGGGTGGTCGTAGCGGACGGTATCGTCCCGCTGCCGAAGCTCTTTTGGCTCGTCCAAGACGCGTCCCCCTGTTGCTGGCCCTTGGCCTATAACTGTCGGGACGCGCAGGGGTTCCAGAGGATCTGGCTGCGGGTTCATTGCCAAACTGACGCGGATCCTGCACCTCTATTTACATCATACATATTACCTAATAATGTCGCGGATGAAGAAGAGTCGCCGAAGCCGGGTAGGAGAGCCCGACGCGCCGACACACCTTCGCGTCCGCAGCTGCGGCACATTCAACGAGGCTACCCCCGACGGGATCGGGGAAGGGGAGGATTTACCATGACACGTCTTACACCTGCCCGGCATTTTGCCGGAGCATGCCTGATCGGCTGCGCAAGCCTTGCGCTTGCCGGAACCGCCACCGCCCAGACCACCATCAAGATGGCGATGTCTTCGGTGGCCGATCAGCAGAACGACAACGGCATGACCGCATGGGTCATGCAGAATTACGTCAACAGCCATTCCGACAGCCTGACCTTCGAGGTCTACGGCTCCAGCGCGCTTGGCGGCGATCAGGACGTGCTGCAGGCGATGCAGCTTGGATCGGGTGCCACCATGCATGTGGGCGGCACGGCGGTCTATAACAGCTTCGTGCCTGCGGGCGGGGTGCTGGATCTGCCCTTCCTCTGGCAGGATTTCGACCATGTGGGCCGCGCGCTTGATGGCGATCTGGGCACCGAGCTGGAGACGAAATTCGAACAGTCCGGCTTCAAGGTGCTGGGCTGGGGCTACAGCTGGGGCTACCGCAACGTGGTCACCAATGGTGCCGCGCTGACCACGCCCGACGATCTGCAGGGGCTGAAGATCCGCACGATCCAGTCGCCGGTCTATGTGGCGGCGCTGAACGCGATGGGGGCGAATGCCACGCCGATGGCCTTTGGCGAGGTCTATACCGCGCTGCAGACCGGGGTGCTTGACGGCTTCGAACACGCCGCCTCCATGGTCTATTCCAGCAAGCTTTACGAAGTCAGCGACCATGTGGCCCTGACCCGGCACCTGTTCGGGCCGACCGTCATCACCTATTCGCTGCCGCTCTGGAACCAGCTGTCCGAGGCGGAACAGCAGGTTCTGACCGAAGCTGCGGATCTGGCCATCGAGATCAACCGCGCCCTTGCCCCCCTGCGCGAGCAGAAGGCGCTGGCGCAGCTTGAAGAGGTGGGCATGACGATCACCGAGATCGACACCTCCGCCTTCCGCGAAGGCGCAGCACCGCTGCAGGACGAACTGGCCGCCGATCTGGACGCGACAGCCCTGCTGCAGCTGATCCGCGACGCCCAGTAACCCCGCGCGCTCCGGCCCCCCGCGCGCGGGCCGGAGCGCATCTTCATCTCAAAAGGGTCCAGCCACATGACACGGTTTTGGGCGGTCTTCGACCGAGCGATCGAAATGCTGATCTTCGTCATCTTCCTTGGCATCGTGATCGTCGGCACGATGCAGGTGTGCAACCGTTTCTTCCTGAACCTGTCGCTGAGCTGGAGCGAGGAGCTGCAGCGTTACGGGCAGATCTGGATCGTCTTTCTGGGCATCCCCGTCGCCTATCGCCACAGCGTGCATATCGGCATGGAGATGCTGACCGACCGGCTGGTCGACCGTGGCCGCGCCATCTTTTTCGCCCTTGTCGATCTGCTGTGGATCGTGCTGGCCGTGGCGCTGATCCTTGGCACCGCGCGGCTGGCGCAGTTCCTGCAGTTCCAGAAAAGCCCCGGGCTCGGCCTGCCGATGCATCTGGTCTATGGCGCCATTCCGCTGGGCTCCGCCTACATGATCATCATCGCGCTGCGCCGTCTCGTCGCCTTCTGGCGCCCCGCCCCGACCCTGTGACCCCAAAGAGGCAGACCCCCCATGCTTGTCGGACTTTTTGCAGCGCTGCTTGTGATGATCTTCCTCGGGGTCCCGGTGATCCTGTCGCTGGGCCTTGTCGGGCTGGCGGGGATCTTGATCGTGCCCGATCTGGCGCTGCCGCTTTACCCGCAGAAGATGTTCTCCAGCCTTGACAGTTTCAGCCTGCTGGCGATGCCCTATTTCATCCTTGCGGGCGAGCTGATGTCGCGCGGCGGGATCAGCCGCAAGCTGGTGGATTTTGCCGAAACCATCGTCGGGCACATGCGCGGCGGGCTGGCGCAGGCCAATATCGTCTCGTCGATGATCTTTGCGGGCGTGTCGGGATCCTCCACGGCGGACACCTCGGCGGTGGGGTCGGTGCTGATCCCCGCCATGAAGGAAAAGGGCTATCCCGCAGGCTATGCGGCGGCGATCACCGCCACCAGCAGCACCATCGGCGCGATTATCCCGCCCAGCATGACGATGATCGTCTATGGCGCGCTGGCCAGCGTGTCGGTGGGCGGGCTGTTTCTGGCCGGGATCATCCCCGGCATCCTTGTCGGGCTTGCGCTGATGTCGGTGGTCTATCTGCAGTCGCTGTCGGTCTCGCGCCACCCCGAACTGCAGAAATCCGGCCAGAGGTTTTCGCTGGGGCGCTGCCTGCGCTCGCTGGTCGATGTCTGGGCGGCGCTGGTGGCCCCGGTCATCATCGTGGCGGGCATCCTTGGCGGCGTGTTCACCGCAACGGAATCCGGCGTGGTCGCCTGCGTCTTCGCCTTTCTGGTGAGCTTTTTCCTGTATCGCACCATCACGCTGCGCGACCTGCCGCAGATCTTCGTGCAGGCGGCGATCACCACGGCCATGGTGCTGGGCATCGTCGGCATCGCCAGCGGCTTCGGCTGGCTGCTGTCCTATCTCAACTTCAACCAGATGATCCTGTCGCTGATCATGGCGACGACGCAGGATCCCACCGCCGTCTTCCTGCTGCTGGTGGCGGTCATGCTGGTGCTGACCATGTTCGTCGACAGCATGGCGGTGCTGATCATCACCGTGCCGATCGCGGTGCATATCGGCAATGCCGTGGGCATCAACGACCTGCAGCTGGGTCTGGCGCTGGTCATGGCCACGCAGATCGGATCGACCACGCCGCCGGTGGCCGTGCTGCTGTTCGTCGCCTCCAGCATCGCCAAATGCCCCTATAGCGAGACGGTGCGCTATTCGTGGAGCTTCATCGCGGCGGAAATCGCGGCCCTGCTGCTGGTCATCTTCTTCGAGCCGCTGACCGTGGCCATCCCCTCCTATGTCTTCGGCAACTAAGCGCCACGTTTCGACCCCGGAAAGACCCTGATGTTTCGCATGTTTCTCACCCACACGCCCGAGGCGCTGGAGCTGCTTTTCCCGCCCTCGGCCCGCGCGGACCTCGCGCGTCATGGCACGCTGGTGCTGAACCCCGGACCGGATGTGCTGGGCGGGGCGGCACTCGCCCGGGCGGCGGCGGGCTGCGATCTGGTCATCGCCGACCGGCAGACCGGCCTTGATGCGGCGTTTTTCGACGCGGCAGAGGATGTGCTGGCGGTGATGCGCTGCGCGGTGGACATCAGCACCATCGACGTGGCGGCGGCCTCGGCGCAGGGGGTGCTGGTCACCCGCTCCATCCCCACTTTCGCGGCTTCGGTGTCGGAACTGGCGCTGGGGCTGATGATCGACGCCGCGCGCGGCATCAGCCGGGCGGTCACCGCCTATCGCGCCGGGCAGGAGCCGGGCGTGGCCATGGGCCTGCAGCTGCAGGGCAGCACGCTGGGCCTCTGCGGCTATGGCGTGATCGGGCGGCATCTGGCGGGGCTGGCGCAGGCGCTGGGGATGCGGGTGCTGATCACCGATCCCGCCCCGGGCGCGCTGCCACCGGGGATCGAGGCTCTGCCCTTCGATCAGATGCTGGCCCGGGCCGATGTGGTGGTCTGCCTTGCCCCCGCCACGCCGCAGACCGTGGGGCTGTTCGGCGCCAGCGCCTTTGCCCGCATGAAACCCGGCGCGCTGTTCCTGAACCTTGCCCGCGCGGCGCTGGTCGACGAACCCGCGCTGGAGGCGGCGCTCGACTCCGGGCAGATCGCCTGCGCCGCGCTGGATGTGGGCAGCGGGCCCGACCAGCGCCCGCCCTCGCGTCTGGCGGGCCGCCCCGATGTGATCGCGACGCCCCATATCGGCGGCCAGACCCCGCAGGCCAGCGAGGGGCAGGCGCTGCACGTCGCCTCTCAGGTGGCGCTGCTGGCGCAGGGGCTGCTGCCGTCCGAGGCGGTGAATGCCGGGGCCGCGACCCGGCTCAGGGCGCGCGGCGCCGCTTTTATTTCCCCGACAGGAGCCTGACATGACCCATCTTCTGCCGCCGCCGGGCGCCTGTGACACCCATCTGCATGTCTACCGCCCCGGCACGCCCACCGTGCCCGGCGCCCTTGCCGCGCCCGAGACCGAAGAGGTGGGCCGCTACCGCGCGATGCGCGACGGGCTCGGGCTTTCCCGGGCGGTCATCGTGCAGCCCACGGCCTATGGCACCGACAACCGCGTCACCGCCGAAGGGATCGCGGAACTGGGCCGCGCCGAGACGCGCGGCGTGGCCGTGGTGGACGAGATGGTGTCAGAGGCCGGTCTGCGCGCGCTGACCGAGGCGGGGTTCTGCGGTGCGCGCATGCAGATGCTGCCGGGGGGCATCATCCCGTGGGATCAGGTCGACCGCATCGCCGACCGGGTGGGGGGCTGGGACTGGCATGTGCAGCTGCAGATGGATGGCCGCCTGCTGCCCGAGCGCGAGGCGCAGATCCTGTCATGGCCCGGGCAGGTGGTGATCGACCATATCGGCAAGTTCCTTGATCCGGTCCGCCCCGACCATCCCTCCTTTCGCTGCCTGCTGCGGCTGATCGACAGCGGGCGCGTCTGGGTCAAGCTGTCCGCCCCCTACGAGGTGTCGCGCGACGGCGCGCCGGATTACGAGGATGTGTCGGTTCTGGCGCGGGCGCTGGTCGCTCACGCGCCGGAACGTATGCTCTGGGCCTCCAACTGGCCGCATATCCTGACCACGCCGCGCCCCGATGACCGCCGGATGCTGGATCTGCTGCAGGACTGGGCGCCGGACGCCGCGACCCGCCACCGCATCCTTTGCGAGAACCCGGGCGTTGTCTATGGCTTCGACTCCGCGATAATGGAGCCCGACACCTCCAAACCCGCCGGGTGACGGCGGCTTCCAGCAGAAAGACCCGCATGCACGCCACAGACCAGCAGACCCGGGCGCCCGTGAAGTCGCTGCACCGCGACGCGGTCGAGGCCATTGCCAAATGGCTGATGATCGGACGGTATCCGGTGGGCGCGGTGCTGCCCACCGAGACCGAGATCGGCGAAGAGCTGGAAATCTCGCGCACCGTGGTGCGCGAGGCGGTGCGCACGCTGGTCGCCAAGGGAATGCTGCAGGTGCGGCGCAAGACCGGCACCATCGTGCTGCCGGTGTCGGACTGGAGCCTGTTTGACCCCGAAGTGCTGGCATGGCGGTTCCGCTACAGCCGCGACGCCACCTTTGTCGACGACATGACCCGGTTTCGCGCCGCCATCGAGACCATCGCGGTGGAAATCTGCGCGGCGCGGCCCGAATTCGACGCCTCGGTGCTGCATGCCTGCTGCGACGAGATGGCGGCGGCGCTGGAAGGCCGGGGCGACTGGTTCGCGGCAGATCTGGCCTTTCACCGCCATATCCTGCGCGGCACCGACAACCAGTTCATCCTGCACATGCAGCCGATGCTGGACAATTTCTTCGACGCGATGCTGTCGCCCGAGGTGCTGCGGCCGGAAAACATGCGGATCACGCTGCCCTATCACCGCGCCATCGCCGATGCCATCGCGGCGGGGGATCCGGTGCGCAGCCGCCACGAGATGCTGCAGCTGGTCCACAAGGGCCGCGAGGACATCCTGAGCCGTATCGAGACCAGCGAACCCTAGCGCGAGCGGTCAGGCGGCGCTCGCCTCGGCGATCTGCGCCTGACACCAGCCCAGCACCCCCGCCGCGTCGCAGGGCAGGGGCTGCGCCAGATCCTCGGCCCAGTACAGGAAGGCGGCAAGATTGCCCGCATTGACCCCGGTCAGCACCGGGATGCCGCGGGCCAGCGCCTCGGCGATCAGCGGGCGGAAGCCGCGGCCCTCGGCTTCCTGCTTGCCGAACTTGTTGACGACCAGCAGCCGCGCGCCCTGTCCCAGCCCCGCGCCCGCCAGCCCCACCGCTCGCTCCAGCCCGGCGGGATCCAGCCTGCAGCCGCTGGAGAGCGGGCCAAGGTTCTGGCTGATGCGCACCACCTCGGTGCCGGTCAGCACATGCAGATCCATGTGGCATTTGGCGCCTTCGCCCCTCTCGACGTTGATCTGCACCGCGCCTGCCAGCGGAATGCCCTGCGTGCGCAGCTGCTGCGCCACCTCGCGGATCAGCCGGTCCAGCGATCCGCTTGCCTGTCCAGTCACATAGCCCAGCATGCCCACCCCCTTGAAACTCTGGCGCGCAGGCTACAAGATGCGCCGGGCCGAGGCCAGAGGAGGCAAGATCATCCCATCCATGCCCGATTTGCCGCTGCTGCCGGATCCCCGTGACCCGCGTCTGACGCGCCGTGTCACCGGCACCGACCAGACCGGCCAGCCCACCGAGATCGCCGTGGTCGAGGAACGTCCGCTGACCATCTACCTCAACCGGCAGGAAATCGTCACCGCCATGACCATCGGGGACCATCCCGATTACCTTGCGTTGGGATTCCTGCGCAATCAGGGCATGCTGCGCGACAATGACGTGGTGACCGGCCTCGATTACGACGAAGAGATCGACACGGTGGTGGTGCGCACCGCGCGCGAGACCTCGTATGAGGCGAAGGTGCAGAAAAAGACCCGCACCTCGGGCTGCGCTGTCGGCACCGTCTTTGGCGACATGATGGAGGGGCTCGACGGGCTGGTGCTGCCGCAGGCAGAGCTGCGCGCCTCGTGGCTTTACGCGCTGGCGCGGCAGATCAACACCACGCCCTCGCTCTATCTGGAGGCGGGGGCGATCCATGGCACCGTGCTCTGCCAGCAGGACCGCCCGCTGGTCTATATGGAGGATGTGGGCCGTCACAACGCGGTGGACAAGATCGCGGGCTTCATGTTCCGCCACGGCCTGCCCGCTGGTGACAAGATCCTGTATACCACCGGGCGGCTGACCTCCGAGATGGTCATCAAGACGGCGCTGATGGGCATTCCGGTGCTTGCCTCGCGCTCCGGCTTCACCGCGTGGGGGGTGGAAATCGCGCGGCAGGTGGGCCTCACGCTGATCGGGCGGATGCGCGGGCAGCGCTTTGTCTGCCTGTCCGGTGAGGCGCGGCTGATCCGCGACGTGGACCCGGCCCTGGTGCCGGACGAGGACCGCGCGCAGCGGCGAAAGGGATCCGATGCGGACTGATCCGGCTATCAGGGGGCTGCGCGCATGAAGCAGCCCTTGGGTGTGATCCTTGCGGGCGGGCTTGCCACGCGCATGGGCGGCGGGGACAAGGCGCTGCTGCCGCTTGCCGGGCGGACGCTGCTGGACCGGGTGATCGAACGGCTGGAGCCGCAGGTGGCGGGGCTGGCGCTGAACGCCAATGGCGATCCGGCGCGCTTTGCCCGCACCCGCCTGCCGGTGCTGGCGGATTCGGTGCCCGGCCATCCCGGGCCGCTGGCGGGGGTGCTGGCGGGGCTTGACTGGGCGGCGGAACAGGGCGCGGACAGCATCGTGACCGTGGCCGCCGACACGCCGTTCTTTCCCTGCGATCTGGTGCCGTGGCTGCTGCTGGCCGCCGAGGGGCGCCCGCATCTGCTGGCGCTGGCCTGCACGCCGCGCGATCCGGGGGCCGGGCTGAAATCCGGCGGGCGGCTGAACCGGCACCCGACCTTTGGCCTTTGGCCGGTGGCCCTGCGCGAGGATCTGCGCGCAGCACTCAATGACGGGCTGCGCAAGGTGGTGCTGTGGACCGACCGCCACGAGGCCGGTGAGGCGCTGTTTCCCGCCACCCCCTTTGATCCCTTCTTCAACGTCAACACGCCCGAGGATCTGGCCCGCGCCGAGGCGCTGATTGCATGAAGGTCTATGGCGTCACCGGCTGGAAAAACTCCGGCAAGACCGGGCTGATGGAGCGGCTGGTGAGTGAATTCACCACGCGCGGTCTGGCTGTGTCCACCGTCAAGCACGCGCATCACGACACCGACATCGACCAGCCGGGCCGCGACAGTTACCGCCACCGGGAGGCGGGGGCGCGGCAGGTGCTGCTGGCCACGCCGCGACGCTGGGCGGTGATGCATGAACTGCGCGGCGCGCCGGAGCCGTCGCTGGCCGACCTGCTGGCGCAGCTGGCGCCGGTCGATCTGGTGCTGGTCGAAGGCTACAAGCAGGGCGCCCATCCCAAGATCGAGGCGCATCGCGCCGAAAACGCCAAGCCGCCGCTGGCGCAGGACAATCCGACCGTGCGCGCGCTGGCCTGCGACAGCGTGCTTGCCACCGACCTGCCGTGCTTCGATCTGGATGACACACGCGGCATTGCGGATTTTATCCTGCGGGATCTGGGGCTGTGAGCCGGTTCGATACGGTGGTGGTGGTGGACTGGTCGGGGGCGGCCTCGCCCTCTCCCGCCCGGCCCGCGAAGGATGCGATCTGGCTCGGCATCGCCCGCGACACCGGCACCGAGGCGCAGTATCACCGCACCCGCCACGCCGCGACCGTAGCCTTGGCCGATCTGTTCCAGACCGAAATCGCCGCCGGGCGCCGGGTGCTGGCGGGGTTCGATTTCCCCTTCGCCTATCCGCGCGGCTTTGCCCGCGCGCTGACCGGCACCGACGATCCGCTGGCGCTTTGGGCCGAGCTTGCCGCGCGGATCACCGATGGCCCCGACAATGCCAACAACCGGCTGGACGCGGCAGCGGCGATCAACCGGCTGTTCCCCGGCACCGGTCCGTTCTGGGGCAACGGGCTTGGCCGCGACATTGCCGATCTGCCGCGCACCAGGGCGGGCTATGCCAGTCCCTTTGCCGACAGGCGCCGCTGCGATACCACTCCCGGCGCGCAGCCGGTCTGGAAGCTGGCGGGGGCGGGTTCGGTCGGGTCGCAGGCGCTGCTTGGCATCCCCCGGCTGCAGTCCCTGCGGAAGCGCTTTGGCGCCGACATTTCGGTGCGACCGTTCGAGACGCAGGACACGCCCGTGACGCTGGTGGAACTGTTCCCCTCGCTGATCGCCGGAACCGTCGCCGATCTGGCGGAAGAGGCCGAGATCAAGGACCGGGCGCAGGTCCGCGTGCTGGCCTCGGCGCTGCGCGCGCTGGAGCCGGGCAAGCTCGACGCGCTGAGCCGCGAAGGCGACGCGGTGGAGGGATGGATCCTCGGGCTGGGCCATGAGGCTCTGCTGGAACGGGCCGCGCGGCGGGCCTGCGCCCCGCTGCTGCCGCCGCGTCTGCGCGACGACTGTTTCGCCATGCCGCAGGGCGTGGCATGGGTGCCGGTGGACGAGGCGCTGGCACGGCTGCGCGCCGCCCTGCATCCGGTGACGGGGGTGGAGCAGCTGCGCACGGCAGAGGCGGTGGGCCGCATTCTGGCAGAGCCGGTGATGGCGCGCCGGTCCAACCCGCCGCTGCCCAATTCCGCCGTTGATGGCTATGGTTTCGCCTTTGCCGCCACCGGGGCGGGGGTGAACCGGCTGCCGCTGCTGGCGGGGCGGGCGGCGGCGGGCCAGCCTTATGATCAGCCGGTGCCGCAGGGCCACGCGCTGCGCATCCTCACCGGTGCCACGCTGCCCCAAGGGGTCGATACCGTGGTGCTGGAAGAGGACACCGCCACGGATGGCGCGGTGGTGGCTTTTGACGGGCCGGTGCGCGCCCGCGCCAACACCCGCCGCGCGGGCGAAGACGTGACCGAAGGCACGCAGGCCCTGCCCGCCGGTCACCGCCTGCGCGCCCCCGATCTGGCGCTGCTGTCGGCGCTGGGGCTGGCGGATCTGCCGGTGCGGAGCAGGCTGCGGGTGGGGGTGCTGTCCACCGGCGACGAGATCGTGCCCGACCCTGCCGATCCCGCGCTGCCGCATCAGATCTGGGATGCCAACCGGCCCATGCTGCTGGCGTTGGCGGCGGGCTGGCACTGCGCGCCGGTGGATCTGGGCCATGTGCGCGATGACCGCGCGCTGATCCGCGACCGGCTGGACGAGGCGGCGGGGCAGGTCGATGTCATCCTCACCTCTGGCGGGGCGTCCGCCGGGGACGAGGATCACGTCTCGGCGCTGCTGCGCGCGCAGGGCACGCTGTCAAGCTGGCGCATCGCGCTGAAGCCGGGGCGCCCGCTGGCGCTGGCGCTGTGGCAGGGGGTGCCGGTCTTCGGCCTGCCCGGCAACCCGGTGGCGGCGCTGGTCTGCGCGCTGGTCTTTGCCCGCCCGGCGCTGTCGCTGCTGGCGGGTGCAGGCTGGGTGGAGCCGGTGGGCTTCACCGTGCCCGCCGGGTTTTCCAAATCCAAGAAGCCGGGGCGGCGCGAATATCTGCGGGCCCGGCTGACCGCCGAAGGCACGGCAGAGGTGTTCGGATCCGAAGGGTCGGGGCGGATCAGCGGGCTGTCATGGGCCGACGGGCTGGTGGAACTGCCCGATGCGGCGCTTGACGTCACCCCCGGCACCCCGGTGCGCTACATCCCCTACAGCGCCTTCGGGATCTGAGCCCTAGCCCTTGCGGATCAGATAGATCTGCACGCCGTCCTGATCTTCGGATCCCAGCAGGTCGTGCCCGGCCTCGGCGCAGAAATGCGGCACGTCGATGACGGCGGCGGGATCGGTGGCCAGCATCCGCAGTACCTGACCCGGGGCCATGCCCGCCAGCCGCTTGCGCGCCTTCAGCACCGGCAGCGGGCAGAGCAGGCCCTGCGCATCCAGATCCTGATCCCATGCCGCCCGGGTCTTGCCATCGTCCATCTCAGTGATCCTCGTCCAGACTGCCATGCAGCGCGAACTGGTCCAGCCCGGCTTCGCGCGGATCAAGCGCGCGGAACATCTCGCGCACGCCTGCCGAGGTCAGCTCGCGCGCGACGGTCAGCAGGGTGTTGGGGGCGTGATCCTCGCAAAGATCCCGCATCTGCGCCAGTTCCTCTGCCGCGACGGGCCGCGCCAGATCCCGCGAGGGTGCGCCATACCAGTCGACAAAATGTCCGGCCAGCGTTTCGGTCAGCTGCGCCAGTTCGGCGGGCTCCACCACCGTCACCGCCACGAAGGTCACGCGGCCAAAGGTTTCGAGCCCGAGAAAGCCGTTGGCAAAGGCCTGCCGCGCCTTGCCGGTCAGGTCGCCCTCGGTCCAGTCGGAAAACTCGAATCCGCCCGCGATGCACCATTCGCCGGTGCGCGCGGGCGAGGCGTAGACGCGCTGGTCGCTTTCATCAAAATGGATGGCGCGGGCAAGTTTCATGGCGCGGGCTCCAGCAGGGTGGTCAGGGGGATCAGATGGGTGGTGCCGTGATCGTCGCGCAGCAGCATGCCAAAATCCTCGTCCACGCCGACAAACAGCCCGGTCTGGCCGTTCTGGCGGGCAGGCTCGCCCAGACCATGCGCGAGCCCGCGCCATTCGGCATGCAGCCCGCGCGATCCGTCCTGTTCCCAGCGGCTGATCCAGCCCAGTGTGTGCCGGGCCCATGCCTCCAGCAGGGCGGGGGGAAAGACCTCGGCGCAGCCTTCGGCGTAAAGCGAGGTGCGGTCGGGCGTGGTGCCGGGCGCGTCGTTTTCCGGCAGCAGCGGCAGGGTGAAGCCGATCACCAGCCAGTCGGGCACCGCGTCGGGATCGGCGCTGGCGGCCATGCAGCGGAACCGCCCGCAGGAGGCACCATTGACCCGCAGCCCGCCATCCCAGTCCAGATGCACCGCCACTTCGGGCGGGGCCAGCGCGCCAAGCGCGTTCTGGAACCCCACACCGCAGAGCGGCAGCATGGTCATGGCGCGGCTGAGCGGCACGTCCGGGGCCAGCACCAGCGCGCCCTCCAGCAGGTCGGGCGTGGCGCGCCATGCCACCAGCCCCGCATCGCAGCCCAGAAGCGCGCGGCGGCAGGCATGGTCAAAGGCATCGGTCGTGACCTCCTCGCCCCAGAGCAGCGGCGGAAAGACCAGATCGGCGCTGGAGGTCATGCCAGACCCCGTGCAACCAGCGCCGAGGCCACGGCGTGAAAGGCCTGCGCCTGCGCGCTGTCGGGCGCGCTGACCACGATGGGGGCCCCGCCGTCAGAGGCGAGCCGGATCTGCAGATCCAGCGGCACCTCTGCCAGAAGCGGCACGCCGAGCTTTGCCGCCTCTGCCGCGACACCGCCATGGCCGAAGACATGTTCTTCATGCCCGCAGGCGGAACAGACATGGGTGGACATGTTTTCGATCATGCCAAGCAGCGGCACGTTCATCTGGCGGAACATGTCGATGCCCTTGCGCGCGTCCAGCAGGGCCACATCCTGCGGCGTGCTGACCACGATGGCGCCATCGACCCGCGCCTTCTGCGCCAGCGTCATCTGCACGTCGCCGGTGCCGGGCGGCAGATCGACCAGCAGCACGTCAAGCGCGCCCCACTGNTGCTGACCACGATGGCGCCATCGACCCGCGCCTTCTGCGCCAGCGTCATCTGCACGTCGCCGGTGCCGGGCGGCAGATCGACCAGCAGCACGTCAAGCGCGCCCCACTGCACCTGCATCAGCATCTGCTGCAGCGCGCCCATCAGCATCGGGCCGCGCCAGACCACCGCCTGATCCTCGTTGGTCATCAGCCCGATGGACATCAGCGTAACGCCATGGTTGCGCAGCGGCAGGATCGTCTTGCCATCGGGCGAGGCGGGACGGCCCGACACCCCCAGCATGCGCGGCTGCGAGGGCCCATAGACATCGGCATCCAGCAGACCGACGCGGCGGCCCTGCTGCGCCAGCGCGCAGGCAAGGTTGGAAGCGACGGTGGACTTGCCCACGCCGCCCTTGCCGGAGGCGATGGCGATGATATGCGCCACCCCCGGAATGCCCTGCGGCCCCTGCGGTTCGGCGGCGGCACGCGGGCCGCGCAGATCGGGCGGCGGCGCCTTTTCGGAATGCGCGGTCAGCACCACCGACACCGCCGTGACACCTTCGGTGGCGCGCAGCGCGGTCTCGGCCTCGGTCCGGGCGGCGCCATAGGCGGTGCCGGCATTGCCGGGAATTTCCATGACAAAACGCACGGCGCCCGCCGCGTCGACATTCAGCGCGCGCACGACGCCGCTGGACAGGATGTCGCCGCCCCGCACCGGGTCGGCGATGGTTTTCAGGACGGCCTGAACCGTCTCTCTGCTGGCTGGCAAGGTTTACTCCTGTCCCTTGATCTCGCCGGTGACCTCGTGGTGAAGGTCCAGCTCTTCGATGGTGAGCACGGCGCGCACCTTGTAGGTCTTGCCCGCGGTGTCGGCGCCGCGCATCGCTTCTTCGATCGCTTGCTGCGAGGTGACGCCCACCTGCTTGAGGAATTTCCGCATCGACATGTTGAAATCGTCGCTCATCGCCTGCTCCGTTGGTTGGGCCGCCTAGTGATCGCGGCGCTTTGACAGGTAATCCTCGGTGGTGCGCGGGCGGGGTCTGTCGCGTCCGGCAAAGGGATTGTCCTGCGTGTGATACTGCGCGTTCACGCGGCAGTTGTCACACATCTGGATCATCCGCAGCTTGTCACCGCTGAACATCGCGTGACCGGAAAGTTTTTCGGTGATCCGCTCGATGGTGGATTTCACCCCGAAGAGCGTGCCGCAGTCGATGCAGGCAAAGGGCTCTTCCTCGTGCAGCACGCGCTGGCTCAGCGCCTCTTCGGCGAGCAGCAGGCGCGGTTCATAGGTGATGGCATCCTCGGGGCAGGCGGTCGCGCAGATGCCGCATTGCAGGCAGGCATCTTCCTGAAAGCGCAGCTGCGGCAGGTCGGGATTGTCGCCAAGCGCGCCCGAGGGGCAGAGCGACACGCAGGACAGGCACAGCGTGCAGGCATCGGTATCGACCAGCACCGCGCCATAGGGTGCCCCCTGCGGCAGGGGCAGGGCGTCGGTGCCGGGGTTCAGCGCCCGCGCCGCCTGCCGCGTCACCTGCCGCCGCGTGCCCATGGGGCGCACCGGCGTGGCGACCGGAGCGGGGGCGCTTGCGTCATAAAGCGTGGCGGTCAGCACCTCGGGATCGGGGGTGTCGAGCAGGTCGATGCGGTCGGCGCCTGCCAGCGCGCGGGCCAGCGTGATCTGCGCCTCAAGTGCCGCGCGGTCGCTGCCCGGGCCGGGCAGCAGCGTGACCGCGGCAAAGCCCGCCGCCAGCGCCGCCAGCATTTCGGCATGGCCGAAGACGCCGATGCTGGGCAGGTCCAGCGGCAGCACATCGGCGGGCAGGCCGTCGCCATGGCGCGCGGCAAGGCGGATCATCTCGGCCCCCGCGGCGTCATGCACCAGCAGCCGGGGCACGAAGCCGCCCGCCGCCAGATAGCTCTGCGCCAGAACCTGCACCCGGCGCAGGATCAGATCGACCGGCGGCGCGTCAAAGCTGATCGCGCCCGAGGGGCAGACGGCGGAACAGGCGCCGCAGCCCGCGCAGATCATCGGATCGACGGTGACATGATCGCCGTCGGGCACGATCGCGCCGGTGGGGCACAGATCCAGACAGCGGGTGCAGCCGGTCTGTCCGGCGCGGGAATGGGCGCAGAGCAGCGCATCGGTGCGCACATGCAGCGGCTTTTCGAACGTGCCGGTCAGATGCGAGGCGGCCATGACCGCCGCCGCCACCGCCAGCGGATTGCCCGGATCGGCGCGCAGATAGCCCTCGCGCTTTTCGGGGGCGGGGAACAGCGGCGGCGCGCGGCGCAGATCCAGCACGATGTCGCAGTCGGAAATGCCGCCGTCGCGCGGCTCGGTCAGGGTCAGGCTGCCGCGCCCCCCGGGCTGGACCTGCCGCAGCGCATCGATGGTGACGCGGAACTGGCCAAGCGCGCCCTGCGCCCGGCGCAGCCTGCCGGTGATGACCTCATAGGCGCGGCTGTCGGGCAGATCCTCCGCCTCCTCCAGCAGCACGGTCACCCCCAGATGCGGGGCAAGCTGTTCGGCTGCCGCCAGCGCCACATCGGCGGCACCCAGCACAAGGCACAGCCCTTCGGAGATCACGTCCAGCGCCTTTTCGGGGGCGGCGGGCAGCATCGCCTCGGCGGTCAGCGCGGCCATCTTGGGCAGTTTGGAACGGGGATCGGCGCTCCATCCGGCGCGGTCGCGCAGATCCAGCAGGGCAGGGGGCGGCAGATCCAGATCGGCGGCCAGCGCTTCGAACACGCGGGATTCCTGCGTGCAGCAGATTACGGCATTCCCTTGCGTCAGCGCCTCGGCGGCGCGGGACAGATCGGCGGTGCAGAGCGCCGAACAGACCGGCATCACCTGCAGGCCGGTGGCCTTGGACAGCGCCTTGGCATCAAGCGCCTGAGTGCCCAGACAATCGCACGGTATCAAGGTCTTGGTCATGGTGTGCCTTCTGTCCAACCCCGGGGCGCCGGGATGTCCGCAGTGGGTGGGATCGGGGTGGCGCGGTGATTCGCCTGTCCGACCGTCCCCTTTCCTGTGGCGGATTTCCGCAGAAGGCAACCACCGGCTGCCAGAGCACGGCTCCGTGATTCGTGTGCTGCCCCGCAGCAAAAAATCCAAGCGAAAAACTCGGATTTTGCTTTTCCGGGGCCAAGGGCCTGTCCGCCCCGGGCGGACAGGATTTTTTGTCCGAAAATGCGGCAAAAACGCAGGGTCACGCCGATTGTGTCTTTCTTTTCTGCGGCTTGCTGTTCCAATAGGGGACGGAGGAAGGAATACTCGTGTCAGCATATCCCAGTTTTGACCAGCACATGCCGATCGGCGTGGTGATGCGCCGCACTCCCGGTGTCACCCGCTGGGCAAAATGGGCGTGGCGCGCGGTGGCGATCCTGCCCGGCGCTGGTCCTGCCGACTGGCGCGAGCTTCGGCGCGAGGGCGACGCGGTGGATTACCACGCCACCACGCTGACGCTGGAACTCTACAAGGCCGAGACCGAGGCCTATCTGCACGGCATCACCGCCCGCGAGCCCAGCGTTTACGTCATTATGCGCCCGGTCTTGGGGCCGCATCCCTTCGACATGGTGCTGGTCACCGCCTCCCCCTACGAGGCGCAGGATTACAACGACAATGGCGAGGATGTGGTGGAGAAAATCCCGATGCCGCCGGGTCTGCTGGCCTGGGTCGGGGATTTTGTCGAACGCTTCCACCACGAGGAAGAGTTCGTGAAGCGCCGCCGCGACCGGGCCAAGACCGATGGCCGTCAGGATGGCATCGGCGATCCGCGCATCAGCACCGAAGGCGATGTCTATGCCTCGCCCGCGCTGAAACGGGGGCGGCTGACATGAGCGATTTCTGGGCCCGCCGCAAAGCTGCCGTGGATGCCGAAAGCCGCGCCGAGGTGGCAGCGCTGCGCGAGACCGAACGCGCCGAGGCTGAGGCCGCGCAGGCCGCGCGCAGCGATGACGACCTGCTGGCCGAGGCGGGGCTGCCGCTGCCCGAGGATGTGGCTTCGGGCGAGATGGTGCAGAAATTCCTGCGCTCCGCCCTGCCGCAGCGGCTGAAGACGCGCGCCCTGCGCGCGCTGTGGCGCAGCAACCCGCTGCTCGCCAATCTCGACGGGCTGGTGGATTACGCCGACGATTACACCAAGATCGTGCCCTGCGCCCCGGGCTTTGGCACCACCTATGAGGTGGGGCGCGGCCTGCTGGCGCATCTGGAACATCTGGCCACGGCCCCCGAGCGGCTGGCCGCGGCGCAGGCCGATGACGCGCCCGAGCCCGTGCCCGAACCCGAACCGCTGGATCCGGTCCGCCTGCCTGACACGCCCGGCCCGACGCTGGCCGTGACCCCGGCGCACCACCCCGAGCCCGATCCCGCCCCCGAGACCGATCCCGAAGACGCCGCCCTGCCGCCGAGTTTCCGGCGCATGCAGTTCCGCTTCGAGGACCAGACATGACGGATGATCCCATGACCGCCGCTCCCGACCTGCGCATCGACGAAGAAGACCGTCTGCGCGCCGATCTTTACAACTATCTGGGCGTGCTGCTGGCGCAGCCGCCCGACCAGATGCTGCTGGACCAGACCGCCGGGCTGCAGGGCAGCGACGGCGCCATCGGCGAGGCGGTGGGGACGCTGGCCAAGATGGCGCGGCTGACCAAGCCCGCCGCCGTGACCAGCGAATACAACCGCCTGTTCATCGGGCTGGGGCGGGGCGAACTGCTGCCCTATGCCTCCTATTACCTGACCGGCTTTCTGAACGAAAAACCGCTGGCGCTGCTGCGGCAGGACATGGCGCTGCGCGGGCTGGCCCGGGCCGAGACGGTGTTCGAACCCGAAGACAACATCGCCAGCCTGATGGAGATGATGGGCGCGATGATCGTGGGCCGTTTTGGCGCGCCCGCGACGCTGGCCCAGCAGAAAGCCTTTTTCAACCGCCATATCGGACCATGGGCGGGGCATTTTTTCACCGATCTCGAAGGGGCGAAGAACTCTGTCTTCTATGCGCCGGTCGGCCGTCTGGGCCGGGCGTTCATGGAGATCGAGGCCGAAGCCTTTCGGATGAGCGCGGAGTGATCCGCACCCCGGCGGGCAACCGCCACCCTAGAGGAACAGGAGGATTGTGATGACCCGGACCGACGAGACGGCCACCAGCCGCCGCGGCTTTCTGAAACTGGCCTCCACGGCGGCACCGCTTGCGGTGGTGGCGGTGGTGACCACGGACGGAACCGAAGCGCAGGCCGCCGAACCCGACCTGTCGCAGACCAAGATGCAGGATACCGCGCATACCCGCGCCTATTACGCCTCCGCCCGGTTCTGACCGGACGCTGGATCCACCGCCAAGGACGACTGGTTGCGTGACGCCCGACTGTCCAAGGCACCGAACCCGTAACCAAGCAAGCGACGCACCATGGGGGGCCGAGCACGCTAGGGAGTAAGACACATGTTGAGGAAAAAGACCAACGGGGTTGCGCGACGCTCCCAGCGGACAAGTCTCCTTGCCGAGGTGGGGCGAACCTCGGTTGACCGGCGCGCCTTCCTGCGCGGATCGGGGCTCGCCATCGGCGGGCTTGCGGCCATCGCCGCCACCGGCGGCACCGTCAGCCGCGCCGATGCGGCCACCGCCGTGGCCAGCGGCGCCATCGAAACCCGCAAGACCGTCTGCACGCATTGTTCGGTGGGCTGCACCGTCATCGCCGAAGTGCAGGGCGGCGTCTGGGTCGGGCAGGAGCCGGGCTGGGACAGCCCGTTCAACCTCGGTGCGCATTGCGCCAAGGGTGCTTCGGTGCGGGAACATGCGCATGGCGAACGGCGGCTGAAATACCCCATGAAGAAGGTCGGCGGCGAATGGCAGCGGATCTCGTGGGAGCAGGCGATCAACGAGGTCGGCGACCAGCTTCTGTCGATCCGCGAAAGCTCTGGCCCCGACAGCGTCTACTGGCTGGGCTCGGCCAAGCATTCCAACGAACAGGCGTATCTGTTCCGCAAGTTCGCCGCCTACTGGGGCACGAACAACGTGGACCATCAGGCGCGCATCTGCCATTCGACCACCGTGGCGGGCGTGGCCAACACATGGGGCTACGGCGCCATGACCAACAGCTACAACGACATCCACAATTCCAAGGCGATCTTCATCATCGGCGGCAACCCCGCCGAGGCGCATCCCGTCTCGCTGCAGCACGTGCTGAAGGCGAAGGAACAGAACAACGCGCCGCTGATCGTCTGTGATCCGCGTTTCACCCGCACCGCCGCCCATGCCGACGAATTCGTCCGCTTCCGTCCGGGCAGCGACGTGGCGCTGGTCTGGGGCCTGCTGTGGCACATCTTTGAAAACGGCTGGGAAGATCAGGAATTCATCCGCACCCGCGTCTGGGGCATGGACCAGATCCGCACCGAAGTCGCCCGCTGGACCCCCGAAGAGGTGGAGCGTGTGACCGGCGTGCCCGGCACCCAGCTGGAGCGCGTGGCGCGCACGCTGGCCAACAACCGTCCCGGCACCGTGATCTGGTGCATGGGCGGCACGCAGCACAGCAACGGCAACAACAACACCCGCGCCTATTGCATCCTGCAGCTGGCGCTGGGGAACATGGGCGTGGCCGGCGGCGGCACCAACATCTTCCGCGGCCATGACAACGTGCAGGGCGCCACCGACCTTGGCGTTCTGGCTGACACGCTGCCGGGCTATTACGGCCTTACCGCCGGGGCATGGGCGCATTGGGCCCGCGTCTGGGGCGAGGATCTGGATTACCTCAAATCGCGTTTCGTCACGATGAAGGGCAAGGACGGCAAGGACAAGGAGATGATGGGCCTGACCGGCATCCCCGTCTCCCGCTGGATCGATGGCGTGCTGGAAGCCAAGGACAACCTTGAACAGCCCGACAACACCCGCGCCATGGTGTTCTGGGGCCATGCGCCCAACTCCCAGACCCGTCTGAAGGAAATGAAGACGGCGATGGAAAAGCTCGACCTGCTGGTGGTGGTGGATCCGTTCCCCACCGTGTCGGCGATCCTGCATGACCGGACGGACAACACCTATCTGCTGCCCGCCACCACGCAGTTCGAAACCCGCGGATCGGTCACCGCCTCCAACCGCTCGCTGCAGTGGCGCGATCAGGTGGTGGATCCGCTGTTCGAAAGCCTGCCCGACCACGTCATCATGACGAAATTCGCGCGCAAGTTCGGCTTTGCCGACCAGATGCTGCGCAACATTTCCATGGACAGCGAGGACGAGCCCAACATCGAGGATCTGACCCGCGAGTTCAATCGCGGCATGTGGACCGTCGGCTATACCGGCCAGTCGCCGGAGCGGCTGAAAAAGCACATGGCCAACCAGCACACCTTTGACCGCACCACGCTGCGCGCCAATGGCGGGCCCTGCGATGGCGATTTCTACGGGATGCCGTGGCCCTGCTGGGGCACCGCCGAAATGAACCACCCCGGTTCGGCCAACCTTTACGACCAGTCGATCCCGGTGGCGCAGGGCGGCCTGCCGTTCCGCGCGCGCTATGGCGTGGAATACAATGGCGACAACCTGCTGGCCGAAGGCACCTATACGGTGGGGTCGGAAATTCAGGACGGCTATCCCGAATTCACCATGCAGATGCTCATCGATCTGGGCTGGGACAGCGACCTGACCCCCTATGAGCGGGGCATGATCGAATGGGTGTCGGGCTATCTGGAGGCGCGGCCCGAAACCGAAACGGTGGTGGGCGAACAGTCGCAGACCGGGCCCTACCCTTCGGAATGGGTGGAAAAGGTCGGCGGCGTCAACTGGAAGACCGACCTGTCGGGCGGCATCCAGCGCGTCGCGATCCTGCATGGCTGCGCGCCCTATGGCAACGCCAAGGCGCGCTGCGTGGTCTGGACCTTCCCCGACCCAATCCCCGTGCATCGCGAGCCGCTTTACACCAACCGGCGCGATCTGGTGGCGGATTACCCGACCTACGAGGACAAGTCGTTCTGGCGGGTGCCGACGCTTTACGCCTCGATCCAGAAGAACGACTTCTCGCGCGACTATCCGATCATCCTCACCTCCGGGCGGCTGGTCGAATACGAGGGCGGCGGCGACGAGACGCGGTCGAACCCGTGGCTGGCCGAACTGCAGCAGAACATGTTCGTCGAGATCAACCCGCGGGACGCCAACAATCTGGGCGTGCGCGACGGGGCGCAGGTCTGGGTCGAAGGCCCCGAGGGCGGCAAGGTCAAGGTCATGGCGCAGGTGACACCGCGGGTGGGCGAGGGCGTGGCCTTCATGCCCTTCCACTTCGGCGGGCATTTCGAAGGGGTCGACCAGCGGTCGAAATATCCCGACGGCGCCGATCCCTACGTTCTGGGCGAGTCGACCAACACCGCGCAGACCTATGGCTATGACAGCGTCACCCAGATGCAGGAGACCAAGGCCACTCTCTGCAAGATCATGCCGGCATAAGGATACCACATCATGGCACGAGCCAAATTTCTGTGCGATGCCGAGCGCTGCATCGAATGTAACGCCTGCGTCACCGCGTGCAAAAACGAGCACGAGGTGCCGTGGGGCATCAACCGCCGCCGGGTGGTGACCATTCAGGACGGCGAGCCGGGCGAACGCTCGATCTCGGTGGCCTGCATGCACTGTTCGGATGCGCCCTGCATGGCGGTCTGCCCGGTGGACTGCTTCTACCAGACCGAAGAAGGCATCGTCCTGCATTCCAAGGATCTGTGCATCGGCTGCGGCTACTGCTTCTACGCGTGCCCGTTCGGCGCGCCGCAATATCCGCAGGCGGGCAATTTCGGATCCCGCGGCAAGATGGACAAATGCACCTTCTGCGCCGGTGGCCCCGAGGAAAACGGCTCTCAGGCCGAGTTCCAGAAATACGGCCGCAACCGGATCGCCGAGGGCAAGCTGCCGATCTGCGCCGAGATGTGCTCCACCAAGGCGCTGCTGGCCGGGGATGGCGACATGGTGTCCGAGATCTACCGCGAGCGCGTCGTGGCCCGCGGCTTCGGCTCGGGCGCATGGGGCTGGGGCACGGCCTACGAGTCGAAGAACCCGACGCCCTGATACGGAACCGGACGGACGGGCCCCGCGCGGGCCCGTTCTTGGCCTTTCAACGCCGGTCGGGCGGGGGGCGTGGCACTGCCGCGCGCGCCGTCCGGCCCGTTTTCCGGGAGTTTCCCATGCTGCGCCATGTCATGGCCTTTCTTGCGCTGGTCCTGCTGACCGCCGCCCCCATGGGCGTGGCGGCACAGGATGCCGACGCGCCCGCCCAGATCGACCGCTCCGCCACCGGCGGCGCGCAGACGCTTGACGACATCCTGCGGCGGCAGGAAGGGCTGAAGGTGGATGACGACTTCCGCCGCAACAGTCTGGAGCGCGCCGCAGAACGGGCCGAGGCGGCGGGCACGCCCCCCGGCGGGCTGGGTCCGCGCGGCGCGGCCTCCGATGCCGATCTCTGGCGCGCGCTGCGCTATGACGAGGCGGATGTGCGCAGCTCCACGCTCAACCCCAATGGCCGTGTGCTGATTCAGGACGGCGGCATGTGGTGGCTGGAATTCCGGGAAGGGCCGCTGGCCCATTACGGCGGGCTGCTGCTTCTGGTCACCATCGCGGTGCTGGCGGTGTTCTACCTGCTGCGCGGGCGGGTCCGCATCGAAGGCGGCAAGGCGGGCACCACGGTGCTGCGGTTTCAGTGGATCGAACGTTTCGCGCATTGGATGCTGGCCGGATCCTTCATCCTGCTGGGTCTGACCGGCCTATTCACCCTGTTCGGCCGGATGTATCTGATCCCGATCCTGGGGCACGAGGCCAACAGCGTGCTGCTGACCGCGTCGAAATTCATCCACAACAATGTCAGCTGGGCCTTCATGCTGGCGCTGGTCATGGTGTTTTTCATGTGGGTCTGGCACAACATTCCCAACCGCACCGACCTCACATGGTTCGCGCAGGCGGGCGGCATCATCGGCAAGAACCACCCCCCCGCGAAGAAATTCAACGCGGGCCAGAAGATCATCTTCTGGTCGGTGATCCTGCTGGGCGCGTCGATCTCCGTCTCGGGGCTGTCGCTGCTCTTTCCCTTCGACATGCCGCTTTTTGCGCACAGCTTCCAGTTTCTCAACGATCTGGGCGCGCCGGGCTGGGTGGGCATGGATCCGCTGCCCGTCGATCTTGCCCCGCAGGAAGAGATGCAGTTCGCGCAGCTCTGGCATTCCATCGTCGCCTTCGGGCTGATGGCGGTCATCATCGGCCATATCTATATCGGCACCGTGGGCATGGAAGGCGCCTATGACGCGATGGGATCGGGCGAGGTGGACGAGAACTGGGCGCATCAGCACCATTCCATCTGGTATGACGAGCTGAAGGCGCGCGGCGAGACCCCCAAGGGCAAATCCGCCACCCCGGCGGAATGACGCCACAACCGGCACGGACGTGAAAGAGACCATTCCATGAAAGCCATGCTGAGCGGTTTCGCCGCAATCATCATCATCGGGGTCGCAGCCTGGTATGGGCTGCACCAGATCGGGCTGACTTCGGCAGAGGTCTATTCCAGCCCCGCCGTGCGGCTCGACTGACCGCCGCGCGGGTCAGCTTCTTCTGGCCAAGCGCGCGCACGAGCCTAAATACCCCACAGGAAGATGCTGCGGCGGATCATCACGGAACTGTGATGATCCGCCGGTGTCAATCCCGGCCCTGCTGTCGCAGGCAGGGCCTCTGTGACTTTGGTAACCGAACGTGGTGGCATGAAACGACTTGGACTTCGGATCGCAGCTCTGCTGATCCTCGCAACCGTGGCGCTCGGCGTCTTCCCTTCGACCCCCGTGCTTGCGCAGGACACCGCCAGTCCGGACGCCGAAGCCACCTCTGACCCCGTGCGCAGCAATCTGGATCTGCTGCTGGACGTGATCGAGGATGATGCCAGCCGCGCCGCGCTGATCGAGGATCTGCGCGCCGCGCAGCAGGAGGTGGCCGCCCCCGTCGATGAACAGATCGTCGAGACGCTGGCCCCCGAAGGCATGGCGCTGCCCGAAGAAATGTCCTTTGGCCGCCGCATCGCGCTGATCACGCAGGAGGTGGCGCAGGATGTGGCAGGCGCGCTGGAAGGCGCATGGGCGCAGCTTGTGCGCGCGCCGCAGGTGTTTGACGGGCTGAGCGGATCCGAAGCCGGGGTGCTGCTTGGCGCCCTGCAGGAACTGGCGCTGGTGATCGTGGTCACGTTTGCGGTGTTCCTGCTGCTGCGCCGTCTGGGCAAGGGCATCTATGCGCGCATGGGCGCCACCGCGCGCGACAGCGGCTGGCTGCGCACGCTGTTCCTGTTTGTCGCCTCCGGGCTGATCGACATCCTGATCGTCGCTGTTTCCTGGGCGGTGGGCTATCTGCTGGCCACGCTGGTACTGGGCAATTTCGGCCAGATCGGCATCCGCCAGACGCTTTACCTCAACGCCTTCCTGATCGTGGAACTGGCCAAGGTGGCGGTGCGGCTGGTGCTGTCGCCCTCTGCGCACAACCTGCGGCCTCTGCCGGTCTCGGACACGGCGGCGCGCTATCTGGCGCGGCGGCTCAATCTGATGGTGGGGCTGGTGGGCTATGGCCAGCTTCTGGTGGTGCCGATCATCAACGCGCAGGCCTCTGCCGCGGCGGGGCGCGCGGTGTCGGCGCTGATCGCGGTGCTGGTCGTGGGTCTGGCCATCTGGCTGGTGCTGCGCAACCGGCGCCCCGTGGCCGACTGGCTGGAACGCGGCGGCCAGCCGCCCGAGCATCACGCCGAGGAACAGCGTCTGGTGCGCGAGGCCGAGGCCGGGGCGATGCCGGCCTCCGCCGCCCCCGAGGAATTCCCCATGGGCGCGCCGGAGCCCGCGCGCAAGAAGCGCGGCCCGCTGCATTTCCTTGCCCGGCACTGGCACTGGCCCGCGCTGCTTTATCTGCTGGTGATGCTGGTGCTGGTGCTGGTGCAGCCCGCTGACGCCGCCTTCCGCTCGCTGCTGAATTCCGGTCAGGTGCTGGTGGTGGCGCTGCTGGGGATCACGCTGTCGGGGGTGCTGTCGCGCGTCGTGGTGCGCGGGGTGCAGCTGCCCGACACCGTCAACGCGCGGCTGCCGCTGCTGGAAAAGCGGCTCAACACCTTCGTGCCGAAGCTGCTGGTGGTGCTGCGCTTTGCCATCTTCGTGCTGGTGGTGGTCTTTGCGCTGAACGCGATCAGCCTGATCGACCTGCGCGCGTGGATGGCCAGCCAGATCGGCGTGCAGCTGACCAGCACGATCTTTTCGGTGGCGGCGGTGCTGCTGGTGGCCTTCGTGGTCTGGGTGGCCATGACCTCGTGGGTGGATTACCGGCTGAACCCGGAATTCGGGTCGGTCGCCACGGCGCGGGAACGCACGCTGCTGACGCTGCTGCGCAATGCCGCCACTATCGCGCTCGTCATCATCACCCTGATGTTCGTGCTGTCCGAGGTGGGGCTCGACATCGCGCCGCTGCTGGCCTCGGCGGGGGTTCTGGGTCTGGCCATCGGTTTTGGTGCGCAGAAGCTGGTGCAGGACATCATCACCGGCATCTTCATCCAGTTCGAGAATGCGATGAACGTGGGCGATGTGGTCACGGTGGGCGGCACCACCGGCGTGGTGGAACGGCTGACCATCCGGTCGGTCAGCCTGCGCGATCTCAGCGGGGCGTTTCATGTCATCCCGTTCTCCTCGGTCGACATGGTCACCAATTTCGTGCGCGAATTCGGCTATTTCGTCTGCGACATGGGCGTGGCCTATCGCGAGAACATCGACGAGGTGAAGCTGGCCATGCTCGACGCGTTCGAGGAACTGCGCAGTGATCCGGAGCAGGCCAAGTCGATCATGGGCGATCTGGAATGGTTCGGCATCAATGCCTTTGGGGACAGCGCCGTGGTGGTGCGGGCACGGATCAAATGCGTGCCGGGTGCGCAATGGGGGGTGGGCCGGGCCTATAACGGCGTGCTCAAGCGGGTGTTCGATGACCGCAACATCGAAATCCCCTTCCCGCATCAGACCATCTATCTGGGCGAGGCGAAGGACGGCACCACCCAGCCGTTCCGCATCCGCAGCGAAGGCGCGGGCGAAAGCTGAGGCAGGGCGCGGCCCCGTCTTCGGGCGGGGCCGGTCAGCCGTTCCAGACCACGCGGCCCAGCCCTGTCACGTCATAGCCGCCAAGGCTTGTCGCGCGGTCATGGAAGGCGGGGCTGCGGCAGAACTCCAGCAGGATCTGCAGCGGAGGGTCGAACACCGCCTTGCGGTCGCAGAGCAGATCAAAGCTTTCCTCGACCAGCGGCACGAAGGGCAGGCCTGCCGCGCGCGCGGCACAGTCGAGCCCCAGCGCGGCATCCGCCTCGCCACGGCGGACACATTGCACGGCCTCGTCCTCGGTCCGTTCGGGGGCGGTGAAGCTGAGCGCGGCGGGGTCGAGCCCTTCCTGCCGGATCAGCTGCTGCAGCAGCCGCTGCGAGCCGGATCCTTCCTGCCGGGCCACGATCCGCAGGCCCGCGAGATCAGCCAGCCGCTGCGGTGCGGGTCCGTCGGGGCGCAGCACCAGCCCGCGCCTGCGCGTCGCAAAGCGCAAAAGCACCGCGTCCTGCCCGCCACAGATGTCCTGCGCGGCGGCGCGGTTCCAGCCGCCGGAGGGGTCCGGAAGGTGCAGGCCGGTCGCCACGCCTTCGCGCGCGCAGAACTGGCGAAGCCCCTGTTCGGATCCGTCGAAATAGGTGGCAAGCCCGCAGCGGGACTGCCGGATCGCCCAGTCCAGCAGCGGATCATGGCTGCCCAGAAACACCCGGGGCCGGTCGGGCTGGGTGGGCAGGCCGCCCGACTGCGCACGGGCGATCCAGTCGCGGATCTCGGCGGCCGGAAACAGAAGCTTGCCGGTGGCGCGCGAACAGGGCAGCGCGCCCGAGGCGGCAAGGTCATAGACCTTGCGCTCTTTCAGGCGCAGCAGATCCGCCAGTTCCCGGACGGTGAGATAGTCATGCGGTGGGATCGGGGCTGCGGTCATGGGTCTGTCTTGCGCAAGGGGATGCGGCGGGGCGCCGCCCCCGCAGGGCTATCAGGACTGCGGGGCATTGGGGAAGAAAAGCTGCTGGCCGTCGATGGTATAGGCGGCGATCGCGGCCTGACCTTCGGCAGAAACCAGCCAGTCGGCGAACTCCTGCGCCGCCTCGATCCGCGCAGAGGGGCAATGGTCCGGGTTCACCGGGATCACCCCATACTGGTTGAACAGCGCGGCGTCGCCTTCGACGGTGATGGTATAATCCTGCTTGTTGTCAAAGCTGATCCATGTGGCGCGGTCGGTCAGCACATAGGCGCCCATGCCGATCCCAGCATTCAGCGTGGCCCCCATGCCGGATCCGGTTTCGCGATACCACTCACCCGAAGCCGGGGCCGGATCGATCCCCGCCGCCTGCCACAGCGCCTGTTCCTTCTGATGGGTGCCGGACTGATCCCCGCGCGAGGCAAAGAGCGCGCCCGCCTTGGCGATCCGCGCCAGCGCTGCCCCGGCATCGGTCATGCCCGCAACGCCCGCCGGGTCCGCCTTTGGCCCCACCACGACAAAATCGTTATACATCAGGTCATTGCGCTGCGTTCCGTATCCTTTGGCAACAAACTCCTCCTCCGCGGGCCTGGCATGGACCAGCAGCACATCGGCATCGCAGTTCCGCGCGTTCTGGATCGCCTGACCGGTGCCCACGGCGACCACATTGACCCGGATGTCCGATTTTTCCGTAAATATCGGCAGCAGATGGTCATAAAGCCCCGAATTGGCGGTGGAGGTGGTGGACTGCACCAGAATGGACCGGTCCTGTGCCATGGCGCCACTGCTCAGACACAGGATGAAGAAAGCGGTAAGACCTTTTGAAATCATGAAGTAATTCCTATCTGTGGCAGGTCAGACGACGATCTTGCCGTGCAGGTAATCCTGCGCCGCCGCGCTGGCGGGGGTGGGGAAGAATTCGGCGGCGCGGCTGTGTTCGGCGACGCGCCCGCGATGCAGGAATACCACGTCATCGGCCATGCGCCGTGCCTGCCCGATGTCATGGGTGACAAAGATGATGCGGGTGCCCCGGTCGCGCGCGGCGGCCACGATGCGTTCGATCACCAGCACCGAGGCGGGATCAAGGCTGGCGGTGGGTTCGTCCAGCAGCAGCACCTCGGGGTCGGTCAGCAGGGCGCGGGCCAGCGCCAGCCGCTGCGCCTCGCCGCCCGACAGCTGCCGCGCGGGCTGCCGCGCCTTGTGCGCCAGCCCCACCTCCTGCAGCAGCTGGTCGCGGCGGGCAGGATCCACCCCGCGCGCCCGCACCACAAAATCCATGTTGGCGACGACGCTGCGGCGCAGCAGCACCGGTTTCTGGAACACCAGCGCCTGCCGCACCGTCGCCTGACCCGGGGGGCTGCCATTCCACGACAGGCTGCCCGCATCCGGCGCCATCAGCCCGTGCAGCAGCTTCAGCAGCAGGCTTTTGCCCGCGCCATTGGGGCCCATCACCACGGTGCAGCCGCAGGCGCCAAGCCGCAGATCCAGCCCGTCCAGCACCGGCACGCCGTCATAGGCCAGCCGCAGGCCGCGCACCTCCAAAGGCAGCAGCGGGCGCAGCGCGGGGTGGGCTTCCTCGGCCTGCATGCGGAAGGCGGTCAGGTCAGACATGCAGCGGCCTTTGCGCCACGGGGCGCAGCGCCTGCACCGCGCCATTGATGACCAGCGCCAGCCCCAGCAGCACAAGCCCCAGCGCCAGCGCCAGCGGCAGATCGCCCTTGGAGGTTTCGAGCGCGATGGCCGTGGTCATCACCCGCGTCAGATGGTCGATATTGCCGCCCACGATCATCACCGCGCCCACCTCGGCCACGGCGCGGCCAAAACCCGCGAGCCCCACGGTCAGCAGCGCATGGCGCCCGTCCCACAAGAGCGCGCCCATCACCTGCGCGGGCCGCAGGCAGAGCGAGCGGAACTGTTCGGCATATTCGCCATGCAGATCCTCCAGCACCTGCCGCGACAGCGCCGCGATGATCGGCGTGATCAGGATGGTCTGCGCGATCACCATGGCGGTGGGGGTGTAAAGCAGCCCCAGAAACCCCAGCGGCCCCGAGCGCGACAGATGCAGATAGACCAGCAGGCCGACAACCACGGGCGGCAGGCCCATCAGCGCGTTCATCACGATCAGCAGCAGGTTGCGGCCCCGGAACCGCGCGATGGCGACCAGCGCCCCCAGCGGCAGGCCAAGGGCACAGGCGACCAGCGTGGCGCCAAGGCTGACCTGCAGCGACAGGCCGACGATCTGGTAAAGATCGGAACCCCCGGTCAGGATCAGCGCCAGCGCCAGCGAAAAGGCCTCTGAGACAGTGTGCAAGATTTCCCCTTTCCGGAAATTATGCGGTAAGGCGGGGCGGGCGCGCGGCCGGGATCATCCAGCAATCGGGCGTAAATGATCTTAAGTCAAGCATCTGAGCGAGAAGGTTCAGCCCGAATGCGGGGCGGTCTGCGCAGTCAACTGCAAAATTTCCCGAAAGGGGGGCCGGGGCAGAACCGGCCTGCGGGATTTCTTGTGCCGAATGCTCGGGCCAGCCATGGACGGGGCCTGCGGCAGCGCTATCATCTGCGCCGCCCATCCAGCCACGTTGTCGCAGCCGAGGAGGACCATCATGGCGTCATTCGAACTCAACGGTCGGGAGGTGACGGTCGATCTGCCCGACGACACCCCGCTGCTCTGGGTGCTGCGCGACGATCTGCGCCTGACCGGCACCAAATTCGGCTGCGGCGTGGCGCAATGCGGCGCCTGCACGGTGATGCTGAACGGCATGACGCGGCGGTCCTGCGTCACGCCGCTGTCCATGGTCGAAGGCGGTTTCGTCACCACGATCGAGGGCATGGAAGGCCCGGAATATGACGCGGTGCAGGCGGCATGGGGGGCGCTTGACGTGCCGCAATGCGGCTGGTGCCAGTCCGGTCAGGTGATGAGCGCCACCGCCCTGCTGCTGGAGGTGCGTCAGCCCAGCGATGCCGATATCGACAATGCCATGGCGGGCAATATCTGCCGCTGCGCCACCTATGTCCGCATCCGCAAGGCGATCCATGACGCCGCCGACCAGCTGGAGGGGTAGATCATGACCCGTTCCCTGTCCCGCCGCGCCTTTCTGGGCTCCTCCGCCGGGCTTGTCATCGGCCTGACCCTGCCGCTGGCCGCCCGCGCGCAGTCGGGTGCTGCCGCTGCGCTGCAGTCGGGGGCCACCGGCAGCGCGGGCTTTGCGCCCAATGCTTTCATCCGGGTCGCCCCCGACGACACCGTGACCGTGCTCATCAAGCATATCGAATTCGGGCAGGGGCCGTTCACCGGCCTTGCCACGCTGGTCGCCGAAGAGATGGATGCCGACTGGAGCCAGATGCGGGCCGAACATGCCCCCGCCAATGACGAGCTTTACAAGAACCTCGCCTTCGGGATGCAGGGCACGGGCGGCTCCACCGCCATGGCCAATTCCTATATGCAGATGCGCAAGGCGGGCGCTGCGGCGCGCGCGCTGCTGGTCGCCGCCGCCGCCCAAGAATGGGGCGTGCCCGAGGCCGAGATCACCGTGTCCAAGGGCCGGATCAGCCATGGCGCGCGCTCTTCGGGGTTCGGGGCGCTGGCGGAGCGGGCGGCGGGGCTGACCCCGCCCGAGGATCCGCCCGTCAAATCCGCGGACCAGTTCACCATGATCGGCACCGACCTGCCAAAGCTCGACACCGCCGCCAAATCCAATGGTACGGCGCAGTTCACCATGGATCTCTACCTTGAGGGGATGCAGACCGTGGTGGTGGCCCATCCGCGCAAATTCGGCGCCACGGTCGCGGGGTTTGATGACAGCGCGGCGGTGCAGGTGCCGGGCGTCGTGGCGGTGCGGCAGATCCCGCAGGGGGTTGCGGTCTATGCCACCTCCACCCATGCGGCGCTGAAGGGGCGCGCGGCGCTGTCCGTCGACTGGGACGAGAGCGGCGCCGAAACCCGCTCCACCGAGCAGATGTTCGAAGAGTTCTCCCAAGCCGCTGCCGAAGGCGGGCAGGAGGCGGAACTGGCCGGGCGCGGGGCCTCCGGCATCGACGGCGCGGCGCGGGTGATCGAGGCGGAGTTCCGCTTTCCCTATCTTGCCCATGCGCCGATGGAGCCGCTTGATGGCGTGATCGAGCTGCGCGAGGACGGGGCCGAGGTCTGGATGGGCTCGCAGTTTCCCGCGCTCGACAAGCCGACGCTGGTGCAGGGGCTGGGTGTTGCGCCCGAGAAGCTGCAGCTGAACGTGATGCTGGCGGGCGGCAGCTTCGGGCGGCGCGCGCAGGACACCGCGCATTTTGCCGCCGAACTGGCCGAGGTGGCGAAGGCTGCGGGCGGCCCCGGCGCCTTCAAGCTGGTCTGGACGCGCGAGGATGACCTGCAGGGCGGCTATTACCGCCCGCTGACCGTGCACCGGATGCGCGCCGGGCTGGACGTGGAGGGCGCGCTGACCGGCTGGGACAATGTCGTGGTCAATCAGTCGATCATGGCGGGGGGCCCCATGGCGCAGATGATGCAGGATGGGCTTGATCCCACTGCCTATGAAGGCTCCACCCGGATGCCCTATGCGCTCTCTGATCTGCGCGTGGGCTGGGCGGCGCAGGAAAGCCCGGTGCCGGTGCTGTGGTGGCGCTCGGTCGGGCATACCCATACCGGCTATGCCACCGAGGTGTTCCTTGACATGGTGCTGGAGGCGCAGGGCAAGGATCCGGTGCAGGGGCGGCTCGATCTGTTGCGCGCCGATGCGGCCCGCGACCGCGCCGTGCTGGAAAAGGTGGCGCAGATGGCGGGCTGGGATGGCACCAAGCTGCGCGAGGGGCGGGCCTATGGCGTGGCGCTGCATGAAAGCTTCAACACCTATGTGGCACAGATTGCCGAGGTGTCGGACGAGGGCGGGATGCCCCGCGTGCACCGGGTCTGGTGCGCGGTGGATTGCGGCGTGGCGGTGAACCCCGACGTGATCCGCGCGCAGATGGAGGGCGGGATCGGCTTCGGGCTGGGCTCGGTCCTTTATGACGAGATCACGCTGGCCGAAGGCGGCGCCGTGGAGCAGGCCAATTTCGACACCTATCGCATGCTGCGCATCCACGAGATGCCGGAGGTGATGGTGGAAATCCTGAAATCCGATGCCGATCCCACCGGGGTGGGCGAGCCGGGCGTGCCGCCGATCGGGCCCGCCGTCGCCAATGCGTGGCGCGCGCTGACCGGGCGCAATGTCACCCGTCTTCCCTTTGCCAGAGCGCTGGAGGCCTGAGCCATGACCAAGACCTTCTTGCTGGCGGCGCTGATCTGCGCCGCCCCCGCCCTTGGCCTTGCCGAGACCGTGAACGGGCTGCGCACCGTCGACGAGTTCGACAGCATCGACAGCGAAAGCGACCGCTCGGTCGCGCTGTTTCAGGAGATGCTGGTGGTCATCGAACATCCGCGCTGCCTGAACTGCCACCCGGTCGACAACTCGCCGCGTCAGGGCATGGACATGCAGATGCACCAGCCGCCGGTGGTGCGGGGCGATGCCGATTTTGGTGCGCCGGGGATGCGCTGCATCACCTGCCACAGCGACGAGAACGTGACCTACAGCACCGGCGAAGGGTCGATCCCCGGCCATAGCCCATGGCAGCTTGCCCCCATCAGCATGGGCTGGATCGGCAAGAGCGCCGCCGAGATCTGCGCGCAGCTCAAGGATCCGGAGCGCAATGGCGGCAAGACGCTGGCCGATCTGCACGAGCACAATGCCGAAGATGGTCTGGTGGGCTGGGGCTGGCATCCGGGCGAAGGGCGCGAGCCCGCGCCGGGCAGTCAGGAGATCTTTGGCCAGCTGACTCAGGCCTGGATCGACACCGGCGCTGCCTGTCCCCAAAGCTGACCGGTGGCGGTGGCGGGCTGCTGCGCGACGGGTGACCCCACCGCCGCGCTTGACAGGGCGCGCAGAATGCCGGAACCGTTGTGTAACTGTATGGTTACATCACGGGAGGCAGTTCCATGTCCAGCATCACACTGCGCGTCATCGCATCCGACACGGCGGCGGCGCTGATTGCCACAGCCCTGCGCCATGCCGCCGACAGCGGCTGGCAGGTGGCGGCGGCGGTGGTCGATCCGTCGGGCCAGCTGGTCGCGTTTCGCCGGATGGACCGGGCCATCGCTCCGGCGGGGGATTTCGCCTGTGACAAGGCATGGACGGCGGCGACGCTGGGCAAATCCTCGCGCGTCTGGGGCGCGCGGGTGCTGGCCAGCGACACGCTGCGCGCGGGCCATGGCAACCGGCCCCGGCTAATGACTTGGGGCGGCGGGGTCGCGGTGTTCGAGGATGGCATCTGCATCGGCGGGCTCGGGGTCTCCGGCGCGCAGGAGGACGAAGACATCCTCTGTGCCGAAACCGCGATCCGCGCGCAGGGGCTGACGCCGGGCTGATCCGGCTCAGGGGGTGATGCAGACCAGCCGCAGCACCGTGTCGATGTTGAACTGCAGGCGCTCGTCCAGCGCCTCCGGCGCGGTCAGATCACGCTCGAAGACGATGGAGCCGGTAAAGCGGTTGGTCAGGTAGTAATAGCCGATGGCCGCAATGGTGATGTTGAGCTGCACGGGGTCGATACCGGGCCGGAACACGCCTTCGGCCACGCCCCGGTCCAAAAGCCCGCCGACCATGGTGACGAACTTGCGGCTTACCACCTCGATCACCTTGGAATGTTTCAGGTGGCGCGCCTTGTGCAGGTTGGCGCTGTTGACCAGCGTGATGAATTCCGGGTTCTTCAGGTAATACTGCCATGTGAAGCGCACCAGCTTTTCCAGCGCCTCGCGCGGGGGCAGATGGTCCAGTTCCAGCTTCTGTTCGGCGGTCCGGATGTCCACATAGGCCTCTTCCAGCACCGCCTGAAACAGGTCGTCCTTGTTGCCGAAATAGTGGTAGATCATCCGCTTGTTCGCCTTGGCGCGGTCGGCGATCTCGTCCACGCGCGCCCCGGCAAGGCCGTTCTTTGCGAACTCCACCTTCGCGGCGGACAGGATCCGGCCCTTTGTCGCTTCCGCGTCGCGCTGCTTGGGGGCTTCCTTGGCGGCCATTCGTTTCCTCGGTTGGACAGACATGTTGCCCGCAGTGATAGCCGGGTTTTGGGCACAAGGTCAAAGGCTGGTTACTTGCGGCGTGGAGCGGGCCTGTCCCGCAACCGGCAAAAAGACTTGACGAACTCGAAATCAATGAAGTAACCAGATGGTGCATTAGCGGTCCGGAGCACCGGCCAGCCCTGCAGGAGACAGGGTCGGCCCGGCAGCAGGATCAGAGCCGTCCGCTGGCGCGACGGCAGCTTTCTAGGGAGGAGCACATGAGTTTCATCAAGGACTATATCGCGCGTGAAACCCTCAACCGGCGGAACTTCCTGTTCGCGTCGGCGGCGGGGCTGGGTGGCGTGGCGGCGGGCGGTCTGTTCGGCCCCGGCATGGCCCGGGCGGCGCTGACCGATCCCACCATCGCGTGGGGTTACCGCAACCGCACCAACCCCTACTGGAACGAGATCGTCTCCGGCGGGGAAAGCTTCGTGCAGAGCCTTGGCCTGCCGCGGGACGCGCTGACCCATCTCATCAACGAGGGGTCTTCGGAAAAAAGCCTGTCGGACGTGAAGGCGCTGCTGGCCAAGACGGGCGGCAATCTGGCGCTGGCCATCGATGCCAATGACGCGCCGAACTGCCGCCCCGTGGTCGAGGCGGTGGCGGAGGCCGGGGCCTATGTGGCGACGATCTGGAACAAGACCGACGACCTGCATCCGTGGGATTTTGGCGACAACTATGTCAGCCACATGAGCTGGTCGGATGTGAAACCCGCCGAGGACACCGCGCGCATCCTGCTGGATGCGATGGGGGGCAAGGGCGGCGTCGTGCATCTGGGCGGCATCGCCTCCAACAGCCCCGCGATCCAGCGGCGGCAGGGGCTGGAGAACGCGCTGAAGGATTACCCGGATGTGGAGCTTCTGGCGGCAGAGCCCGCCGACTGGGACACGCAGAAGGCCAATCAGGTCATGTCCGCCTTCCTGACCCGCTTCGGGGACGAGATCACCGGCGTGCACTGCGCCAATGACACCATCGCTTATGGCGTGCTTGAGGCGCTGCGGGCCGAGGGCATCGAGGACATGCCCATCGTGTCCTATGACGGCAATCCGCAGGCGGTGCAGTTGGTGGCCGAGAAGAAGATCCTCGCCACGGTCTTCACCAATCCCTACTGGGGCGGCGGCATCTCGGCGGCGCTGGCCTATTACGCCGCCACCGGGGCCTTCAAGCCTTCGGAGGAGCCGAACGAGCATCGCGAGTTCTACGGCCCGACCATCCTTGTCACCCCGGAGGACGCGCTGGAGTTCAAGGCGACCTATCTCGACTCCGCGCCCGACTATGACTGGACCGATTACTGGGGGCCCAGCAACGGGCCGATCCGCTACTGACGGACAGATCTGCCCCGGCCGACGGTTCTGTCGGCCGGGGCCACCGCCCCCACCGCCCCCTCAGATCACTGACATTGCCCGGAGGATCCCGTGACCGGCTTCCCGAACCGTGAGGTCCTGCTTAGGTGGGCCCCGCTGATCGTCCTTCTTATCCTGATGCTGTTCTTCACCGCGCTGGAGCCCCGCTTCTTCTCGGTCCGGAACTTTGCCCGCATCGCGATTTCCGCAGCCCCCGCGCTGATGGTGGCGGTCGGCGTGACCTTCATCATCCTGATGGGCTCCATCGACCTGTCCATGGAGGGGGCGGTGTCGGTCTGTGCTGTGTCCTTCGCCTTCGTCTTCCTGTGGCTCGGCGGTAGCCTTGGGGGCTGGGGCTGGCTGGCGCTGCCGCTGACGCTGGTGGCGGGGGCTGTGCTGGGGCTGGTCAACGGGCTGGTCCATGTCCGGCTCCGGATCCCGTCTTTCATGGCCTCGCTGGCGCTTGGCTTCGTGGGCACGGGGCTTGCCATGCTGATGACCGGCGGCGACCGCATCCGTATCGAGGATCCGGCCTTTCGCGCGCTGCTGACCACGCGCTGGCTCGATTTTCCGGTGATGATCTATGTGGCGGGGCTGTTCCTGCTGCTGGGCTGGTTCATCCAGTCGCGCACTACGCTGGGCCGCAACCTTTACGCCGTGGGCGGCGGCGAGGATCTGGCGCATGGCTCGGGGCTGAATGTCGCCCGGGTGCGGATCATGGGCTTCATGCTGGCGGGTGTGTTCTACGCGGTGGGGGCGCTGATGGCCGTGGCCCGGATCGGGATTGCCGAAACCGCCACCGGCAACGGGTTCATGTTCACCTCCATCACGGCAGTGGTGGTTGGCGGCACCGCGCTTTGGGGCGGCACGGGCGGCGTGTGGAACACGCTGGTCGGGGTGCTGATCGTCAGCGTTATCGGCAACGGCATGGTGGTGATCGGCCTGCCCGGCTACCTGCAGGACGGCATCCTTGGCCTGCTGGTCATCATCGCGGTCGTGCTGTCCACCGACCGCCGCTCCGTCAGCATCGTGAAGTGAAAGGGCGCCCAAGATGTATGAACTGACCAAGGTCGACAAGGTCTTTCCCGGCGTCCACGCGCTGAAGGCGGTGGATTTCCGGATCGAGCGCGGCGAGATCGTGGGGCTTGTCGGCGAAAACGGCGCGGGCAAATCCACGCTGATGAAGGTGATCTACGGCGCCTATCAGGCCGATGGCGGCACCGTCGCCATCGATGGCAAGCCGGTGCGGTTCCAGTCTCCGCGACAGGCGATGGACCACGGCATAGGCATGGTGTTTCAGGAGCAGTCGCTCATCACCAACCTGACGGTGATGGAAAACATCTTTCTGGGTTACGAGCGGCAGTTCGTCCGCTTCGGCGTGATCGACTGGACCGCCATGGCCCGCGCGGCCCGGCAGCAGCTGGCCAAGGTCAAGCTGGACATCGATCCGGCCACGGTGACCGCCAAGCTGTCTTTCGCGCAGCGGCAGCTGGTGGAACTCGCCAAGGTGCTGACGCTGGAAGAGCGGGTGGAGGGGGATCTGGTGATCCTGCTTGACGAGCCGACCAGCGTGCTGTCCCGCACCGAGGTGGAGCTGCTGTTCTCGCTGGTGCGGGAGCTGACCTCGCGCGCCTCGTTCATCTTCGTCTCGCACCGCATGGACGAGGTGCTGGAACTGTCGGACCGCGTCTATGTGATGAAAGATGGCGAGGTGGTGGACATGGTCCCCCGCGCCGAGGCCCGGGTCGATGCCATCCAGCGCAAGATGGTCGGGCGGGACATCGACAAGCAGTATTACCGCGAGCAGAAACAGCAGCCCTATGATCCGGACAGGGTGCTGGTCAGCCTTGACCGCGTCAGCCTGCCGGGCCGCTACAGCGACATTTCCTTTGATCTGCACGCGGGCGAGGTGCTGTGCCTTGTCGGCACCGAAGGCGCGGGACGCGAGGCCATCCTGCGCACCGTGTTCGGGCTGGAAAAGCCGGACTCGGGCACGGTGCGGATCAAGGGCCAGGCGCGGCGCGATTTTGGCGCCCGCGCGGCGGTCGAGGCGGGGGTGGGCTATGTCCCGCGCGAGCGCAAGATCGAGGGCATCGTGGGCGGCATGAACGTCTATGAAAACATGACGCTCAGCCAGATGGGGCGCTATTCCACCGCAGGGATCCTGCATCTTGGCAAGGAAAGGGCGCTGGCGCGGGACTGGATCCGGCGGCTTGGCATCAAGACCCCCGATGTTTTCAAGGATTGCGGCGGGCTGTCGGGCGGCAACCAGCAGAAGGTGGTTCTTGCCAAATGGCGTTCCGGCGGGTCGGACATCATCCTGCTCGACCATCCGACGCGCGGGCTCGACATCGGCGCCAAGGAAGATGTCTACGACATGGTGCGCGAGATGTGCGCCGATGGCGCGGGCATCCTGCTGGTGGCCGACACGCTGGAGGAAGCGATCGGCCTTTCGCACACGATCCTCGTTCTGAAGGACGGAGAGGCGCGGCATCTGTTCCGCGGCGCGCCGGGCAGCAAGCCCTCGCTCTTCGACCTCGTGCATCACATGACCTGAGGCAGACAGATGACCCTCCACCAACTCAAACCGCATTTCCCATGGATCACCCTGCTGGCGCTGGTGGCGGTCGTGGGCGTGGCGCATCCGAATTTCCTGCTGCCCGCGAACCTGATCTCCATGGTTGCGGACATCATGCCGCTGTTCATCATGGCGCTGGGGATGACCTTTGCCATCTATATCGGCGGGATCGACCTGTCGTCGCAGTCGGTGGCCAACATGACCACCGTGCTGGCGACCATCGCGCTGCCGGGGCTGGGGCTGGGCGCCGCGCTGGTCTGCATTCTGGCGGGGCTGACGATGGGGGCGGTCTCCGGCTTTGTCACCACCCGGCTGCTGGTGCCCTCGTTTGTCTCCACGCTTGCGGTGGGGGGCATCGCCTATTCGGTGGCGCAGTATCTGTCGGGGCAGCGGGCGCTCTATATGGATGTGACCCTGCGCGACGCCTCCTTCGGCTGGATGATCGGGTCCAGCTTCGGCATCCCGCACGAGATCGTGGTGGGGGCCGCGCTGCTGGCGCTGACATGGTTCCTGCAAAGCCGCACGGTCTTTGGCCGCGCGCTGAAGGCGGTGGGAGCGGGCGAGCCCGCCGCCGCCGCCTCCGGCCTGCCGGTGCGCCGGATCAAGGTGCTGGCCTTCGCGCTGTCGGGGATGCTGGCCGCCATCGCGGGGCTGCTGTTTTCGGCCAAGCTGTCCGGCGGGTCGCCGACGCTGGCCAATGGTTTCCTGCTGCCCGCCATCGTCGCGGTGCTGGTCGGGGGCACGCCGCTGACCGGCGGGGTGGGCGGCGTGATCAACACCCTGATCGGCACGCTGATCGTGGCGGTGATCCGCTCGTCCATGCTTTATTTCGAGGTGGATGCCACCATGCAGCAGATGGTCTTCGGCATCATCCTGATTGTCGCCATCGCCGCCACCATCGACCGCAGCAAGATGCGGATCGTGAAATGAGGGGCGGGGCATGACCAAGACCATGCAGGCCGCCGTCCTGACCGCGCCGGGCCGCTTCACGCTGCAGACCCGCCCGGTTCCCGTTCCCGGCCCCGGCGAGGCGCTGATCCGGGTGACCCGCGTCGGGATCTGCGGCACCGATCTGCACATCTTCCACGGGCGCTACGCGGCGGACAGCCTGCCCATGGTGCCGGGGCACGAACTGGCCGGGCGCATCGCCGCACTGGGGCCGGGGGTCACCGGGCTGGAAGTGGGCGCCAAGGCGGTGGTCGACATGAACATCGGCTGTGGCCATTGCTACTGGTGCCGCCGCAACGAAATCCTCAACTGTCCCCAGATGCGCCAGATCGGCATCACTGCGGACGGCGCCTTTGCCGAATATCTGCTGGTGCCCGCCCGGCTGGTGCTGCCCGCGCCAGAGCGGGTGCCCGATGCGGTTCTGGCCCTGACCGAGCCCGTGGCCTGTGTGGTGCGCGCCGCGCGCAAGGCGCAGGTGGGTCTGGGCCAGTCGGCGCTGGTGATCGGCGCGGGCCCGGTGGGCAACCTGCATGTGCAGCTTCTGCGACTGCTGGGCGTGGCGCCGATCCTTGTCAGCGACCTGTCGCCCGACCGGGTGGCCATGGCGGTGGCTGTCGGCGCGGACCGGGGCATCAGCGATCCCGCCCTGCTGCGCGCGGCGGTGCAGGAGGCGACCGAAGGGCGCGGCGTCGATCTGGTGATCGAAAGCGTCGGGCATCCGGCGCTTTATGCCGAGGCGCTGACGCTGATGCGGCGCGGCGGGCATCTTGCGGCCTTCGGGCTGACCGGACCGGACGCGGTGCTGCCGCTGGGTATCCTTGACACCATCCTGCATGAAACCTCGGTCAAGGGGTCGGTGGCGGGCATGGGGCAGGACATGCATGACGCGCTGACCCTGCTCTGCCATGGCCGGTTCGACACCTCCGCCTTCACCCGCGCCGCCTATCCGCTGGAGCAGATCCAGCAGGCCTTTGACAGCAGTCCCGACCGGCCCGCCGATCTGAAGACACAGATCGTGATGGCCTGAGCCGGTCCCAAAGAACGGAGACATCCGATGACGCAAGCCCTGACCCCCCTCTCTCTGCCGACCGTGCCGCGCGAGTTCGGCTTTTTTGTCGATGGCAAGGTGGTGCCTGCGGGCACGCGGGATCTGTCGGAACGCCGCTCGCCCGCGCATGACGTGCCGGTGACCCGCATTCCGAAATGCACCACAGCGGATCTGGATACCGCCGTGGCCGCCGCGCGCCGCGCGTTCGAGGACCGGCGCTGGTCGGGGCTGGACGGGGCCGCGCGCGGGGCGGTGCTGCTGCGCGCCGCCGCGCTGATCCGCGCCCGGGCCGAGGAGATCGCCTATTTCGAGACGCTGGAGAACGGCAAGCCCATTGCACAGGCGCGCGGCGAGGTGATGGGCTGTGCCGACATGTTCGACTATGCCAGCGGGCTGGCGCGCAGCCTGCATGGCGACAGCTTCAACAATCTGGGCGACGGGCTATTCGGCCTTGTCACGCGCGAACCGGTGGGGGTGGTGGGGCTTATCACGCCGTGGAATTTCCCCTTCCTGATCCTGTGCGAACGCGTGCCCTATATCCTTGCCTCCGGCTGCACGCTGGTGGTCAAGCCCTCCGAGGTCACCAGCGCCACCACGCTGCTGCTGGCCGAGATCCTGACCGAGGCGGGGCTGCCGGATGGCTGCATGAACGTGGTCACAGGGCCGGGCAGCAGCATCGGGCAGGCGCTGATCGAGCATATGGATGTGGACATGCTGTCCTTCACCGGATCGACCGCCGTCGGGCGGCGCTGCGTCGAGGCGGCGGGGCGGAGCAATTTCAAGAAGCTGGGGCTGGAGCTGGGCGGCAAGAACCCGCAGATCGTGTTCGCCGACGCCGATCTTGACGATGCGGCGGACGGGGTGGCCTTTGGCATCGCCTTCAATGCCGGGCAGTGCTGCGTGTCCGGGTCGCGGCTGATCGTGGAGCGGTCGGTGGCCGAAGCCTTTGCGCAGCGGGTGCAGGCCAAGCTGGCCAGGCTGCGCATCGGCGATCCGCTGGACGAGACGACGCAGGTGGGCGCGATCACCACGGCGGCGCAGCATGACATCATCCTTGGCTATATCCAGAGCGGTCAGAAGGAAGGCGCGCGGCTGATCTGTGGCGGCGAGGTGCTGGATACCGGCGAGGGGCGGTTCATCACCCCCGCCGTATTCACCGACGTGACCCGCGACATGGCGATCGCCCGCGACGAGGTATTTGGCCCGGTGCTGGTCATCCTGCCCTTTGACACGCTCGACGAGGCCATCGAGATCGCCAATGATACCGTCTACGGGCTGGCGGCCAGCGTCTGGAGCAAGAACATCGACACGGCGCTGACCGTCACCCGGCGGGTGCGCGCGGGCCGGTTCTGGGTCAACACCACGCTTGCGGGCGGGCCGGAACTGCCGCTGGGGGGCTTCAGGCAGTCGGGCTGGGGCCGGGAGGCCGGGGTCTACGGGGTTGAAGAATACACGCAGATCAAGTCCGTTCACGTCGAGATCGGGAAACGCACGCATTGGGGGGAGTGAACCTTGCGGGAGGGATATGACTACATCATTGTCGGAGGAGGGGCTGCGGGCTGCGTGCTGGCCACACGGCTGAGCGAGGATCCTTCGGCAAAGGTGCTGCTGCTGGAGGCGGGCGGGCGCGACCGTCATCCGCTGATCCACATGCCGGTGGGCTTCGCCAAGATGACCTCCGGCCCCTATACATGGGGGCTTGTCACCACGCCGCAGATCCATGCCGACAACCGCAGCCTGCCCTATGTGCAGGGGCGGGTGCTGGGGGGTGGCAGTTCGATCAATGCCGAGGTGTTCACGCGCGGCGTGCCCGCCGATTTCGACCGCTGGGCCTTCGAGGAGGGCTGCGAGGGCTGGTCCTTTGCCGAGATCCAGAAATATTTCCTGCGCGCCGAAGGAAATGGCAGCTTTTCCGGCGCGTGGCACGGCACCGATGGGCCACTTGGCGTGTCCGACCTGCCCACGCCGCAGCCCACCACCCGCGCCTTTGTCCGCGCCTGTCAGGAACTGGGCCTGCCCTACAATCCGGATTTCAACGGCGCGACGCAGGAGGGCGCGGGGATCTATCAGACCACGACCCGAAACGGGCGGCGCTGTTCCACGGCGGTGGGTTATCTGCGGCCCGCGCTGGGGCGGGCGAACCTGACGGTGGAGACCGGCTGCCTCGTGCATCGCGTGGTGATCGAGAAGGGCCGCGCCACCGGGGTGGAGTATGACCGCAAGGGCGCCCGGATCGTGGCGCGCGCGACGCAGGAGGTGATCCTTGCGGCTGGGGCCATCGGATCGCCGAAGCTCATGCTGCTTTCGGGGCTTGGTCCTGCCGCGCATCTGCGCGAGACGGGGGTCGCGGTCGTGCAGGATCTGCCCGGCGTGGGCGAGAACCTGCAGGATCATTTCGGCATCGACATCGTGGCGGAGCTGACCGGGCATGACAGTCTGGACAAATACAACAGGCCGCACTGGATGGTCTGGGCGGGGCTGCAATACCTGCTGTTCGGCAGCGGGCCTGTCACCTCCAACGTGGTGGAGGGGGGCGCCTTCTGGTATGCCGACCGCAGCGCGCCCATGCCTGACCTGCAGTTCCATTTCCTTGCCGGGGCCGGGGCAGAGGCCGGGGTGCCGAGCGTGCCGAAAGGCAGCTCTGGCGTGACGCTGAACAGCTACACGCTGCGGCCCAAGTCGCGGGGCAGCGTGCGGCTGCGGTCGGGGACTGCGGCGGATCAGCCGCTGGTGGATCCGAATTTCCTTGGCGATCCGGACGATCTGCGCGTCTCGGTCGAAGGCGTGAAGATCAGCCGCGAGATCTTTGCCCAGCCGAGCCTCAGCAAGATCCTGCGCGCGGTGCATTTTCCGGATGCCTCGGTGCAGAGCCAGGCCGATTACGAGGCCTATGCGCGGCGGTATGGCCGGACCTCCTATCACCCGACCTGCACCTGCAAGATGGGCAGCGACGAGATGGCGGTGGTCGATCCGCAGCTTCGGGTGCGCGGGGTGGCGGGGCTGCGCATCTGCGACAGTTCGGTGATGCCCAGCCTTGTGGGCAGCAACACCAACGCCGCAACCATCATGATCGCGGAAAAGGCGGCGGACATGATCCGCGGCAACCGCTGACCTTCGGCGGCAAAGACCCATGCATTGACAGGGGGGCAGGCCGCGCGCCTGCCCCCCGTTTGCGTGGCGTCAGTCGAATTCCGGCGCATAGGGCACAAGATCGCGGCTGACGACCCGGTGGCCGGTGGCGGTCATCGCGCCGATCCGCGCCATGTCGACCGAGGACAGGGTAAAATCCATCACGTCGAAATTTGCGGCGATGTTTTCGGGTTTGGTGGACATGGTGTTGATGGACACGCCCGTCTGCAGGATCCAGCGCAGCACGACCTGTGCCGCGCTTTTGCCATAAGCCGCGCCGATCTCGGCAAAGATGGCGTGCCTGAACACCTCGCCGCGCGCCACCGAGCAGTAGGAGGCCAGCGGGATCCCCGTGTCCCGCGCGGCCTCCAGCAGGCGGCTCTGGTCCAGCAGCGGGTGGAATTCGACCTGATTGGTCACGATGGGGCAGGACATCCGCTGCCGTGCCTCGCGCATCATCGCGGCGGTGAAATTCGACAGGCCCACATGCCGGGTCAGCCCGCGCGCGCGCGCCTGTTCCAGCAGATCCAGCGATGGCGCAAGATCGCCATCGGGCGCGGGCCAGTGCAGCAGCAGCACGTCCACCGCATCAACCTGCAGATCCCGCAGGCTCTGTTCCACCGAGGGCAGGAACCGGTCCGCGCCAAAATTCGCGATATCCACCTTGGTGGTCAGGCAGAATTCGTCGCGCGCGAGGCCGGTCTGCGCGAGGGCGGCACCGGTCTCGGCCTCGTTGCCATACATCTGTGCGGTGTCAAAGGCGCGGTAGCCGGTCTCTGCGGCCGCAAGAATCGCCTGCCGCAGCGGCTCTGCGCGCAGCGGGTAGGTGCCGAAGCCGCGCTGGTAGGTCTTCTGGAAATAGATGGTCATCTCTGGTCCTCCTTGCCAAATAATGTAACCATACAGTTACTTATATTTAACGCAAGAAAAGACACTTGCAGCCCTGCGGCCTTCGCGCCATAGTCACAAATAACCAGTTAGTTACATGAAGTGCGAAAGAGGGGGGAGGCCAGATGTCCAAGGTCAAGACGGCGGAGGAGGCCGTCCGGCTCGTCAAGGATTCTGACGTTGTGGCGGTCAATTCGTCGAGCGGGCTGTGCTGCCCCGATGCGGTTCTGTCCGCGCTTGGCGCGCGGTTTGCGCGCGAGGGCGCGCCGCGCGATCTGACCACGGTGCACCCCATCGCCGCCGGGGACATGTTCGGCACCAAGGGCGTGGACCATCTGGCCCAGCCCGGCATGATCGCCTGCATCATCGGCGGATCCTACCCATCGGGGCCCAGCAGTGCCGAGCCGCCGCTGATCTGGCAGCGCATCCTTGCCAATGACCTGCGCGCCTACAACCTGCCCTCGGGCGTGATCTTCGACATGCTGCGCGAAGGTGCCGCCCGGCGTCCGGGCGTGCTGACCAAGATCGGCATGCAGACCTTTGTAGACCCGGATCTGGAAGGCGGTGCGATGAACGATGCCGCCCGCGCCGCGCCCATCGTGCAGCGCCGCCATTTCGAGGGCGAGGACTGGCTGTATTTCCGACCCATCGCGCCCGATGTCGCGATCATCCGGGCCAGCACCGCCGACGAGCGCGGCAATCTCAGCTTCGAGCAGGAGGGCGCCTATCTTGGTGCCATGGAACTGGCGCTGGCCGCGCGCAACAGCGGCGGCATCGTCATCGCGCAGGTGCGCCGCGTCGCGATGAACGGCTCGCTGCGGCCCCATGACGTGCGGGTGCCGGGCATTCTTGTCGATGTGGTGGTCGAGGCCCCGGAGCAGTTGCAGACCACGGCCACCCCCTATGATCCGGCGATTTCCGGAGAGCTGATCCGCCCGCTTGACAGCTTCAGCCTGCCGGAATTCGGCGTGGGCAAGGTCATCGCGCGCCGCGTCGCGCAGGAGCTGCAGGCGGGATGGGCGGTGAATATCGGCTTCGGGATTTCCGCCAATGTGCCGCGCATTCTGGTCGAGGAGGGCCAGCACGGCGCCGTCACATGGATGATCGAACAGGGCGCGGTGGGCGGGGTGCCGCTGCTGGATTTCAAATTCGGCTGTGCCGCCAATGCCGAGGCCTTTGTCGCCTCCCCGCATCAGTTCGCCTATTTTCAGGCGGGCGGCTTCGACGCTTCGCTGCTGTCGTTTCTGGAAGTCGGCCGTGACGGGTCGGTCAATGTCTCTCGGCTGTCGGCGGTGCCGCACCGGACAGCGGGCGCGGGCGGGTTCGTCGACATTACGTCTCGGGCGAAACGCATTGTTTTTTCGGGAAATTTCAACGCCGGGGCCAAGATGCGCATCACCGATGGCCGGCTGGTGATCGACCGCGAGGGCCGGATTCCGAAATTTGTCGATGCGGTGGATCAGGTGTCCTTTTCCGGCAGCCGCGCTTCGGATCAGGGCCAGCAGGTGACCTATGTGACCGAACGCTGCGTGATCTGTCTGCGCGGCGGGCGGCTGGTGGTGACAGAGCTTGCGCCGGGGCTGGATCTGCAGCGCGACGTGCTGGATCAGTGCAGCGGCGCGCTGGAGGTGGCGGCGGATCTGCGGCCCATGGATGCGCGGCTGTTCCGCCCCGGCCCGATGGGGCTGTCGCTGACCCCGGCGGGCGCATGAACGGGGCGCTGTCGCTCAGCGTGGCGGACCGGGTGGGTGTGCTGCGGCTGACCCGGGAGGCGCGGCGCAACGCGCTGGATGCCGCGATGGTGGACGAGCTTGCAGCCCTCTGCCGCGAGATCGAACGGCGCGACGATCTGGACGTGCTGCTGCTGACCGGCAGCGGGCGGGCCTTCTGCGCGGGCGGAGATATCGACGCCTGGAGCGGAGAGAGCGCGCAGGATTTCGGGCGGCACTGGATCCGCGACGGGCATAGCGCCTTTGACGCGCTGGCCCGGCTGCGCCAGCCGGTGATCGCGGTGCTGAACGGCCCCGCGCTGGGGGGCGGGCTGGAGCTTGCGGCCTGCGCCGATTACCGCATTGCCGAAGCGCATGTGAAGATCGGGCTGCCGGAAACCGGGCTGGGCATCATTCCGGGCTGGTCCGGCACGCAGCGCTGCACCCGGCGGTTCGGGGCGCAGACCGTGCGGCGCATGGCGCTGTTTGGCGAGGTGTTCACCGCCGAGGAAGCGCGGGCGCTGGGGCTGGTCGATGCCGTCGCCGCCACGGGCGGCGGGCTTGCGGCGGGGCAGGCGCTTGCGGCGCGGGTTCTGGCACGCGGCCCGCTTGCGACCGAGCTTGCCAAGATGCTGATCAATGCCGCCGAGGGCGAGGAAAACGGACGCGTGCTGGAGTCGCTGGCCGGGCGCATCGCCGCCGGGTCCGCCGAGCTTCAGGCCGGGCTGGCCGGGTTTCGCGGCAAACATCCACCGCGCTTCCGCGGCTGAGATCTGTCACAGGGAGGAAGGCCGATGATCCGGCACATGGTGTTTCTGCGGTTTCGCGACGAGGTGACAGAACGCGAAAAACACGCGCTTTATGAGCGGCTTGAAGGGCTTTCTTCACGTCTTGACGGGCTGGTGGCGTTTCAGAGCAGGCGCAATCTTTCGGTCGAGCTGCCCTTGGTGCGGGGCTTTCTGGACATGTTCTGGATCGACTTCGCCGACCGGGCGGCGCGCGACGCTTATCTGGTTGATGCAGAGCATCAGGCCATTGGCGCCGAGATCGTGGCGCGGCTGGATGGCGGCGCGGAGGGGGTGTTTGTCTGCGATCTGGAGATCTGACCGTGACGGAGACGCAGTTTCTGGCGGGGCTGTTTGACGCGGCGGTGGCTGCTGCCGATCCGGTGCAGGCGCTGCGGGCGCATCTGCCCGGGCGTCCGGAGGGGCGCACCGTGGTGATCGGCCTTGGCAAGGGGGCGGCGCAGCTGGCGCAGGCGTTTGAACAGCTCTGGGACGGCCCGCTGGAGGGCGTGGTGGTCACGCGCTACGGCTATGGCGCGCCCTGTGCCACGCTGCGGGTGATGGAGGCCGCGCATCCGGTGCCCGATGCGGCGGGGATGGCGGCGTCAGAGGCGCTGTTTGACGCGGTGCGGGGCCTGACCGAGCGTGATCTGGTGGTGGCGCTGGTCTGCGGCGGCGGCTCGGCGCTGCTGCCCGCCCCGCCCGACGGCCTGACGCTGACGGAGGAACAGGCGCTGAACCGGGCGCTGCTGGCCTCTGGCGCGCCGATCGGGGTGATGAACGCCATCCGCAAACATGCCAGCCGCATCAAGGGCGGCAGGCTGGCCGCCGCCTGCGCGCCCG